>NZ_LOCO01000013.1:0-48076 GCF_001574445.1 Marinobacter excellens LAMA 842
AATGGCCTGTCTCTGGTAAGCTTGCTGGATACGATGGTTCGGCTTCAGAGCCAACCGTGAACCGCCGTGGTACGGAACCGTATGCCCGGTGGTGTGAGAGGACGGGGGAGGCAACTCCCCCTCCTACTCGATTGCCTCAATCACCCTCATTGGCCGTCAGTCGCAAGGTGAGCTTTATTTCCAGGCCCTGGAGCGGTCCAGGTCCGAGTCTTTTTGCTCAACCCAGTGTTCGGTGTCTCCGGTGATTTCTTTTTTCCAGAACGGGGCTGACGTTTTCAGGGCATCCATGATGAATTCGCAGGCTGCAAATGCGTCCCCCCGGTGAGCACTGCAAACGCCGACAAACACGATCTGATCCGACAGCGCCAGCCGCCCGACCCGATGAATCACCCTCGCCTTGCGGACATCCCAGCGCTGGGAGGCGGAATCAATCAATCCCTGAATCACCTGTTCCGTCATGCCGGGATAATGCTCCAGGAATAACCCGGTCACCCCGGACAGGTCCCCTGAGTCCCGCACCAGCCCGGAAAAGGTCGCCACCGCACCCGTGCCGGAGCCGGAGGCGCGCAGCGCCTCGTATTCCGCGCCGACATCGAAATCTTCCGTCTGGATAGAAATCATTTCAACCTCCGGTCACCGGTGGAAAAAAGGCCACTTCATCGCCCGGCGTGACTGGCGTTGATGGTTTGGCCATGGCCTGATTGACGGCCGCCATGACCGGCTGGTCGCCCTGCAGTTGAGCCCAGGGGCCGCCACGGGCGGCCAGTTCTGACAACACGCCCTCAACGGTTTGGCCCGGAGTTGCCGGCAACTCAAGGCTCTCGGTATCAAGCTCCTCGCGAAGCCGTGCGAAAAAGCGAACAGTCAGGTTCTGGTCAGTCATGATCAGCTCATCAGTTCAGGGTACGAGTAATACATCACCGGGTCACCGATATTGATGGTGCTGTTTTCCGGCACCACCGCCAGGCCGGAGCTCCAGCAAGCGGCACTCAGCACGCCGGAGCTCTGGTTCGGGGCAGCGGACACGGAAGCGGTGGCCCCGTTGCCTGTCTTGCGGGCGCGCACAAACTCCCGTCGGATGGATGGTGAATGGGTAGTGAAGTCTGCGGGCAGGCATTCCCCGATCGGCAGCGCGTCGGGTCGCCCCTGGCGTTTGCGAATGTAGGGCATCACGATGACCATAAAGGAAATCAACACAGAGGCCGGGTTGCCGGGCAGCCCAAGCACCGGCGTGTCGTCAATGCTGCCGAACGCCAATGGTTTGCCAGGCTTGATGGCCATCCGCCATAAAGACAGCCGGCCGGACTCCTCGAGCACTGCGCGCACGTGGTCTTCTTCGCCCACCGACACGCCGCCACTGGTGATAATCAGGTCGGCTTTCCTTGCCGCCTCTTGCAGCGCTTGGCGGGTGCCGTCGCGAGTATCCCGAACGGTCTCGCAGAGGATAGCCTCACATCCCGCCTGTGCCAGCATCCCGAGCAGGGTGTAGCGATTGCTGTTGTAAATCTGGCCGGGGGCAAGCGGCTCGCCGGGTTGTACCAGTTCATCGCCGGTGCTCAGGATGGCCACCCGCAACCGGTCCAGTACCGGCACCTGTGCGATGCCCATCGAGGCCAGTAAGCCCATTTCCTGGGGGCGAATAAGGGTGCCCCGGGGCAATGCCAGGTCCCCCTGGGTCAGGTCCTGTCCGCGACGACGAATGTTCTGCCCGGCGCTGACTTCGGCCATGATGAGGATGTTGTCACCGGTACGTTCCACCCGCTCCTGCATCACCACCGCATTCGCGCCCTCCGGAATCTCTGAACCGGTGAAGATTCGCACAGCGGTACCGGGCGCCAGTGGTTTGGGGGCCGTGCCCGCCGGCACCCGGTCAGAGACCACCAGCGCCCGCCCGGGTGCGACGTCTGAGTGGTACACCGCATAGCCATCCACGGCGCTGTTGTCAGCCGGGGGAACGTCCGCCGGCACATACTGGTTCTCGGCCAGGACCCGCCCCAAACACTCGCTGAGCGGCACCGCCTGGGATTGTGTGACAGCGGTGGCGCGACTCAATATGTAGTTGAGAGCGTCGTCAACAGAGATCAGGTCAGAGCCTGCCATGGTACCTCCCGGTTATTTTTCTGCGCGGTTGCCAATGACTTCCTGAAGCCGGCTGAAAGCACGCTCTGGCTTGCGCATGACCAGTCCGGAATAGTTGCAGGGGCCGTGCCGGCTGTCCAGCTGGTCTTTCAGAATGCCTTCCCAGCCAGTCCTGCAGGCACCGGTTGAACCCGGCAGGCAGAAAATAACGGTGTTGTTGGCCATGCCACCGAATGACCGGGACTGAATCGTGGAAGAACGGATCTCCAGCGCCGATAACCGGCGAAATTCCTCGCCGAAACCCTCAATGACCTTGTCCAGCAGGGGCTTGACCGCTTCCGGTGTGCTGTCTCGTTCATGAAAGCCGGTGCCGCCGGTTATGATGACCGCCTGAACGTCCTGGTCCGCAATCCATTGTGAAATAATAGCGCGTATCAGGTAAACGTCGTCCGGAAGTATCCGGCGAGACACCAGTCGGTGGCCGGCCTCAATCACGCTGTCTTCGAGGAACTGCCCGGAGGTGTCCTGCTCGAAACCCCGTGTGTCAGATACGGTCAAAATAGCAATGTTCAGAGGTTTGAGTTCATTCGTAAGCTCAGTGCTCATGGCTTGGCTCCGCTCTACTGCATTCGAGATGCGTTCATCAGTAATACTAGTGTCAGTATCCGTATACGGGCCGCAGATGGGAAGGGAGTAACCCATCAGAGGGAGGTGTGCTGGTGGCGGAAGATCATGAAACTGACTTAATTTTGGACAGAGGTCTTGACAGACGCCTTCAAGGTGGTCGATTATGCGGCTTGCCCGGCGAACGGTTGTTCCCACTCTCTGGCTTCAGCAAACAAATCCGGCTTCCATCTGCACCGGTTGCTCCATCTAGCCAGCACCATGTTTCAGCTTTTTTGATCAATGCGTTCAGGGGCACCCCTGTCATTCCAACAGTCGTTTACTTCCATTCCTGACAATCCTACAAATTATGAATCTTACTGAACTCAAGCAGAAATCTGTGCCCGAATTGCTCGATATCGCGCAAGAAATGGGCCTGGACAACCTGGCTCGCTCGCGCAAACAGGATGTTATCTTCACCATCCTGAAGAAACACGCCAAGAGCGGCGAAGACATCTACGGCGACGGCGTACTGGAAATTCTGCAGGACGGTTTCGGCTTCCTTCGCTCCGGCGACGCCTCCTACCTGGCCGGCCCGGACGATATCTATGTTTCCCCCAGCCAGATTCGCCGTTTCAACCTGCGTACCGGCGATACCGTCTCCGGTAAAATCCGTCCTCCCAAGGATGGTGAGCGTTACTTCGCCCTGCTGAAAGTTAACGAGATTAACTTCGATAAGCCGGACAACGCCCGCAACAAGATTCTGTTTGAAAACCTGACCCCGTTGTTCCCCCAGGAGCGATTGACCCTGGAAGTGGGCAACGGCAGTACCGAAGACCTTTCGTCTCGGGTACTCGACCTGGTAGCCCCGATCGGTAAAGGCCAGCGTGGCCTGATCGTGTCCCCGCCCAAGGCCGGTAAAACGCTGCTGATGCAGGGCATTGCCCAGTCCATCGCCCGCAACAACCCGGAATGTCACCTGATGGTGCTGCTGATTGACGAGCGCCCGGAAGAAGTGACTGAAATGCAGCGCACCGTGCGCGGCGAGGTTGTAGCCTCCACCTTCGATGAGCCGCCGGCTCGTCACGTGCAGGTAGCGGAAATGGTGATCGAAAAGGCCAAGCGCCTGGTCGAGCACAAGAAAGATGTCATCATCCTGCTGGACTCCATCACCCGCCTGGCCCGCGCCTACAATACGGTGATTCCGTCTTCCGGCAAGGTGCTCACCGGTGGTGTTGACGCCCATGCCCTGGAAAAGCCCAAACGCTTCTTCGGTGCGGCCCGGAATGTGGAAGAGGGCGGCAGCCTGACCATCCTGGCGACCGCGCTGGTGGATACCGGTTCCAAGATGGACGAGGTTATCTACGAGGAGTTCAAGGGCACCGGTAACATGGAAGTGCACCTGGACCGCAAGATTGCCGAGAAGCGTGTCTACCCGGCCATCAACATCCGTCGTTCCGGCACCCGCCGTGAAGACCTGCTGATGAGCGAGGCAGACATCCAGCGCGTGTGGATTCTGCGCAAGCTGCTGCACTCCATGGACGACGACACCGGTGCACTGGAGTTCCTGCTAGACAAGCTACGTGACACCAAAACCAACGACGAGTTCTTCCAGTCCATGAAGCGTCGTTGATACTGGTCTCTATGCGTGTCTGATTTCGGGGCGTACCCCCCAAAGTTCAAAGAACAAGGCCGGGAGAGGGTGTCAAAACCATCAGGAAAACCACCGTTTTCCGTTTTGACACCCTCTCCCGGCCTTGTTCAAACTCCGAACTAAAAAATCAAAAGGCTAAATGCAGGGCAGTCCGGATAAGCCCAAACTCCGTAGTACCGTAGACCAGAAACGGAGCACACCATGAAATACAGCGACCTGAGAGACTTCATCAGCCAGCTGGAAAAGCTGGGTGAGCTGAAACGCATCAGCGTAGAAGTCGACCCCCACCTGGAAATGACCGAAATCTGCGACCGCACACTGCGGGCCGGTGGGCCGGCGTTGTTGTTTGAAAACCCGAAAGGCTACGACATGCCCGTGTTGGCCAACCTGTTTGGCACTCCCAAACGGGTGGCGCTGGGGATGGGGCAGGAAGACGTGGCGGCATTGCGGGAGGTTGGCAAGCTGTTGGCGTTCCTGAAAGAGCCGGATCCCCCCAAGGGCTTCAGGGATGCCATCGAAAAACTGCCGATCTTCAAACAGGTGATGCGCATGAGCCCGAAAGTGCTCCGCTCGGCACCCTGCCAGGACGTGGTGATCGACAAGGACCAGGTTGACCTGTACCAGATTCCGGTACAGCACTGCTGGCCCGGTGACGCCGGCCCGTTGGTAACCTGGCCGCTGGTAATCACCCGTGGGCCCAATAAAGAGCGCCAGAACCTGGGAATCTATCGGCAGCAGGTGATTGGTCGCAACCGGTTAATCATGCGCTGGCTCAGCCATCGGGGCGGGGCGTTGGACTATCAGGAATTCCGCCGGGCCAACCCGGACAAACCCTATCCGGTGGCGGTGGCCCTGGGCGCGGACCCGGCAACCATTCTCGGCGCTGTTACCCCGGTGCCGGATTCGTTGTCCGAGTACGCCTTCGCCGGGTTGTTACGGGGTGCCCGTACCGAGCTGGTCAAGGCTGGCCTGAGTGATTTGCAGGTACCGGCCAGCGCCGAGATCGTGCTGGAAGGGTTTATCTACCCGGACGACATGGCTCCGGAGGGCCCCTTCGGCGACCATACCGGTTATTACAACGAGGTGGATCATTTCCCGGTGTTCACCGTGGAGCGAATCACGCACCGCCGTGACCCGATTTACCACAGCACCTACACCGGTCGCCCGCCCGATGAGCCGGCGGTGCTCGGGGTGGCGTTGAACGAAGTGTTTATTCCGATCCTGCAGAAGCAGTTTCCGGAGATTGTGGATTTCTACCTGCCTCCGGAAGGCTGCTCCTATCGGCTGGCCATCGTTACCATGAAAAAACAGTACCCGGGCCATGCCAAACGGGTGATGATGGGCGTATGGTCGTTCCTGCGGCAGTTTATGTACACCAAGTTCGTGATTGTCACCGATGACGATGTGAATGCCCGCAGCTGGGAAGATGTGATCTGGGCCATGACCACTCGGATGGACCCGGTTCGGGACACCACGATGGTGGAGAATACACCGATCGACTATCTCGACTTCGCCTCGCCGGTGTCTGGCCTGGGTTCAAAAATGGGCCTGGATGCCACCAACAAATGGCCCGGTGAGACCGATCGGGAGTGGGGCACCGCGATCACCATGACCGATGAGGTCAAGCAGCGGGTGGACGACCTGTGGGACAGCCTCGGCATTGAAATTCCCGCCGCCCGCCCCGATTGACAGGAGCGGCCGGATGCATCGGATTCGGCTTAAGCCATCCGGCCTGGGTTTTCAGGTGGCAGACGATACGGACTTGCTGCTGGCCGCTGCTGAATCCGGGATTCAGGTGCCGGCCGCCTGCAGAAATGGCGTTTGTGAAATCTGTGAGGCCCGGCTGGTGTCCGGTCTGGCCCTGAATACCCGTAATCAGAAACTAATCACGGTTGGTGAGCGTTTAATGATGTGTCGAACTTTGGCGCTGACTGACCTGAAACTGGAGATACCCGCCGTTATGGCATCAGGAAATCATCAACCCCGGCAATACCTGGCAAAAGTGGTGGACGTGCGCTCCATCAGTCACGATGTGTATCGGGTTGAATTGCAGTTGCCGAAGCGCCGCGAGGTGGCTTTTCACGCCGGCCAGTACCTGTCGGTGAACCTTCCAGGTGCCGAGCCCTGCTATTTTTCAATTGCCAGCAGTCCGTCGGCCGCCAATATCGAGTTGCACATCCAGGCCTCGCCAGACTGGGTGTCTGCCCAGAAGGTGATTGATGCCCTGACCTCAGGGCAGGATGTTACCGTGGAGTTGCCTCACGGCAAGGCGTGCCTGGCTGCCGCGCCGGACAAACCGGTGCTGATGGTGGCGGCAGGTACCGGTTTTGCACAGATGAAAAGCCTGTGCGAATTCCTGCAGGAAACCCGTTTCCAGCACCCGGTCAAATTGTACTGGGGGGTGCGCAAGCACGAGGATATGTACCTGCGGTCGCTGGCCCAGCAATGGCATGACGACTGGCCACCGTTCAGCTTCTTCCCGGTGGTCGGTGACGACGAGGACAACGATTGGGGTGGCCATCACGATCAGTTGGTGGGTGCCGTGCTGGCATCCGGGGCAGACTGGCAAAATGTGGAAGTGCATGCCAGTGGCTCGCCAGCCATGGTCTACACCCTGATGGATGCGTTGATGGCTGAAGGGTTACCAAAGCAGGCGTTCTTTTCGGATGTGTTGGAATACGCTCCGCGGGATTGAACGCCGCCATGGTGAACCAAAAAGGCCGGATGGTAACCATCCGGCCTTTTTGGTTCCAGTGTCAGGCCCTTGGCATGGGCAGGTCTGGCAAACTGTTATCGCTTTCCAGACCCTGCATGAGCAGCTTGATACTGGCTTCCTCTTCGCCCATGTGAGCATTCAGCCGGCTTAACTCGGCCAGGGTTTCCCGGCTACGGCGCAGGTGCAGGCTGGTCTGGAAATACTCTTTTGCCTTGCCCCAGAGCTCGTTACGCAGGCTGAGGCGGCCCAGGGCCAGCAACAGCTCCGCATTATTGGGACGGTCTTTCAGCCACTGTTCGGCAATCAGCAGTTGCTCTTCGGGCTGGTTGCCCTTTACCCGCCCATACAGGTTGATGAGCTCATCGCTCCAGTGGTTTCTCAGTACCTTGCGCAACAGGGTTTCGGCCTGGGCTTCGTCACCCAGCCTGGCCAGCAGGCTGGCGTAATCCCGGATGGTGTATTCGTCCCGGCGCACAAAGCCGGGCAGCTCGTCCCATAGCCGGGTCAGCGGTTCCAGAGACGCCTCCGGGTTGTCTTTGCGCAGCTTCTGGGTGTCTTCTGCGGCCCTTTCCAGCAGGTTATGCCATACCTGCCGTTCAAGCTCGTCCAGCTCTTTGCCCGGCAATACATCCCGCTTGCGAAGCTCTGGTATCAACCGGGACAGCTCACGCCAGTCTTCCAGGCGCAGGTAGGTGTTCTTCAGGAGCTTCAGCACAAACGGATGATGGGGCGACTCCTTGCGAAGGCGCAGCAGGGTGGCCAGGGCTTGCTCCAGCCGATTGCCTGCCAGTTGCAGCTGGGCCTGGGTCAGCCCTACCGCCATGCTGGAGCCAGGGGTGCTGTCATAGGCTTTGCGCAACAGCTCATCCACCGCTTCGTGGTCACCGGTTTCAAAGGCCGCCTGGGCGGCAGCAAGGTAGTTGATCAGCGGTGTGTCGGCTTTGTCTGCCGAGGTGGCCAGCAGCTTGCGGGCCCGTGGCCAGTTGCCCTCGGCTAGTGCCAGCAGGCCCTGGGTGGTGCGGCGCCGGGCCCGGCGTTCGTTGCCCCGGGATACCCAGCCGGCCACCATCCCGGTGCCGTGGCGCAGGTGCCTGAAGGTATTGATCAGAGAAACCGCCAATACCACCAGCAGGATTATCAGCCCGAGGCCCACCCAGAAATTGGTTTCAATCAGGTAATGGCCCAGGCTGATGCGAATATAGCCAAGATCATAGGTCAGCCCCAGGGATAATGCGGTGCCAACCAGCAGCGCGACCAGCAGGAGCAGCAGAAGCCTGATCATGAGTCATTGCCCCCGCGTTCGGTTCCGGAGGCGTCATCATTGCCGGTCGCCAGCCGACCGGCCAGCCGCTCTTTCAGCAAGCCGAGGGACTGGCTGATATCCGGCAGGGTTGGGTCCACATTTCGGTCCGCCAGTTCCGTCAGCGTATCGGCCAGTCCCCGGATCGCCGGATTGGTGGCGTCATACCAGTCGTTTATGGTGGTGATGGCCTTGTTCAGGGCCCGTTCATACAATGGCTGGTTGCCCCGAAGCACGGCCATTTCGGCCTCTTCCAGCATCAACTGAAGGTTAAGGCGAGCCCAGGCGCTCTGGTCCGGCGACAACAGGGGTTTGACCGGTTCGTCCAGACGACGGACCACGACCACCTGTTTGAGGGTGTCGAGGAAACGATTCCAGCCCCGCACAAACATGTTGCGGCCATCGGTCGGGGCATTCGGGTCTTCGGTCATCTGGAAACCGGGGGCCTGATCATGAATCAGGGCCTGGTCAGTCAGGTCGTGGATGCTGGCAATGGCCGCTTCCAGTTTCAGGTACAGTCCGGTGCGGTCGACGCCCTGGATGCCACGCAGTGACAGAATTTCCCGGGCCAGTTGCTGGCGAACCGGGTAAACCCCGATGTCATCGGATTCCCGCAGAACCTCATCCGCTGATTCCAGGGCAGACAGGGCGCCCCGGATATCTTTCTCAATCAACAGGCGCTGGTTGGCGATGCGCAGCAGGTATTCCGCCTCGGCCAGCAGCCAGTCGGTACGGGTACGATTCCCGGCCTCAAGCAGTTCCCGGGCATTGTGGTCAATCTGTCGCTGCTGGGTGGCGATCAGCTCGCGCTGGGCTGAAAGGTTATTCTCCAGTGACTGAAGGCGCTGGCTCTGCTCGCTGCCACGGCTGCCATAACGGTCTTCCAGTTGTGCCGTATCCTGGCGCAACTCCTGGATCACCAGCATAGTGGTTTTGTGGGTTTGCCATTGTTGCCAGTTCCAGAACGCGAGGGCCAGGGCAATAATCAGCGCCAGCATGGCAATCAGCCATACCGGCCACAGGCGCACGCGGGCGGAATTGGCAGGGTTTACCGGAGCGGGCAGTTGCTTTGTTGTTTCAGTCACGGGCATCCTTACTTGGTTTACCGTTGTCACCGGCCTCCTGCATCAGCCAGGAAGCCACACTGGTCACCAGATCCTGGTCAGCCAGGCCGTCCGGAACCAGCACATTCCTGAAGCCGGCCTTGCGGGCCTGCTCCGAGACTCGTTCCGCTGGAACCACCAGCAGCGCATTGTTCAGGGTCGCCAGGAACGCGCTGCTGGCCTCTACCAGATTGTTCAGGGTTTCACCGGAAAGCGCAATAATCACCTCCGGCCGGAACCCAGCGAAATTGTCTTCTAAGTCGTTGGCAGCATAGTACGGCCGGAAGCGTCGGTACAGCGGCAGAACCGTTACACGGGCACCTCGTTGCTCCAGGGTCTGTCGGATCAGCTCGCGGCCGTCTTCTCCCCGTGCCAGTAGCACTTTTTCGTGGTTTAGATTCTGCAATCCCGGCAGGGCCAGCAGGGCTTCACTGGTCCAGCCATTGTCTGGCTTGTTCGGGCTCAGACCGTGGTGGGCGAAAACCGCGGCGGTGCCGGCACCCACGCCATACCACTGGATGCCCATGGGCACCTGGGGCCACCAGTGATCGATCTCATCAAGCAGCAAGCTGGCTGCGTAGGGGCTGACGGCAATGATGTGAGCGAAGTGGTCCAGATCCTGAAGGGTCGACCGGCGCTCTGGTGTTGCAGGCAGCGGCTCCCTGGCCATCAGGGGCATCCGGCGAACTTCGGCGCCGGCGGCCTGAAAAGCCTGTGCCAGGCGGCTTGCCTCGGGTTCTGGCCGGCAAATCAGTACGCGCCGGCCCTGCAAGGGCAGGGCCTGGCTATTCCGATCAGCTTGGGGTGTGGCCATAGATCTCAGCCAGTACCTTGTCAGCACCCATAGCCAGCAGCTGCTCCGCCAGTTCACGGCCCAGGCGTTCGCCTTCGGCGCGGGGCGCGCGGCCTTCTACCCGAAAAATCTCGGTGCCGTCGACAGCGCCCACCAGCCCGCGCAGCCACAATGTGTTGTCGTCTTCCAGCAGGGCATAGGCGGCAATGGGAACCTGGCAACCCCCTTCGAGGCGCCGGTTCAGGGCCCTTTCTGCTTTCACCCGGTCAGAAGTATCGTCGTGATTCAGTGGTGCCAGCAGTGCCCGCAGCTCGCTGTCATCAAGGCGGCATTCAATACCCAGCGCGCCCTGGCCAACGGCCGGAAGCGAGACAGTATCCGGCATGCAGTAGCGTATCCGGTCGTGGAAGCCCAGGCGCTTGAGGCCGGAGCTGGCCAGAACAATGGCGTCGTATTCGCCGGCATCCAGCTTGGCCAATCGGGTGTTGACGTTGCCTCGCAGCATCTTGATTTCCAGGTCCGGGCGGTTGGCCCTGAGCTGGGTTTCGCGGCGCAGACTTGAGGTGCCAACCACGGCACCCTGGGGCAGTTGGTCCAGATGATCGTACTGATTGCTGATAAACGCATCGGTCGGGTCTTCCCGCTCACAGATAGCCACCAGGCCAAGGCCCTCCGGGAATTCCATGGGCACGTCTTTCATGGAATGCACCGCAAGGTCGGCCCGGCCGTCAAGCATGGCTTCTTCCAGCTCCTTCACAAACAGCCCCTTGCCACCAATCTTGGCCAGGGGCACGTCCAGAATCTTGTCGCCCTGGGTTTTGATCTTCACCAGCTCCACGGTGATGTGATCGTGCAGCCTTTCCAGTTCGGATTTGATGAATTCCGCCTGCCACAACGCCAGGGCGCTGCTGCGGGTTGCAATGCGAAGGGTTCGTGTTGACATGGCACTCACAGTCGTAGGAAAAAATGTGCCCCAAGGTTACCTTGTGGCAGTGAAAAAGTCCCGCCGTAGACGGCCCTGTACCCCGTCAGGGGGAGGGTTGGTGCTCCTGCAACCACTGCCTGACATGGCTGGCATGGCGGCGGCTGACCGGTAGCAGGGTGTCTGAGTCGTTCAGTGCCAGCATACTCTGACCATCGCTGTTGCGCCGCAGGGCCTGGATGAAACGCACGCCGACCAGGGTATGCCGATGAATGCGTAACAGTTTTTCCGGATACGCCTGCTCCAGTTCTTTCAGGGTGTAATCACAGACCGTTTCACCCCGGCTGTGGTGCAGGGTGACGTATTTCTGGTCCGCTTCGCAGTAGCGGATGTCTGTAAGATCAATCAGTTCTGTTCCCCGGTGGGTGCGCACGGCAACCTGTTCGGTGGTCAGGTCGCTGTTGTGGGTCAAGGCCTGGAGCTGAACCCGGTTGACCTTTCCCGCCCGAGCCAAGGCGTCTGCCAGAGCCTCCCGTCGCACCGGTTTGAGCAGGTAGGCGATGGCGCGAACCTCGAACGCCTGGATGGCATAGTGGTCGTAGGCTGTACAGAAAATAACCGCCGGCGGGTTGCTGAGCTGGCTCAGCTGGTGCGCCGCTTCCATGCCGTCCATGCCCGGCATGCGAATGTCCATCAGCAGGATATCCGGTTCCAGCTCGGCCACCTTGCGCAGGGCGTCATTGCCATCGCTCGCTTCACCGCACACCCGGTATTCCGGCAGTTCTTCCACCAGGCGCTGAATGCGCTGCCGGGCCAGGGGTTCGTCGTCTGCGATCAGAATGCGCTGCGGTTGTTGGTTCATGGTGCTCCTGCGGTCGCCTGGTCTGTTTTGTCAGCTTGCTGTCCTTGCGGGCAGCCTGAGGGTAACTGTGTAGATGTTGTGTTGATGGCTGTGTTTGAGAACCGCTGGCTCGCCGAACAAAGCCTGGAGCCTGGCCTGGATGTTAACAAGGGCCACCTGGTTGCCCTGGTGCTGGCGGTTGCTGGACTCCGGTTTCGGGTTCTGGACCATCAAGTATACAAAATGGCCTTTGCCGTACACCTCGATCCGCACTGTGCCGCCTTCGGGTCTGGGCTGAATGCCGTGGTAGATGGCGTTCTCTACCAGCGGTTGTAAGGTCAGCGGAGGAATGGCCTGTTGCTCGAGGCCCGGCTGTATGTCCCAGTCCAGCTTTAACCGGTCTCCCAGGCGCAGGGCTTCAATGGCCAGATAGCGTTGGCACAGCTCCAGTTCACGGCTGAGTGGTACCAGTTGATCATCGGTGCGCAGGCTGGCCCGGAACAGCTCGGACAGATCCAGAACCGCCTCTTCTGCCTGTTCCGGATTGCTGGCAATCAGGCTGGCAATGGTGTTCATGCTGTTAAACAGGAAATGGGGCTGGATCCTGGCCTGCAGCGACGTCAGCCGGGCCTGCATTTCGGCCTCTCGCTGTTGTTGCCACTGGTCCTGCAGGTAAAAGTAGCGTAACACCATCAGCACGATCAGCAGTGCCACCAACAGTTTCTTGGCAATGCCCTGCCACAGCGCAACCCCCGGCTGCGGGTGCAATACGTTGTCGGCAAACAGGCTGAAAGCCAGCACATCCAGCAGCACAATGACCACAATGGCGAGGGTGGCGCGGGCGACGCTCATTTGCGCCAGCCATGGCCGCAGCAGGCAGATCAGTGCGGCACTGGTGAGGGTGGTCCACTGTACGAACAGGGACAGCAAGCCGAAGTAGTTCCAGTCTATCCAGCCGCGCTCGGCCTGCACGATAGACAACACCAGGACAAAAAGCTCACTGGTGACCAGCAGCAGGAACACCGCCCGCACCCGGCAAAGATCGGGCACGTAGAAGTCGGTGGAGTCCTTCTTGTTGATGCCTTTGTCGGTTCCCAGGGGAGTCTCCTTAACCGTGGTCAGAATGCTATACTGCGGCAAATTTTCACTTATCCATTGCCGGCGTGATGATGCCGGGCTGTCAGCAGGAAAGATAGACCATGACGGATCAGAAAAAGTCTGACCAGACCACATCCTCCGAAAAACCCTGGGGTGGCCGCTTCAGCGAGCCCACAGACGCCTTTGTTGAGCGCTTCACTGCGTCGGTCGGTTTTGACCAGCGCCTGTATCACCATGATATTACCGGCTCCATCGCCCATGCCACCATGCTGGCTCAAGTGGGTGTGCTCACTGACGCTGAGCGAGACCAGATTATTGATGGTCTGAAAGGCGTGAAGGAAGACATCGAGGCCGGCCGCTTCGAATGGTCTGTCAGCCTTGAAGACGTGCACATGAACATCGAAGCCCGGCTGACCGACCGCATCGGCATTACCGGTAAAAAGCTGCACACCGGCCGCAGCCGTAACGACCAGGTAGCCACCGACATCCGCCTGTACCTGCGGGACGAAATCGACGTGATTGCCGAGGAACTGGCCCGCCTGCAGGCTGGCCTGTTGGATCTGGCCGAGCGTGAAGCGGACACCATTATGCCCGGCTTCACCCACCTGCAGACCGCCCAGCCGGTTACCTTTGGCCACCATTTGCTGGCCTGGTACGAAATGTTGGTGCGTGATGCCGATCGTCTGCAGGATTGTCGCAAGCGGGTGAATGTGATGCCCCTGGGCGCTGCCGCCCTGGCCGGCACCACTTACCCGATCGACCGCAACCTGACTGCCGAGCTGCTGGGCTTTGACCGGCCGACTGAAAACAGCCTGGATTCGGTGTCTGACCGGGACTTCGCCATCGAATTCTGCAGCTTTGCCGCGCTGCTGATGACCCACCTGTCCCGGTTCAGTGAAGAGCTGGTGCTGTGGACCTCGGCCCAGTTTGATTTCATCGACCTGCCGGACCGCTTCTGCACCGGGTCCTCCATCATGCCCCAGAAGAAGAACCCGGATGTGCCGGAGCTGGTGCGCGGCAAGACCGGCCGGGTCAATGGTCACCTGATCAGTCTGCTGACCCTGATGAAGAGCCAGCCGCTGGCCTACAACAAGGACAATCAGGAAGACAAAGAGCCGCTGTTCGACACTGTCGATACCATCAAGGGCTGCCTGAAGGCCTACGCCGACATGATTCCGGCGATCGAAGCCAAGGCCGATAACATGCGGGTAGCAGCCAAGCGGGGCTTCTCTACCGCCACCGATCTGGCCGACTACCTGGTCAAGAAAGGCGTGCCTTTCCGGGATGCCCACGAAATCGTCGGCAAGTCTGTTGCTTTTGGTGTGGCCGAAAGCCGTGATCTGTCCGAGATGACCCTGGAAGAACTGCAGCAGTTCTCCGACGTAATTGGTGAGGATGTGTTTGACGTGCTGACCCTGGAAGGCTCCGTGCAGGCCCGTGATCACCTGGGCGGCACCGCACCGAACCAGGTGCGTGCGGCGGTGGCCCGCGCCCGGAAGGGGCTAAGGCTGGTGTAGTCCATGGGTGTGTCATAGGCTGATCAGCGTAGAAGATTTATGACAAAACCGTGAAGTGCGGTTTTGTCATAAATACGAAATATCGGCTAGGATTGCCGACTGATTCTTACCCATTTTCTACCGTCAACAAGGAATGCTGACGATGAGCTTCATGAAACTGGTCAGGCCCTCGGAGCTGAGAGCCTGTGATCTTCCCCACGTTGAAACCCCCTTTTTCGCCGCCGATAAGGCCAGGCGCCTGGTTAAAGAGAACGACCATGTTCGTTCAAACATGCACTCGTTATTCAGGCACCACTACCGTGGCCGAGGCAACATAGCCGAGACTGTCCACCGGGCGGTGAAAGACGGTGAGCTGATGTTGGTCTGTGAAGGCTGGGATGGCCCCTTCTCCCCCATGGTGACCTGGCAGCCAGATGACAGCTTGCCTGCCGGGGGGCGGTGGCGGGTAAATGATAGCTGGATATACACGCCTTCTGCGATTGAGAGCGCCGTGGCGCAACTGAACGAATGCGGCGTGACCCCCGATCAGTTGCGCCAATCTGACCCCTGGGGGGTTGGGGCGCTGGAAGTGAATATGTTCTCGATGCACTACCGGCAGTGTCAGCGTCAGGAGCAGGCGGCTCAGGGCAGCGAAGATGACCACCGGCTGAGCCTGCCCTTAGGGGCTTCCGCGCTAGTGGCTCCCGTTCTGATGTCCGCATCCGCCGCCGAAGGCGCCAAGGAGGACTCCTCCCGGGAACCTTCTCCCAAGATTCATCTGGAAGTTGGCTTGTTTACCGACGGCACCATGAACAATGCCGCGAATACCCAGGCTTTTAAAGAGCAGCTGGAGCAGGAGTGCCTGATTCCCTACGAGAACAACACCATCAGCCGGGAAGAGTGTGAGCGGCGGATGGGCCTGATGTTGGGTGACAGTTACGCCAATGCCGCCAGCAATGTGGCTAAGTTGTGGGATTTGTACATCGAAGAAGAAAAAGAGGAGGAGGGTACCAGCACCTACCGGCGTAAAATCTATGCTCCTGGGGCGGGCACCAAGACCGGCGATGATGATGTGCTGTATAGCGCAGCCACCGGCATGGGGGAGGCTGGCATTGTCCCACAGGTAACCTACGCCTTCTCTCAACTGGCCCAGCAGGCCAAAGACACATTTCAAGATAAGCCTATTAATCGGTTGACCCTGGATCTGTTCGGCTTCAGTCGGGGGGCTGCTGCGGCCCGCCACGCTGCGCATGAGATTAATCAGGGGGAAAGCGGCCTGCTCGCCGAGATACTGGCTCAGAACCATATTCCTTGGCCGGAGACGGTAGAAATTCGCTTCGTGGGACTATTCGATTCCGTGGCCGCCATCGTTAACCCGGCCGCTGGTGATTTATCGGCTCATAACAACCGCAACTACCCGGTAAAGCTGTACCTGAATTCGGACAAGGTGCGCCATGCAGTGCACCTGACCGCCGCCCATGAGCACCGCAGGAACTTTGCTCTGAACAGTCTGCGAAGCCGCGACGGTAGCTTGCCGGCCAACTTCCGGGAAATCTCCCTGCCTGGGGTTCATTCCGATATTGGAGGTGGTTACGGCGACAGCCAGCGCGAGGACGTGCTGTTAAGCCCCAGGTTGCCGATACCTCGCGACCGGCTGCGCTGGCCGGACAAAACCCTGCAGTGGGACAACCTGGAGGCCAAACGGCAACAGGTAGAGGCCGCTGGCTGGATTGGCCCCGACAACCTGCCGGTACGGCAATCCGAACAATTGCAGGCCTGGCCGAAAGACCTGGGCCCTGAAGGACCAGCCCGACTGGAAATTGTTACCCGGCGCCAGGAGCACCCGGCGCCGGATGGCCGGGTGGAACTGGTGTTGCGGATGCTGCGCCAGGTGCGGGGGGAGTATTCGCAGGTGGCCTTGAGGTTGATGCATCGGCTGGCCACCGATAGCGGTGCGCCGCTGCAAGATATCGATACCAGGAGAACCGACAATACCTTGCCAGATGAACTGACCCCCATCCTGCAACAACTCCTGGAACAGGTTGAACAAGGGAGCGACGCCCCTTCATTGACCACGGAACATGAACACCTGTTGCTCCAGCGCTATATCCATTACTCCGCACACTACAACGGCATCGAAACCCTGGTGGCGGGAACACCTGCGAAGTTAGAGGGATTGCATCCCCATGCACCGGTGCTCTCCGGGGAGCGCCTGGTTTATCCACAAACAGAGGGCGAATGATGATTCAGAAAATTCTGGCCATAGGCATAGTGGCCATGGCCCTGTTGGGCAGCGGGTGTTCAGCGTGGTCGAAGGCAGACGACACTCTTTGGATGATCAGGATAGCGGCACCACAGCACTACGAAGTGTGGGTGACCGACATGTTTCTGGAGAAGTCGGGTGAGCGGAGCTGGCGCCAGCCCATCGGCGCGGTGGGGTGTTGCTGGAAGGGGCCCCGTGGCCCAACTGGAGCTGGGGCCGGAGTTGACCCCTTTCCGGAACTGATTCTGGTCAACTGGTTTTCCTACGCGGAGCAGAAATATTACACCAAGATCATTCAAGTGCCGGAAGACCTGTTGGACCGAATGCGGGAGCCGGCAACCTACAAGACGCCGATGGGTGTGTATTCCGGCCCCCGGCACTTCTTGACCATTGGCCTGGCACCCGGCGGCACCGTGGTGGTCTGGATTTCGAACCAGATTGGCAACGAAATCGAGGTGATGCGCATGCAGGCCACGGAAGTACCGGGTGACCCGGATGATTTTGAGGTGGGCACCAAAAATTATCTTGAAAAGCACGGTGACTACCTCAGGGAACATGGCGTCCCGATGGAGGGCTGGTAGGCGGCTCCCAGCAACCGCTTACCCGCCTATCCGGCCGGTGCTGAGTTCTACCTCCGCTGGCTTGAGCTCTTCCAGCGGCCGCGGCCGTGACAAACGGTAACCCTGGCCAAAGTGAATGCCCAGGGTTCGGACTTTCCTGAGGGTTTCATCGTTCTCTATAAAGGTGGCGACGGTTTCCTTGCCGGCGGTTTCGGCAATCCGATGCAGGGCATCCACCATGATCTGCTGCACCGGATCACGTTCCAGATCGTTCATGATGCGCCGGTCCAGTTTGATGATATCCACCGGCAGGTTGGCGGCCAGGCTGTAGCTTTCCACGGATGCCCCCGCCCCTTCCAGGGCAACCCGGCACCCCGCCCGGTGCAGGGCGTCACATAATACGGCTACCTCATCGGGATACTGGGTGGCGTGGGATTCCCGGATCTCCAGGCAGAAACAATGGGGCTGGAACGGGGTCTGGCGCACCTGTTGTTCCATGAAATCAGCAAAGGTGTCATCCAGAATGGTGGCCAGGGACAGGTTGAAGCCGCAGTACTTCAGCCTTGGCTCCAACAGTCGATGCTGGCTCAGCCACTGGAGAGTCTGTCGGATAACCTGGCGGTCCAGGCGCTTGGCCAGGTCAAACCGTTCTGCTACTGGCAGGAACTGCTCCGGCAGCAGGGGCGAGTCGTCGCCTGTACCCGGAATCCGGCACAGGATTTCAATGTGGTCACCCCAGGTGACGCTGGCCACCGGCTTGAGGGATTGAAACTCCAGAATCAGCTGGCCGTTATCCAGGGCCTGATGCAGCTGTTCAAGCTGGCGGTCGGTGCCCCGATTGGCCAACTCGCCGGGCAAGGCCTGGGTGGTGTGGATACGGTTGCGCCCGGAGGTCTTGGCGGTATGGCACAGGTCGGCGGCCTGGGTCAGTAGTTGTTCAGGCTGGAGCGGAGCGTCGGTTCCGAGAATCAGCAGGCCGCCACTGGCGGTGGTCTGTAACTGTCTGCCCTGCCATTCAAACTGGAACTGGGCAATCTGCTCCCGGATTTCCTCGGCAATCTTGCGGGCCCTGGGTTCGGGGCAGTTCTCTATGAACAGAGCAAAGGTGTCACCGGACAGCCGGGCCAGGGCGTCCCGCTGGCGCACCCGCAGCCCGAGCATACCGGCCAATTCACGCAGGTACCGATCGCAGGTGCCACTGCCGGCCTGTTCGTTGAACTGTTCAAAACTGTCCAGGTCGAGCAGCAGCAAGCCGTCCATCGACTGGCGTTTGCGCTTATGCTTCATGGCCCGTTCCAGATGCTCGACAAAGGAGCGCCGGTTCATCAATCCGGTCACCGGGTCATGGCGCATCCGGTAGTCGCCGCTGCCGCTGTGCTGGACACGATTGCTGATGTCTTTGGCAACATGGACGGCACCGACCACCTCGCCTTGCAGGCCCTGAATATTCTGGAAATGAAATTCGTAGACTGGCAGGCCTTCGCCCTGGCGGTTCAGGGGCATCTCGGCCACGAAGTGCTCCCGGTCAAAGGCACGTTGCCACAGGCGCTCTATCATGCGCCGTTCGTTGGTGAAGTCGGCAAGCAGGGTTTTAAGGTTGTCGCCGGGCCTTGGTTCGGCGCCAAAGGCGTTTCGGAACTGTTCTGCCCAGGGAGCGTTGAAATGCAACAGGTTCAGGCTGGTGTCGACAGCGACCACGAGGTCTGGCGTGGCGCTGGCGGTTGCTTCCAGAATCCTCTGGGCCTGCTGCCGGGCGTGGTCATGTAGCATGGCTTCACTGTGGTTGACCATCACGCCACCGAGCTTCTGGATCCGGCCGCCGCTTTTCAGGGCGCGGCCCGACAGGATGACTCGTTGCAAACGTTGCCGGCTGGTCAGTACCGACAGCTCCATACTGAACGGCCGGCCCGTGCGCATGCAGCGGCGGAACAGGGCGCGCACGCGGTTCTGGCCGACCTGGCAGTAAAACAAGGCCTGCTCGGGTGACAATTCCGTCCCGGGGCGCAACTCCAGCAAACGGTACATGCCCTCAGACCAGCTGATCTCATTGGAGGTCATATCCAGCTCCCAGAGCCCGAAACCCGCGCCTTGTTCTGCCAGTCGTAACAGGCGGCTGTCCATGTCGCCGCTGTCTTTCAGGGAAATGGTGGCGTTGGCGGCCTGGTCTGAATCGCGCATTTCCATGCGCAAGCCCAGAATGGCGGTAAAAAAGAAGCCATCCTTGTGGCGGAAGGTCACCAGCACCGTCTGGCCGTTGTCCAGGTGGTGTCGGTGGGCCGGGGCAAAGGGATCGTCCTGCCGGGACGCGAGAATGCGTTGCACCGGTTGTCTGATCAACGCCCCGGCGTCGTAGCCGAACATGGCCTCGGCATGGCGGTCGACGTGGGCGATTCGGCCATCGTCGTCCACCCGCAGCAGGGTTGGCTGAATGACAGGTCCGGACAGATCCGGCCGATAACGTTGGATGATAAATTCTTTCACAGCGCAGGTGCCTCTTCAGGAGTTGCCGGTTCCGGTGTGTGCCGAAAACGGATCATCCTTTTATTTTTTTACCGGTTTTGCCACGATTCATTCATCATACTGACTATCTGACTGAAAATAACCACTTGCCGGAGTCCTCTTGACCGTTCTCGCACCGCCCATCGTTCTCGACTTTGAGGACGGCATCGACCGAAAAACCCTGCGGCGGCTGCGGGACCGGTTTCTGTTGGTCAATCGTCAGCGCTGGGAACGGGCGTGTTCGGCCCTGACTTACCGGCAGCAGGTGGTGCTTGAACTCTTACCGCTGGCGTTTCATCTGAATCATCCCGCTTTGCCGGGCTATCTTGATGGCAATTGCCCCCAGGGCCTGGCCGGCTACACGCCGGGTAACGATGTGCTGAACTCGGCGCGCCGTTTTGCCCGAAGTTTCAGTGTTCGCGACCAGGGGCTTCGCAAGGCCGATCTCGACAGCCTGTTCCTGATGGGCAGCCCCGGCACCCTGGGACACTCGGTCGCCAGTGATCTGGATGCCTGGCTTTGTCATCGGGATGATCTGCCTGAACAGGGTATCCGCAGCCTGGAGCGCAAGGCCGAAAAACTGTCGCAATGGGCGGCAACGCTGGGCGTTGAGCTCCACGTGTTCGTGTTCTCGGCCAGCGATTGGCGGGCCGGCCGGCAGCGGGCCGAGGTCACCGGAGAGAACTGCGGCAGTGCCCAGCATTTCCTTTTGCTGGACGAGTTCTACCGGACCAGCATCCACCTGGCGGGGCGGTATCCTCTCTGGTGGCTGATCCCGTCGGACGCCGAGGAGCATTACCAGGAATGCCGCCGGCGGCTGGTGGAGTGCCGCTTCATCAAGGCCAGCGAGTACATTGATTTTGGCGCCGTGCCGTCGATTCCCGATGAGGAGTTCCCCGGCGCCGGTATCTGGCAGCTTTACAAAGGCATCGATGCTCCCTGGAAGGCCATTCTCAAGTTGTTTCTGATTGAGTGTTACGCCACCGATACCGCCCAGCCGTTATTGTCCGCCAGCTTCAAACAGTCGGTGTATCAGGGGCAAACCAGTGCCGACGTTCTCGACCCCTACGTCATGCTGTATCAGCGACTGGAGCAATGGCTGTTGACCAGTGGTGCTCCGGAACGCCTGGACCTGGTGCGCCGGAGCCTGTACCTGAAGGCGGGATTGCCCCTCACGCGGGCTGGCATGGCGGGTGACCAATGGCGAATCGATCTGCTACGACAGCTGGTGCAGCAGTGGGAATGGGGCGAAGACCGCCTCAGTGCCCTGGATAATCGCCAGCGCTGGCGGGCTGAAGAGGTGACCGGTCTCAGGCGGAACATCGTGGCGGAGCTTACCCACAGTTACCGCCTGTTGTCCCGCATGGCCCGGGAGCAGCAGACCCGGGCGGCCATCAGCGCCAATGACATCAACCTGCTGGGCCGCAAACTCTACGCCGCCTTTCAGCGCAAGGCGGGCAAGATCGAACTGGTTAACCCTGGTCTGGTGCCGTCGCTGGCGGAGGAAAACCTGTCTTTTCACCACCAGTCCGAACAGGGCGGGGAAGGTGACGGGTGGTTGCTGTACCGGGATCTTGAAGATCCCTCCGACGCCTTCTGGCAACCGGTGATCCGCCGCGCAGGCAATCTGGCGGAGCTGTTGGTGTGGTGTTACTGCAACGGCTTGTTGCATCGCTCCACCCGGCTCAATGTCCGGGCGGGCAAGAGTGTTGCCTCGGTGGCCGAACTGAAAGACATTGTGGAGGTCTTGTCGGGCTTTCTGCCTATGCCCATGTCTCCGGCGCCCAGAGAGGCGCTGTCCCGAGGTGTGCGCCCGCTGAAAAACCTGTTGCTGATTAATGTGGCGGTGGACCCGCAAGCCCACCTGACCGAACGTGGGCTACACAAGCTCAGTGCCCGTTCCGATTCACTGGGGTTCAGCGGTGGGCGCGATAACCTGGTGCTGACCATTGATCAGATTACCCTGAACAGCTGGCATGAGATCAGTCTGCAGCACTATGCCGCCGGAGATACCCTGATCCAGTGCCTGAAAAACGTGTTGGCTCAGGTGGCCATGAACCCGGCCGAGCTGCCGGAAATCCGCGTGGCGGCCCCCAGTCGGGGGCATGGCAGCGCCATTGCACGCCGGGTGCGGGAGTTGTTCGGAGATGTATTACGCCAGTTCTTTGCCGGCGGCACCGGGCCGCACCCCTTGCGTTACATCATCGAGATGGATCATCGCTATTTCCTGCTGCAGTTCAGCGGCCGGGAACCGGGGTTTGTCGCCCTGGACAGTCGTGAAGCTCTGCTGGCAGCGCTGTTGCAGCCGCAGGATGAGTATCTGCCAATAGTGCCGGACCGCCATGCCCTGCGGGACGAGCCGGTGCTAAAGGCGGTCTGCGCCGCGTCCGAAGCGGGCAATATACAGGTGTTCTGGTTGCTTCAGGGTGACCGTGGCCAGCTCTGGGTTGTCGATGAGCATGGCAGTTTGTGGGCCCGTTCGGTCCGGGCAGGGCATCGCAACCACCTGCTTGGTCCGTTAATGCGCTTCCTGGAAAACCTGGTGGAACGGCGCCTGTTGCGTCAGGCAGAGAACCTGGACCCGGCGGGCGGTATCCGTTGCTATGAAATGGTACGTCGCGACGCCCGCTGGATTGCTGAACTCCGGCCCTATCAGGGCACCGCGGTGCCACTTTCGGGCCTGGAGGTTCAGGCCGTCGGTGTTCAGCAGGGCGACAGCACACTGCGGTTCGATATTTACTGCAACGATCAGGAATTCAGTGTGCAGGAATACGGGGACCGTCTGATTCCCGCCGTCGCACACTACATCCGTTCGCTGCGCCAAAGTGGTGAATCTTATCCGGTGTATCTCACCGACCTGCACCTGCCCCATGATCTGGACCCGCAGTTGTATCAACGGGATATCCAGACCGGTCAGTCACTGTATTACCGTACCAGGCTGGAAGACGCCCTCAACCGTTATCTGCCGTAAGCCATCGGGTCCCTCGCGATCAGGGGCGGGTGTCGGGTATACTTCGGCCATTATTCACTCAGGGGTATGGGTATGCAGGTTGGACCATCTCGCCGGCCGTGGGCGCTCTCGATGCTGTTGTTGTTGCTGCTTGCCGGTTGTGGCCAGAAGGGGCCACTGTACCGGGACGTGCCGCAGGCAGATCCGGCCCGGTCCGGTCAGGTCGATGAGCGCGCCGACACCGATGAGTCGCCGGAACGCTGAACAGCCAACCCTGGCAGTAATCCATCCAGATAGTCAGGATCAACATGGATCATTTCAATTACCGCAATGGCGAACTGTACGCCGAAGATGTTCCGGTGGCGTCAATCGCTGAGCGATTTGGCACCCCGGCTTACGTATATTCCCGGGCCACCCTCGAGCGTCACTATCGGGCCTACGACAGCGCCCTGAATGGCCGCCCGCACCTGGTGTGCTATGCCGTGAAGGCCAACAGCAACCTGGCGGTGCTCAATGTGCTGGCGCGACTTGGCGCCGGTTTTGATATTGTCTCTGCCGGTGAGCTGGAGCGGGTGCTGCGCGCCGGTGGCGATGCCGCCAGGGTGGTGTTCTCCGGCGTTGGCAAACAGGAATGGGAAATGAAGCGGGCGCTCGAAGTGGGCGTGCGCTGTTTCAACGTTGAATCTGACACCGAACTGGACCGCCTGAACAAAGTGGCCGGAGAGTTGGGCGTGAGGGCACCGGTCTCGCTGCGAGTGAACCCGGATGTCGATGCCGGCACCCATCCCTACATTTCCACCGGACTGAAGGAAAACAAATTTGGTATCGATATCGCCGAGGCCCCCCAGGTATACGCCCGTGCCGCAGCGTTACCGAACCTGGATGTCCATGGGGTGGACTGTCACATTGGTTCCCAGCTGACGTCAGTCTCCCCGTTTCTGGATGCCCTGGACCGGGTGTTGGTGCTGATCGATACCCTGGCGGACCAGGGCATTCATATCCGCCACCTGGATATGGGGGGCGGCCTGGGCGTGACCTACAATCAGGAACAGCCCCCGCAGCCAGCGGATTACGTCAAGGCACTGGCCGAGCGACTGGGTGATCGGGAGCTGGAACTGATCATGGAGCCGGGCCGCTCCATTGCCGCCAACGCCGGTATATTGCTGACCCGCGTGGAGTTTCTGAAGTGCACCGAGCATCGTAACTTCGCCATTATCGATGCCGCCATGAACGACCTGATCCGCCCGGCACTGTACAGCGCCTGGCAGGCCATCATCCCGGTACAGCCCCATCAGGACGGTGAGGAAAAAGCCTGGGATCTGGTCGGGCCGGTGTGCGAAACCGGCGATTTTCTGGGCAAGGATCGCAAACTGCGGCTGAAAGCGGGCGATTTGCTTGCGGTTCGGTCAGCGGGTGCCTACGGTTTTGTTATGGCGTCCAATTACAACACCCGTAATCGCCCGCCCGAGCTGATGGTTGACGGCGATCAGGTGCATGTGGTGCGCCGCCGGGAGACCCTGGACGATCAGCTTGGCCCTGAAAGTTGCCTGCCGGAATGAACGGGGAGCAAGAAATGAATCCGCAAAGACGGGGCCAGGGGCCGTTGCTCCGGTTTACCAAGATGCACGGGCTGGGGAACGACTTTATGGTGGTGGATGCCATAAGCCAGCCTTTCCGCCTGCGTCCGGAGTTGATCCGGGAGCTGGCGGATCGGAACTTTGGTATCGGCTTCGACCAGTTGCTGGTGGTCGAACCGCCGGGTCTGCCTGATGTGGATTTTCGCTATCGTATTTTTAATGCCGATGGTTCGGAAGTGGAGCAGTGCGGCAACGGCGCCCGCTGCTTTGCCCGGTTTGTGCGTGATCAGCGCCTGACCAACAAGCGGGTGATCCGGGTACAGACTGCCAAGGGCGTGATCGAGCTGAAAATCGGCAAGGATGGCCTGGTGATGGTCAATATGGGCGTGCCGGAACTCAATCCGCCCGCCATTCCCTTCGCCGCGGACTGTCAGAAGACCGTGTACACCGTCGATGTTGATGGCCAGAGCGTGGAATTGTCGACGGTTTCCATGGGCAATCCCCACGGTGTACTGGTGGTGGATGACGTCGACACGGCGCCGGTTGCCACCCTTGGCCCCATGCTGGAGAAGCATCCCCGGTTCCCCGCGCGGGCCAATATCGGATTCCTGCAGATCGTCGACCGGAGCCATGCCCGCTTGCGTGTATTTGAGCGTGGTTCGGGAGAAACCCTGGCCTGTGGCAGTGGCGCCTGTGCTGCGGTGGTGGCCGGCCAGCTGCGAGGCCTGCTGGATACCCGGGTGGAGGTGGAGCTGCGGGGTGGCCCTCTGGTGATCGAATGGCAGGGGAATGGGTCCCCTGTTATGATGGAAGGCCCCGCTAAAACGGTATTTGAAGGGCAGCTTCGTCTGCCGGGCGATCCCCAGCCCCGGCGTCGCAGAAGTTCCCGAACCAATAAAACAAGGTCCTGACGGCTCAGGAGAACACGATGACAGAACAAACGGCCCGCCAGAAGGCCGGCGAACTCACTCGGGAGCAGGTGGCCGATTATCTTCGCGCCAATCCTGATTTTTTTCTTGATCAGGATGAACTGCTGCGCAGCCTGACTCTGCCCCACGACAGTGGCCGGGCCATCTCGCTGGTGGAACGCCAGGTTCATCTGTTCCGTGAGCAGCGGGATACCCTTCGCCGTGAACTGGTGGAGCTGGTATCGATCGCCCGTCATAACGACCGGCTGTTCGAGAAAAGCAAACGGTTGCTGATGCAGGTGATTGAAGCCAGGTCACTCAACGATATAGCCGCCGCCGTCGATGACAGCATCCGCGGCGATTTTGGCCTGGATGCTGCCTCGGTACTGCTGTTCAGCGATTCGGCGCAGCCGGAGAAAGGCGAGGGAGCCCTGCACATCGTCAACTCCGTCCAGGCCCGGGAGCGTCTGGGCTCGTTGCTGGAGGGTGATCGTGCGGTGTGCGGCCAGTTCCGGGAAAGCGAGCGGGAGTTCCTGTTCCCGGACCGGGATGAACCGATTGCCTCGGTGGCCCTGGTACCGCTGCGTCACGAGGGTCTGGTTGGCGTATTTGCTGTCGGCAGCTGCGAGCAGGGTTATTTTGATCAGAGCATGGGGTCGCTGTTTCTCAGCTATATCAGCGATACCCTGAGCCGGCTGCTGCCCCCCATGCTTGATCGTTATCGCACAGATGCCCCGGTGTCTGGCCTGGCTGTGGAGAGCGGCCAGGGGTGACCGGGCTGGCGACGGACACCCGACCACCCGAGGCGATGGCCGCCCCGGTGGTTGCGTTTGTCCGGCATCTCGCCACCGAAAAGCGCCATTCCCCCCGTACCTGTGATCACTATCAACGAGACCTCGATCGCCTGGTCGACTGGCTGATCGAAGTTGACATCCCGGCCTGGTCAGAGCTGACGATTCACGACATCCGCCGCTACGTGGCCCGGCTGAGCCGAGACGGTTTAAGCGGTCGGAGCATTGCCAGGCACCTGTCGGCCATCCGCCGTTTCTATCAGTTCCTGCTTCGGGAAGGTCTCGCCCGGGACAACCCCGCTCTGGATGTTCGGGCTCCCAAAAGCGGGCGCCGGCTGCCGAAAGTGGCAGACGTTGACCAGATCAGCCAGCTGCTGGACGTCAATCCGGACGACCCCCTGGAAATCCGCGACCTCGCCATGTTCGAGCTGATGTACTCTTCGGGCCTCCGGTTGGCAGAGCTGGCCAGCCTGAGCCTGCTCGCCCTGGACCTGAAAGGCCGGGAGGTGCGTGTTCTGGGTAAAGGTAACAAGGAGCGGATTCTGCCGGTCGGCAGCAAGGCCGTCGCGGCCCTGAATAGATGGCTGGCGCACCGAACAGCCATGGCTAACGAGGGTGAAACCGCGGTATTCGTCAGCCAGCGGGGTGGTCGCCTGAGCCAGCGCAGTATCCAGGCCCGCCTGGCCCGCTGGGGCGTGGTGCAGGGTGCCGACCAGCGCTTGCATCCACACCTGCTGCGCCACTCCTTTGCCAGCCATATGCTGGAGTCCAGCGGCGACCTGCGTGCGGTCCAGGAACTGCTTGGCCATGCGGACATCGCCACCACTCAGGTCTATACTCATCTGGACTTTCAGCATCTTGCCCGGGTGTACGATCAGAGTCATCCCCGGGCGCGTCGACGTTCGACCAACTATATCAACCGAAACGACAATGATCATGCCGGTTCTTGAGGGAGTGTTTCATGGCATCTGAGGAGTCCTGGAAGGATAAGTATCTTCGGGAACTGGATAACCTGCTCAATCGCCTGAGGTCCGACCTGCGCAAGCAAAAGTTCGATATCGATGCCTGGAAAACCCTGCAGGATCAGATTGACAAAGCCATTACCCGCCTTGATGAAGCCGAGCCAAAGGGCCCAAAGGCCGACACACAGGCCGTCCGGGCCCTGTATCAGGCCAAAGATGCCGGCCGCAATCAGGTCATGGTGGATTGACGGCGCCGATCAGTGCCGCAGCAGGGCGTCCAGTTCATCAATAATCTCGGCCCAGTCGCTGTCTTCCTCAAGGCCCTCCTCAAGAAATTGCGACTGGCTTTCGGACCAGAAGGGGGCATCCTGGATGGCAATTTCCGAAGGCAGTGGAGAATACCGGGCGATAAAACTCTCCATGCTTTTCTGATCTGATGGTAAGCCAAGCTGCTGAAAAAGGACGCTTAGAGTGTGTTTGCTGGTGTCCATAAGACAGGCTTCTCCTGTGTGCGGTGAGGCAGTATGAAATCTTCCACATTTGCAGGTATTGTTCCCTGAAATGTAGTGGAACCACCGAGGATATCCAGTGAAGTCTCTTCCACAGTTATTGTATGGCCTCTTGTTTGTCCTGATTCAAGGGGTCGTGTGGGCGGAACCGCCCCAGGCGTCGCCGGCGCCGGTTCTGGGCGCTGCAGATCTGGAGTGGTTGGGCCAGCAGGAAGGCTTTCGGGTGGCTGTCAGGCAGAGCCAGGTGCCGCTGGTGTTCGATACCGGTGAGGGTGCGCTGGCGGGTATCTGGATTGATTATCTCGCTCGCGTGTCAGATAAGCTTGGCGTGCCGGTTGAGCCTTTCATGGCGGTCGACCAGGGCGACGATGCCGACCTGGTTCTGACCACCCGCATTCCGGGATCGCCGGTGATCCCGGGCCTTCGGCACACCTCACCGATGATGTCGCTGACCTATGGGATCTTTGTGAATGCCGGTGATGCCGCCTACCGGACGCTATCGGATCTGGAATCTGCCAACGTCGCGATTATTAGTGGCGATCCCAACCAGTTCCCACTGCTGGACCCGATTGATAACTTTTCTCCGGTGCCCGTCGCCAGTCTGGGGGAGGCCATCAGCCTGGTCTTGTCCGGCAAAGCCGACGCCTTCCTTGGACCGGTACCGGTGGTCTCGGATTACCTTGAATCCGCAATGATCAATGGTATCGCTCTGGCCGTTCTGCTGGACAATCGCCCGGTGGATGTTGTGTTGCAGGTACCGACCAGCCGTGACCGCCTTTTTCGGGTGTTTGACCGGGCCATTCAGGCATTGAGCCACAACGAGCACCGGGATATTCGCCAGGCCTGGTTGCAGGCGAACATGCCGGCCCTGGAAGGACGTGGCGTGGCCCTGACCGCTTCGGAGCTGGAGTGGCTGAAACGTCATCCAGGGTTGAAAGTGGGTATGCGTGGCGATTGGCCACCGTTTGAATTCGAGCAGGACGGCCGCCCGGCGGGCCTTGCCTCTGACCTGGTCAAACGCCTGGAGGAGAACCTGGACGTTCGCTTCAACCGGGTGATTGCGAGCTCCCGACAGTCGGCCGAGGACATGTTGAAGGCGGGTGAAGTGGATATTCTGCCGGGCATGTCCCGCACCCCCCGAACCGAACAGGAATTCCTGTTCACCCGGGCCTATGTGTCGGTACCGATTGCCCTGGCCATCCGGGATACTGGCCGGTTCATTGGTGATCTGAGGGAACTGCGGGATGAGCGGGTCGGTGTGGTCAATCGCCAGGCCAGCCATGACTATCTGTTAATCAATCATCCAAACCTGGACCTTTACCCGCAAAGAACCGTGGAAGACGGGCTTCTGGCGCTGTCCAACGGCGACCTGGATGTGATGGTCACGCATATTCCGGCGGTGAGTTACACGGTTGCCCGACTGGGCCTGTCGAACCTGCGGATTACCAGCATCACGCCCTATCAATATGACCTGCGGCTGGCGGTCAGCAAGGACAACCCGGTTTTACACCGCATCCTCAACAAGGCCCTGAGCAGCCTGCCGGCATCGGAAACCGAGGCGGTGTATAACCGCTGGATACACCTGGATATCGAACAGGAAGCCGACTACACGGTGGTCAGGCGCATCATTTTGATTGCCATCGTGGTGGTACTGATTTTCCTCTACTGGAACCGCAAGCTGTCGCTGGAAGTGGATGAACGGATTCGGTCCGAGAATGCCTTGCGTCGCAGTGAAGATGAACTGCGAGCGGCCAAGCTTGAGGCCGAACGCCTGGCCCGGGAGGCGGAAACGGCGAGCAGGGCCAAGAGTGAGTTCCTGGCCAATATGTCCCATGAGATCCGAACCCCGATGAATGCGGTCATTGGTTACAGCGATCTGCTCTACAACTCGGTGACTGATCCCCAGCAGCGCAACTATTTGAACGCCATCCGCGCTGGCAGCCGCAGCCTGTTAATGCTGATCAACGACATTCTTGACCTGTCACGGATCGAGGCTGGCAAGATGCGCCTGGACTTCGGCCCGGTTTCGGTTCGCCGGCTGCTCAGCGATGTCCGGCATATCTTTGATTTGCGAGCGACCGAGCAGGGCATTACCCTGGAGGTGAGCGTAGGCTCTGGCATGCCCTCGGCAATGATGTTGGATGAAACCCGGTTGCGCCAGGTGTTGTTCAATCTGGTGGGCAATGCCATCAAGTTCACCCATGAGGGTGGAGTGACAGTGCGGGCCGTGGCCAAAGAACTGGAGGAATCGACCGGTAAGGACGCGGATATCCGCTACTACCGGTTGAAAGTGACCGTGGCCGACACCGGCATTGGCATTGCGCCGGATCAGCAGGACCGTATTTTCGATGCCTTTGAGCAGCAGGAAGGTCAGAGCTCCCGGCGATACGGGGGCACCGGCCTGGGTCTGGCCATCAGCCGGAAGCTGGTGGAAATGATGGGCGGTGAGCTGACGGTAAAGAGTGAACCGGATGTTGGGTCCACCTTTACTCTCGTGTTGCCCCGGGTTGAGGCCACCGTAGAGCAGGCGGAAGATGACGGGACGCCGGAGGAAGCCGAGCGGCTGCTGGCCCAGACCATGAGTATGCAGGAGCGAGGCTGGCTGCGGGAGAAGCTGGCGGAGGACTTTGGTGACCAGTGGCAGGATGTTCGTGAAAGCGGCGACCCGGAACAGATGAAAGACTTTGCGCTACGAATTGTTGAATGGGGGCAGCGTCATCGTTCGCCGTCGGTCACCAGCTACGGCGAAAAACTGCTGGCGGATGTAGAGGCGTTCAATCTGGATGCGGTTAATACGGCCCTTGAAGCTTTCCCCAAATTGCTGGGCCAGCGTTGAGCTGACCAGCGGTTTAGAGGCAGTCGAACTGGGATTTGCGGTCGAACGCCACTGACACCATGTCGTACCCGGAGTCTGACAGGGAGCGAACCAGCGCCCGGTCTTTCAGCAGGGTCATGCAGACTTTGTGGACGCTGGCCTGAAGCTGCTCACTTTCCGGATTCTGCTCAGCGAGTCGGAAGTCGACGATCAGATATTTACGGTCGACGGCGGCTTGTTCCGGGATGTCTTCCCGTTCCACGCTTTCAAAACCGATGTAGGTGGCTTCCTGGTTGGAAAACACCTGGCTCATCAAAACGTCAAGATTTTCGGCATGTACCTGGCTGGCTGGCATCGATAACGCAACCGCGGATGCGAAGGCGTATAGTCTGGTGCGCATAACGAGCACTCCCGAAAACGGATGAGATAACTTCTATGTTACCAAGTGTAAAGTTTGGTTACGGTTGATTATTGCAGAGAGTGTCGGAAATTTCGTCATTGATTCCCGGTATTTTTCAATTGTTTGCATTTTGGACATAATTCCGCGCTGCGGGGTGTTTGCCTGCCTGCCGCAGAGCTGGTTTTCCGCTATCATGGAGCCAGAACCATTGGGAAAGTGAGAGGGATAGCCATGTTCCAGCTTGTATTCAGGGGTGAGTGCGCGCCAGGTACTGATGTCGAGACTGCCCGCAACAACGCCCGGGCCCTGTTCAAGGCCAGCGTGGAGCAACTGGACCGCATGTTCAGTGGCCAGCCAGTCGTTATTCGTAACAAGCTGGAACAGGTTCACGCAGAGAAGTACCAGGCGGTACTGCGCAAGCATGGCATGATTGCCCATGTACAACCGATGGCCGGGGCTGCTCAGGCTGCGGCCCCGGCACCGAAACCGAAACCGAAACCTGCACCGGTTTCCCAGGCTGATCAGCAAGCCGAGACTGAAGCACCATCGGCCCCGCCGAAACCGGCCTCTGAGGGCAACGTGCCGGCGACCGAACCCGGAGATCGCCTGCCAGTGGCTGGCGAGAAAGTGGACGATATCCTTGCTGGCTCAGGCCTGACCCTGGACCCGGTGGGTGTCACCCTGGTGGAGCATGAAGACCCGGAAGCGCCCATGTTCGAGCATCTGGACGACTGGAGCCTGGCGCCCCCGGGCTCCGATCTGGGGGTAAAACGAGATCTGCCACCGCCGATGGTTCCGGACGTTTCCCACCTTTCCCTGGCCGACGATGACAAACACCGCGACAAGAGCTGACCGGGATTTGCCCGACCGGCGGTATTATCTGGTTCTGCTGTTCATTCTGGCGCCCCTGTTGTGGGCGCCAGTACTGGCGTCGGAACCCTCAGAACGCCCGAAAGTTGGGCTTGTGCTCAGCGGTGGCGGTGCCAAAGGCATGGCCCATGTGGGTGTTCTGAGGGTGCTGGAAGAAATGCGGGTGCCTGTGGACGTGGTGGTGGGCACCAGTGCCGGCTCCGCCGTGGCGGCACTCTACGCTTCGGGCATGTCGGTATCCGAGATTGAGCAGCGGTTTCTGGAACTGGACTGGTTGTCCAGCTTCCGCGACGACCCCGGCCGGGCGTTCAAGCCGGTCCGGCGCAAACAGGACGACTGGCGTCTGCCACTGGTGCCCGGTCTGGGGGTCAGCAGGCAAGGTGTCCACCTGGGCGGAGGCCTGGTGACCGGGCAGAATCTTGGCTTTATCCTCAATGAACTCACCCGCAATGCCGCTCTGGTTGAAAATTTCGATCAGTTACCCATTCCCTTCCGAGCCGTGGCCACCGACCTTGAAACCGGGGAAGAGGTGGTCATCGGAGACGGTAATCTTGCCGAAGCGATTCGGGCCAGTATGAGCATTCCGGGCGTTTACGCGCCAGTTGAGCGGGACGGTCGGCTGTTGGTGGACGGAGGGGTTGCCAACAATCTTCCAGTCAGCGTGGCTCGGGAGATGGGCGCGGATGTGGTCATTGCCGTGGATATCACCGATCCGATGATGAGCGCCGACCAATTGCGGGAGGCTTTCTCAGTGGTGGGGCAACTGACTACCCTGATAACCCGCAGGAATACCGATGCCCAACTGGCCATGCTGACCGAGCAGGACGTGCTGGTGCACCCGGACCTCGAAGGCTTTGGCTCCGCCGATTTTTACGATGCGCCGGTCCTGTTTGAGTTGGGTGCCACGGCCGCCCGTGAACATGCGGTTGCCCTGAACCGGCTGTCGGTGTCTGAGGAACAGTGGGTGGCGTATCAGTCGCGCCGGGCCGCCGGCAGTTGGGTGCCCGGGCCAGTGGTTCGGGTTGAGATCGCCCAGGGTGAGCGCCTGGCGACGGACTTCCTGAGGGAGCGGATTCGCCAGCAACCGGGGGAAGTGCTGGACGTACCGGAGCTTGAGGCAGACCTGAAGCGTATTTATGGCCTCGGCTACTACGAATCCGTGGGCTGGTCGCTGGCGCCCACGGAAGAGGGGCCGCTCCTTGTGATACGGGCGCGGGAGAAAAGCTGGGGACCGAATTACCTGTCGTTCGGGCTCAACTATGAAGATAACTTTGAGGGAAATACCCGCTTTAACCTGGCAACTGGCCTGCGCATGACCGAGCTGAACCGGTTGGGTGCGGAATGGCTGACCGGTGTTCAGTTGGGCACCCAGCCCTGGGTCCGAAGCCAGTGGTACCAGCCGCTAACCTACGGTTATGACCGGTTTGCCGTTGTCGGTGTGGAATATCGGCGCGACGATTACAGCATTTACGATCAGGGCCGGCGCATCTCGGAAGTGGATGTCACCTTCCGGCAAGTGGACCTGGCCCTGGGCATGGAGCTGGGCGGCAATGGTGAAGTCCGGCTGGCCTATGTGCGCGGGTATGCCTCGGTTGACGACGAAGTGGGTGTTCCGGTCGCCCCCGCCGACAATGTGCATCAGGGGCATGTCAGCTTGCAGCTGGTGCACGATTCCCTGAGCGATGCCTTCTTCCCGAAATCCGGTGCTTTTGCCGGGATCCGCGGGCGGATTGAGCGGGAAGATCTCGGTTCAGACCGGCACTTTGATGGCGTGACGGCGATGCTGCTGGGCACTGGTACCTGGGAGCGATTTAACCTGACCGGGCTGTTGTATACCCGCCAGATTTTCAGCGGCGAGGCCGGTATTGAAAATGCCGCCCGTTTGGGTGGCTTTCGCCAGCTTTCAGCCTACGCCCCGGGGGAAATTACCGGCAACGACGCCGTGTTGGCTTCCGTTTACGGTCGGCAGGAGTTTGGTGGTCCGGTCATGCCCTGGTTTGCCGGCGCCGGTTTTGAAACCGGCAATGCGTGGGACAGTATGCGTGACGCCAGCTGGAGCGACACGGTGCGGTCCTGGAGTGCCTTTGCTGGCGTGGATACCCTGCTCGGGCCGGTGCAACTGGCCGCTGCCTACAACAACGAGGATAACTGGACCGCCTACCTGAACATTGGCTTCTCTTTTACCCAGCTGTTCTACTGAACCGTCAGCCAGCGCCAGCCTCAACCTGCGTTGATGGCGGCCAGAACCTGTTCGCATTGCTGAAGGGCATAACGATGCAGGATGTTCGCCAGGGCCGCTTCGTCCCGGTTGCCAATGGCCCGGATGGATTCTTCCATGTGTGCCAGATTGTCCTCCAGTACTTGTGCCCCGCCTTGGCGAAAGGCGACAAAGGCACAGCGTTTGGCCGAGGGCCAGAGGTCATCAATGGCGGAGACGATAAAGTAGTTGTCCGCGTACACCAGTGACGCCTTGGTGTATTCAATGCCCAGTTCCAGAAACGCCATCAGGTCGTTTTTCTGGTAGCAGTCCTTCATTTGCCGATACAGATTTTCAAGCCGGGCCATGTCCTCGGGTTGCCACTGTCGCACCAGTTTTTGGCCGGTGTGGGTCAGGTACAGTTCGAGAATTTCATAGAGACTTCGTACAAAGTGCTCGTCCAGCGGGGTAACGAACGCCCCCTTGCGTGGCACGTTGCGGACCAGGTGCCGTTTTTCCAGCAGTAACAGCGCCTCGCGGATGGAACCATGACTGACATCCATCTCTTTGGCCATGGAGCTTTCGTAGATGCGCTCACCGGATCTCAGCTGTTCAAAGGCAATCAGGTTTTCAATATGGCGGGCGACTTGTTCGGTCAGGGTTTCTCTGGGCTTGAATGCGTTCATGGGTTATCTGTGTACAGCAGGTGAACCGTTGGAAAGGCCATGGTCGCACAATGTTTTTGCCGGAGCCAGAATAACCGCTACAGCAACGGCGCCAGCAGTCGCACCGCGCGACAGCTGAGTCGGAAGAGAATGGAGCGATCCTGGTAATCCCGCTCTGTCATTCGCTGGCAATGCTCAAGATCTTTCCGGAGCATGGCATCGACCGAGCGTATGAAGTTCTCGTTGGTGTTCACCGCGGTGATCTCGAAATTCAGGCGCATGGAACGATTGTCCAGATTGGCCGTACCCACGGCGGCATAACGGTCGTCCACCAGAACCACCTTCTGGTGCATGAAGCCGGGCTGGTACCGATAGATCCCGATGCCAGCCTGGCTGGCTTGCACCAGGTAGGAATAGGCAGCCAGGCGAATAAGCCGGCTATCGGATTTTTCAGGAATCAGGATGCGAACGTCCACCCCTCGCAGCGCCGCCAGCTGCAGGGCGTTCATGATCTGGAAATCCGGAACAAAATAGGGCGACGCAATCCAGATTCGGGTGCGGGCATTGTTGATGCTGTTCAGGAAGAATAGCGTGCAGGTCTCCCAGGTATCTGCAGGCCCGGTAGGCAGTACCAGAACCTGTTGATCACCGCCGGTGTCAAAGCTCGGGTGCCAGTCCAGTTCCGGGCGGATATTACTGGCCCAGTGCCAGTCTTCCAGCCACGCCAGCTGCAACCCGGTCACGGCCGGGCCCTCAATGCGACAGTGGGTATCGCGCCAGGGTTCCTGGTCCATCGCCGTGCCCAGGTATTCGTCGCCCAGGTTAATGCCGCCAACAAAGCCCACCTTGCCATCACAGACCAGTAACTTCCGGTGGTTCCGGAAATTGATCTGGAAACGCCGGCGGCGCACGTTACCGTTGCCGAACGAAGCGATGCGCGCGCCGGCGGCTGACAGTTCGTTAAGCCAGCGCCGTGACAGCAACACACTGCCGATGTCGTCGTAAAGAAACCACACCTCGACACCCTGCGCCAGCTTGCGTTCCAGAATCGCCTTGATGCGCTGCCCCACCTTGTCTGAGCGCACGATGTAGAACTCCAGCAGAATGTATTGCCTGGCATCCTCCATAGCTTCGAACAGGGCCTCAAATGTTGCGGTTCCGTCTTCCAGCAGTGTGCACTGGTTGCCGCTGGTAAACGGTTGCCGGCTCAACTTGCACAGTACCTGCAGCTCATCGCTGAAATGTTCGTGGCCGGGGTTGGAGATCGACGTGGTCTGCTTCTCGAACTGGTCCAGCAGGGTGGTCAGGGACTGATCGCCCATCCGGCGGGCTTTGACATAACCGCCAAAGCGGCTTCGGCCGAACAGAACAAACAGTGGCACCGCGATATAGGGCAGGCCTACCAGTGCGATGATCCAGGCTATGGCCCCCTGGGCGGTGCGATAGCTGAGCAGGATCCGATAAATGCAGGCCAGGGCTGCCAGGTACAGTGCGGCAAGGGGGATGGCCAGCAATGACAGATTATCCGGAGTCATTCGTTACCTTCCTGATGGTTTGCCCGAAACTGGGCCGGTGCCATGCCGGTCCAGCGTTTGAAAGCACGGCTGAAGGCGCTGAGTTCAGAAAAACCCAGCAGGAAGGCAATTTCCCCCAGGGCATACTGGTCGTCAGCTACATACCGAAGGGCCTTGTCCTGGCGCACCTGTTCCACCAGATCATGAAAACTCAGGCCCTCTTTTTTCAGCTTGCGGTACAGGGTTTGGCGGCTCATGTGGCACTGCCGGGCCAGGGTGTCGGCATCAATGCGATCAGTGGCCATTTGCCGTGAAATCAGGCGGCGAACCTTGCGGCTGAAAGATTTCCGCGTTTGCAGGCGGGCCAGCACCGCATTGACCTGCTTCAGCACGGCGGAATAGACATACGGGTTGCGATGGGGAATCGGGTGCCCGAGGTGCTGGCTGGAGAACGCCATTCTGGTGATGCCGGTACCAAAAATAACCGGCCCGCCAAACAGTTTCCGGTACTCACTGCCATAGCCGGGTTCCGGATGGGCCACTTCCAGCCAGTCGGCTTCAATGCCCCGGTGAATAAAATGACGGGTTCGACACAGCGCCGCCGCCAGGGTGCGATCCATATCCTGACGACAGTAGTGATCGGGGTGGTCTGGCTGCCAGGTCAGGATGGCCTGATCCGGCGTTTGCTCAAAGCTCAGGGTTACCGATTCGTTGATCAGCCGGTGCAGGCGCACGTACTGCACGACGGCCTCGCCCAGAGTGTCGCAATTGAAGAATACATGCCCGACCAGGCCCATTCGTTCAGGGTCAACTACCTGCCCGGCGTGCAGTCCAACACCGGGGTCTCCGGTCAGTTGTTCGGCCAGTTCCCACAGCTGGTAGTGAGTGCTGGCGGGAATGCGCAAATCCGGATCTTCGAGGGCTTCCAGGCTAAGGCCGGTGAGGGTTTCAATCCGGGGGCGATTCAACAGCCCGAGCGTATCCAGGTAATGCACGAGCGCCAGTGTGCTGGAGGCCGCAACTTGCGGGGTATCCGCTTGGTCCGTTTGCGCGTGCATGCCGATGGTTGGCTCCGGGTGGTTGTGTGTCAGTGTGATACAAAATGTCAAACGATTGGCACAGCCAGTCAACGGCTTGCCATAGCTTCAACGATAGCATGGTACGCATCAGGTTGAAGTAGCCAACAGGCAAAATGGAGGTGTTGTATGGAACGGGAAATCTTTGTACCCCATAACGAGGCCGAGCGTAAAAACGTTTTGGCACTGGCGGAATATCTGGACAGCATCTTCTACTGCTGAGCTGTCCGTCGTAATGTCTGTGACCTTCTGGCCGGGTTTATCCCGGCTTTTTTGTACCTGCGGTTTGTCTGCCTAATTTCTCCTTGCCCCCGAGTCTGGCGATGGTAGTGTATCCGGTTCATCCCCATCACCGGAGGCTGTCAGCGTATGACCGTTGAACTGAATCATCGTATTACCGGCCAGGGCGAGCCCCTGATCCTGCTGCATGGGCTGTTCGGCTCCCTTGAGAACCTTGGAGGTATCGCCCGCCGCCTGGAAGATGGCTGGCAGATTCACGCCCTCGATCAGCGCAATCATGGCAGCTCACCCCACACCGACGACATGGATTACCCGGCCATGGCGGCCGATGTGGTGGCCTACATGGACGCTCTCAATCTGGACAAGGCCTGGGTTCTGGGTCATTCCATGGGTGGCAAGGTGGCGATGCAGGTCGCCTTGGGTTATCCGGAGCGGGTCAAGGGGATCATCGTCGCGGACATAGCACCGGTCACCTACAAAGCCCGGCATGATGCGGTTCTGGATGGCATGAAGAACCTGGACCTGATTGGCGTAACAACTCGCCAGGAAGCGGACAAGCGCCTGGCCGAATTTGTTGAAATCCCGGGCGTGCGGCAGTTCCTGCTGAAAAACCTGGAGCGGATACCGGCAGAGCAGGCCGGTGATGGTGATCAGCTGTTCCGTTGGCGCCTGAATTTGCCTGTGATTGACGCCTGTTATCAGAAACTGGCCGCCGCGCCGGAGGGTGAGGGTCCGTACAATGGTCCGGTGCTGTTTATCAAAGGCGCTGATTCCGCCTATATCCAAAGCAAACATCAAGACACCATCCGGCAACTGTTCCCAGCCGCCGAACTGAAGATAATCGAGGGTACCGGGCACTGGCTGCATGCTGAAAAGCCCGATACCTTTGCGGCTTTGTGTCGTCGTTTTCTCGGATCCTGACAGCCTGTCCTGCGTTGCCAGAAACCCGGTAATGTCTGCTAAGGTTAGGGTGCTTTGATATTGCCTACCGTCTAACAATCACCAATGGATCGGGCGCACATGATGAAATGGTTGTTGATAGGCCTGCTGGTCATCTTTCTGCTGCTGGGCAGCTTCCTGCTCACGCCGTCGCCGGTTGACAGCAAGGCCTGGGAGGCACCATCGCCACCGGCCATGACCGGTGTACTGGCGCCCAATGAACGCCTGCGCCTGGCAGACTTGCTGGCCCGGGGCCAGGTCTATGGTCCGGAAGATACCACCATTGATGCAAACGGCGTGCTTTATACCGGCACCCAGGACGGCAAAATCGTGCGGGTGTTTCCGGATGGCACCGTAGAGAACTGGCTGGAAACCGGCGGGCGGCCCCTGGGTATGGTATTCGATGCCCAGGGCAACCTGATTGTGGCTGACGCCTGGAAAGGCCTGTTGTCCATCACCCCAGACGGCACCCTGTCGGTATTGACCCGCGAGGCCGAAGGCACGCCGTTCCGCTTTACTGACGACGTGGACATTGCGCCCGATGGCCGTATCTACTTCACCGACGCCAGCTCCCGCTTTCGCCAGCCGGACTACATTCTGGACCTGCTGGAGATGCGCCCCCATGGCCGCCTGCTTCGCTATAACCCCCGTACCCGCCGCACCGAAGTTCTGCTGGCCAACCTGCATTTTGCCAATGGCGTGGCGGTGTCGCCGGCGGGTGACTATGTGCTGGTTAACGAAACCTGGAAGTACCGCATCCTGAAATACTGGATTTCCGGGCCCAGGGCGGGCCAGGCCGAAGTGTTTGCAGACAACCTGCCAGGCTTCCCCGATAACCTGGCCGTGGATGATCAGGGCCGGTATTGGGTCGCGTTTCCAACCCTGCGCAATGCCCAGGTAGACAGCATGCATCGCAAGCCCTGGCTGAAAAACCTGGTGGCGAAACTGCCGGACAGCCTGAAGCCACAGCCTCAGGAGTATGGGTTGGTGGTGGCATTCGATGCCAGTGGTCGGATGATCACCAGCCTGCATGATACGCGCGGCAGCCACCTTCAGGAAATCACCTCGGTGAATCCCCATGATGGCGTTCTATACTTTGGTTCACTTCACAATGACCGTATTGGCCGGCTACCGTTGCACGCTATTCCCGGCCTTGGAGAGCAACCATGACACAGGCGCTGAACTGGGACTTGCCTGACCCGTTTACCATGACCATCACCGTTCGCCCGGAGGACACCGACCGGCTGGGGCACGCCAATAATGTGGTCTATGTGCGCTGGCTGGAAGAGGTGAGCTGGCAGCACATCGACAGCCTGGGCATGACCTGGGCCCTGCATGAAGAGACCGGCAAGGCCATGGCGATTACTCGCACTGAGCTGGATTACCTGGCCTCTGCCAATGCCGGGGATGAACTGGTGCTGGGTACCTGGCTCACCGACTGGGATGGCCGTTTCCGCTCTGCCCGGCAGTTTCAGCTGATTCGCCCGGCCGATGGCAAAACCTTGCTGCGGGCGCTCTCCACCCATGCCTGTGTCGATATGAAATCCCAGCGGCCAGCCCGGGCGCCCCAGGCCTTCGCCGAGATACTTGGCAGCGCGCTGGTTGCCGGCGGGCGGGGCCTGCCCGGTTGAGGCCGGGCCGGTAAAATTCTGCTAGTCTGAGAGTTCAGGCCGGTAACGGCACCGTTCACTGCTGTCTGGAGACGCCCATGGAATCATCTGACCCGACCGAAACCGGCACCATGCGCCACGTGGTCTATGATCGCTTTGGTGAGCGTGATGTGCTGCGCGTGACAGAATCGCCCATCCCGCAACCGGGTGAGGGCGAGGTGCTGGTTCGCGTACACGGCGCTGGCCTCAATCCCATCGACTGGAAAACCCGTAAGGGCATGGGGTTCGTCGCCACCCAGATAGAAAACAGCCTGCCCTGGACGCCCGGTTACGACGCGGCCGGTGAGGTGGTGGAAGTGGGCGAGGGCGTGACCACACTGGTGCCGGGCGATCGGGTAATGGGCATGATCGGCTTCCCGGTCACCGGCGGAGCCTACGCCGAGTACGCCATTGCCGACGCCGAAGATCTCGCCATTGTGCCGGAAGAGCTGGACCTGATCGCGGCGGCCGGCGTGCCCCTGGCGGCACTCACGGCCTGGCAGGCCCTGTTTGAAGTGGCGGAGCTGGAGTCTGGCCAGAAAATCCTGATTCATGCCGGGGCCGGTGGTGTTGGGCACTTTGCGGTTCAGTTTGCGCTGGAGCGGGGCGCCCACGTCATCGTGACGGCGTCCTCCCGTAACCGGGATTTTCTGGCGGAGCTGGGGGTGCATGAGGTGATTGACTACCACACCACCGACTTCACCGAAGAATGCTACGGCCTGGACGTTGTGCTGGACCTGGTAGGGGGCGAGACCGGCAAACGCTCCCTGCAAACCCTCAGTGATTCCGGCGTGCTGGTAACCATCCCTACGGTGACTGCCGATGACGTGGTCAGCGCCGCAGAAGCCATGGGCGTTCGAGCCCATGGCATGCGCTCACGGCCAGATGCCTTCCATCTGGATGAAATCGCCGAGTTGATTGAAGACGGTGATGTGAAGGTCCATGTTGAGCAGGTATTTTCCCTGGATCAGGTACAGGCAGCCCACGAACTGCTGGAAGGCGGTCATGTGCGGGGCAAGCTGGTGCTGGATTGCCGTTAATCGGCCTGATTGGCTTTGCGGGCAATCCGGTTCAGTAACCGGGAGGCGGCAAAGAAACCAAAACTGGCGGTTACCGGGCTGGCTGCGCCGAAGCCGGAGGCGCAGTCAAGCCGCACCGGACCCTCGGTGGCCGGCTTCTGAAGGCACACCTCGCCATCGGCGGCGGGGTAGGTGAGCTGTTCCAGTGAATACACCGCCTCAATTCCAAAACGCCGCTTTGGATTCCGGGAGAACCCGTACTCCCGGCGCAGCATATTGCGCACCTTTGCCAACAACGGGTCCTGGGTGGTCTTGCTCAGGTCGGCCACCTGAATCTGGGTTGGGTCCATCTGGCCGCCGGCCCCGCCGGCACAGACAATCGGAATCTTGCGCCGCTGGCAATGGGCAATCAGCGCTGCTTTCGCCTTCACGCTGTCGATGGCATCCACCACTCCGGTCATATCCTCGGTAATCAACTCCCCCACGTTTTTGGTGGTCAGAAACCCGAAATGCACGCGAATATCTGCCTGGGGATTGATGGCCTTCAGTCGCTCAGCCATGGCATCAGTCTTGGTGCGGCCATACTGGCCTTCCAGTGCGTGCAGCTGACGGTTGGTGTTGGACACGCAGATATCGTCCATATCAATCAGGGTGAGTGTGCCGATACCGCTGCGCGCCAGGGATTCCGCCGCCCAGGAGCCAACACCGCCCAGGCCGACGATGGCTATGTGGGCATTACGGAAAGCGTTCAGGGCCTTGCGGCCATAGAGGCGCTCTATGCCGCCAAAGCGGAACGGATAATCATCGGCGGTCATGCAGCCTCCGGAATGCAGGGGAGAAAACAAAGGCGCATTGTAACCGAGACAGCGGCGGGCGGGAAAACACCATAAAAAAAGCCGCGCAAGAGCGCGGCTTCAAGAAGGTACCCGGCTCGGCAAGAGGCGGGTTGGACTAGTTCAGAGACACTAATCAACGTGACTATTATCAAGTTCTGATCTGTCTTTAAGAAGGTCAGAAGTTGCCAACTGTCGGTCATTTTCGGCCAGCCATTTTGGCCAGACCGGTATTGCCGTTTAAGCCACCCAGTGCTCGTCTTCAAATGCCATCAGGCTGTCTTTGCCGGTCTGGATGTCTTTCAGCAGCCAGTCCACTTCAGGCATCAGCTTCTCGAAATAGTAGCGGGCGGATACCTGCTTGCCCTCAAGCAACGGCTTATTACCCTCTCCGAGTTGCAGCTGCTGGCCTGCGACGCCGGCCATGCGGGACCACAGATAACCGATCACGGTCAGGGCCATAATCCGCAGGTACGGGGTGGCGGCAGCGCCGGCCTGTTCCGGATCTTTGGGGGCATTCTGGGCCAGCCACATGGTGGCCTGCTCCAGACTCTTCAGCGCACCCTTGAGTTCTTCGCGGTACGGCGCCTCCGGGTTGTCCTTCAGGTATCCAGTCAGTTCTGCGAACAGGGCGCGAACCAGCTGGCCACCTTTGAGGGACAGCTTCCGGCCCACCAGGTCCATCGCCTGGATGCCGTTGGTGCCCTCATAGATGCGGGCAATACGGCCGTCCCGAACCAGCTGCTCCAGCGGCCAATCCTGGGTGAAGCCAGAACCGCCCAGAACCTGCTGGCCCCAGTTGGCGTTGTTATAGCCTTCGTCGGTCAGGAAGGCTTTAACCACAGGCGTCAGCAGCTGCACCAGGTCGTCGGCGTTTTCACGCACGCTTTCATCCGGGTGAGCCACGGAAAGATCCAGCTGGTGGCCAGTGAACAGTGCCAGCGCCCGCATACCTTCGTTCAGCACCTTCTGGCGCATCAGCATGCGGCGTACGTCCGGGTGCACAATGATCGCATCAGCAGGGCCGTTCGGGTTCTTGGGGCCGCTCAGGGAGCGACTTTGCAGGCGCTCCCTGGCAAATGCCAGGCTTTCCTGGTAAGCCATCTCGGCCAGGCCAAGGCCCTGCATACCAACCATCAGCCGGGCTTCGTTCATCATAGTGAACATGGCGCTCATGCCCTTATTGGGCTCGCCTACCAGCCAGCCTTTGGCGCCTTCAAAATTCATCACGCAGGTGGCAGAGCCCTTGATGCCCATTTTGTGCTCAAGACCGCCGCAGAAGGCCGGGTTGCGCTCGCCGGAATCCGGCAGGAACTTCGGCACCACAAACAGGGAGATGCCCTTGGTGGTGTCCGGTGCGCCAGGCAGCTTGGCCAGTACCAGGTGTACGATATTGTCGACCAGGTCGTGCTCACCGCCGGTGATCCAGATCTTGGTGCCCTCGATGGCATAGCTGCCGTCGTCATTCGGTGTGGCCTTGGTGCGGATCAGGCCCAGATCGGTGCCGCACTGGGGCTCGGTCAGACACATGGTGCCGGTCCACTCGCCGGAAATCAGTTTTTCCAGATAAGTCTGCTTCAACTCGTCGGAACCGTGGGCGTAGAGTGCGCTGATGGCACCGTGGGTCAGGCCGGGGTACATGCCCAGGGACAGGTTGGTGGAGCACACCATTTCGTCCACGACAAACTTCAGGGTGTGGGGCAGGCCCTGCCCGCCGAATTCCAGTGGTGCATCCAGGGCGGTCCAGCCACCTTCCACAAACTTCCGGTAGGCCTCTTTGAAGCCGTCAGGTGTCTTGACCGATTTGGTTTCCGGATCGTAGCTGCAACCCTGGCGGTCGCCCACCTGGTTAGTAGGCTGGATGACCTCTGCCGCCAGTTTGCCGGCTTCATCGATCACCGCCGAAATCAGATCCGGAGTCGCATCGGCGTACTTTTCCAGTTCGTGCAGGTTGTCTGCGCCCAACACATCAAACAACAGAAAGCGAAGATCGTTCGCTGGTGCCTGGTATTGCATGGATACTCTCCTGTTTGGATATAGCAGTCTGAATGACTGCCGGATGTCGTTGTTTCAATCCGGAAGTGTCTCTTCATACGAGCGTTTGAATTTTTTGGTTTGCTGGCTGGTGGCCCGAAGGCATTGAATTTTCGTATCACCGGCATGGTATCCATTGATAGTGGAAGGGCGTGGGAATGACGATCGTGATTGCCGGTATATCCGGTGCAATTGGTGCGGCGCTGGCAAAACGCTATCTGGAGACTTGCCCGGCCCAGGCCGTCATTGGTCTGTGTCGTGATCCTCAGCGGGCACCGGACGATCTCAGAAATCATCCCGGTGTGAGATTGCTGGCCTGGGATGCGGAAGATGAGCAGCGGCTTGATAAAGCCGAGTTGAAAACGGCATTGGACGGTTCCGGCCCGATCGTCACGGTGATTTACGCCGCTGGCCTGCTGCATGACGACCGGCTTTTTCCCGAGAAGCGATTGGAAGACGTGACGGCCGCTAACATGGCCCGCGCTTTCGCGGTCAACGCCACCGGATTTGCCTTGCTGATCCAGGCGCTGCTGCCCTGGCTGCGGCATCGTGAGTTCAAGCGCGTGGCAGCCATCTCGGCCAAGGTGGGGTCGATATCCGATAACGGGTTTGGCGGCTGGTATGCTTATCGGAGTTCAAAAGCCGCCCTGAATATGCTGGTGCGGAATCTTTCCATCGAACTGCCTCGCCGGTGCAAGCCCATTGCCTGCGTGGCGCTGCATCCGGGGACCACCGAGTCGGCCCTGAGTTCACCGTTCAGCCAGTCACTGTCCAAACTGACGGTACATAAGCCCTTGCAGACGGCTGATAACCTGATCCGGGTATTGGGCGCCCTGGACGACAGCAGTAACGGTCGATTCTTCAGTTGGGATGGTTCGGAGTTACCCTGGTAGGCGGCGCCATGCGGGACACTATAGCGGCACCGCCCAGCTGAGCATGGAGTAATAAAGCCCGATGCCGACGAGCACATTGAATGGAAAGGTGACGCCTAGGGAAGCCAGCATGGCCAGGCCGATATTGGCATCGGGAATGGCGTGGCGAATCGCCACCGGTGCGGCGATGTAGGACGCACTGGCGGTGAGGGTGGCGAGGATGACGATAGAGCCGGTGTCGAGCCCGAGCAGGGTGCCCACCGTTAGCCCCGCTACCGACAGCACGGGGGGCATTGCAAGCCCGAATAGTACGATTCTCCAGTGGATCAGCTTCAGGTTGCGCAGGGTTTCGGCGGCCACCAGCCCCATCTCCAGCAGGAACAACGACAGAATGACGGAAAAGGCACTGGTCAGGGGCGCGGTGACGCCGGTGCCCTGTCCGGGCCCGTAAAGCGCTCCGATGACCACGCCACCCACCAGCAGGATAACGCTTCGGTTGGTCAGGGTTTCCTGCCAGAGCGGCGTGCCCTTGGCATCGCCAGTGCGTTTGCCAAAACGTCTGTAGAACCAGAGCCCGACCATGATGGCAGGTAACTCCAGAAGGACCAGATAGAGCGTGACCTGGCCGCCGGAGCTGAGGCCGCGAGTTTCAACCCACGCCAGGGCGACGGCAAAAGTGCCCGCACTGACCGAGCCATAGTGGGCGGCAAAACTGGCGGTGTCGGCGATTGACAGGCCGACGCCGTAGCGCAGGATCGGGATCATCAGCAGCGGTAACGCAAAGCCCAGGCCTGCTACCGCAAGCATTTCCAGAAGCAGGCCTGGTGCCAGGTTCCCGTACAGGGCCATTCCGCCCTTCAGGCCAATGGTGAGCATCAGCAGCAGGCTGAGAATGTCGTAGGCTTCTCGTGGAATGGACAGGTCAGATTTGACGGTTCCTGCTACCAGGCCGAGCAGGAAAAACATGACGATGATGTCGGGCATGTGTCAGCTGTTGCGTTTTGAATGGTGCTGGGGTTGTTACCTACTATGGATCAGTTTAGGGGGATGGGCGCCCAAGTCAATTAAACCATTACCGGATTGCGATAACGGATCTTCGGTCGCCACAAAAAACGGAGGCAACCTGCCTCCGTTTCTCACTGGACTGATCAACTAAACTTACCGAATGAACGGATTCAACATTCTGGTGAAGGTGCCCGTCAGCTTGACCGGGGCGCTCAGCACAGACAATGTAATGCAGTCTTCACACCCTACGGCAACGGGCCTGTGCTCGTCCTGCTCATTCAATACCACGAAATCCCATTGGTTGAACACGCCCTTCTGGTCGGCGAACGCACCCTGCAGCACGATCGTTGTCTCATCACCGCGGTGTGTGTGGGCCGGGGCCTTGCCGCCTGCCACCAGTTTCTGCAGTACCACCCGCTCACCCTGACCGGGAAACTTTTCCGAAATATCCAGTACGCTGACATCGCCCAGCTGACGTTTCCAGGGCAGCTCGTTGATGTCCTGACCAAGCAACTTCTGCAGCGGGCTCAATCGCGGTGCCTGCACAACCGGTGAAGTATCCTGGGGTGCTGAGTCAATACGTGCCATCAACTGCTCGAAACTGCTATCCGACACAGTGACTTTGGGCTGCTGTTCCATCATCACCGCGCCCAGGCTGTTCAGGGTGTCCACCCGGCTCCGACAGTGTGGGCACTGCTCAAGGTGCAGCCGGATGCAGAGAGCATGGGGCTCAGTCAGATTGCCAGCGCTGTATTCCATCAGGCTGAGACTGTCGGGGTGGTGCCGTGTCATACGTTCTGATCCTGCAAAATCACTTTTAACTTGTTCAGTGCCAGGCGTACCCGGCTCTTCACGGTTCCCAGGGGGATCTGAAGTTCATCCGCCACCATCTGGTGAGACTTATGCTCCATGTACACCTTGGCGATGACGGTAATCTGCTCTTCCGGTAACTGGCTGAGAGACTCACGAATCCGGCGCTCTGACATCAAACGGTGCAGGGACGTCACCGGCTCATCCTCATTATCGCCAGGAATCTGCCACAGATCCTCGGTTTCCACTGCCATTTCAGCGCTGGTCCGCTGCATTTTCCGCAGCATATCAATCCGCTGGTTACGGGCAATGGTAAAGATCCAGGTAGACGCCGCAGCCTTACGCCAGTCATACAGGCAGGAGCGGCGCCAAATGGAAATGAACACTTCCTGCACCAGTTCCTCCGCGTGGCTGGCCATGCCGTTAGAAATGGCGTAGTACTTTATCTGCGGCGCAAAGTGTTCGAACAAAGCGTGGTATGCAGCTCTATCCTGGTGTTTGCCTACTTTTTCCAGCAAGACACCCCAAGGGTCCTTTCGGCCCTCGGCTTTCGCTGGTTGCTGATCCAGTGTGGTCACCGGACGCTCCTTGACAGTCGCATGAGTTGAGCTGATTACAGTCATCATTCTAGGCACTCGCCGCTGGTTTGTCAGTCTGGTTATTTACGGGAGGCTGCAAGAAGTGGATTGCCTTGAGTGAAAAAAATCTGGCCGCATTGTCGGCGGAGTTGTGTCAGTGGAGTGATTGCCGGATCCCAGAGCAGGCGCTAGTCTGACAACCATAATAACGACTCAAAGTTCAAACCATGAACGCACTGCTTTCCGGTGGCACCCTGCCTGTTATCCGGGCCCATTACGCAGAGATTCTTTGCCAGCTGGCAGAGGAGCGCGGCGTTGCCCGGCAAGAGCTGGTCAGCGCTGCCGGTATCCGCCAGCCACAGCTGAGCCACCCGGATAATTTTATTACCCTGGACCAGTTCACTGAGCTGTGTCGTCAAGCCTTTGTTCGCTGCCAGGACGACAGCCTGGGGCTGGAGTTTGGCCGGCGCCTGAAATTTACTGCCCATGGTGCGCTGTCTCAGGCCGCCATCAGCTGCGACACGCTCGAGCAGGCGCTGCTGGTGTTGATCAAATATTTCCGGATTCGTTTTGCCTACATGGCCCTGTCGTTTTTTATCGAAGGCGATGAAGCGGTCATTCAGCTCGATATCAAGCACGACACCCGGGATTTACATCGTTTCAACATCGAGGTGGTCCTGGCTTCCCTGATGGAAGTGAACAACCTGTTGTTTGGTCAGCGGTTGTTGGAGGGCGGGCGGTGCCTGGTGGACTATGAGCAGCCAGCCAATGTGGGGCCTTACCAGCCGCTGTTTGGCAATGCCGTGAGTTTCTGCACCGGTGTTAACCAGATCCGCTTCCAAAAGCAGTTTCTGAACCTGCCGTTATCGTTGTCCAATCCTGTGGCTCGTCGCGTGGCTGAGGCTCAATGCGAGGAAGAAATGCGGCAGATGGAGG
>NZ_LOCO01000013.1:48364-108936 GCF_001574445.1 Marinobacter excellens LAMA 842
ATCGGTGACCGAGCGAGTGGTCCGGATGCTGGAATCGGTTCGCGATGGCCGCCTGCTTAGCCTGGAGGATGTCGCCGGGCAGTTGCATGTATCGGCCCGGACCCTGCGGAGGCAGTTGGCGGCAGAGGGCGCCCGCTTCCAGCTCCTTCAGGAAACCGTGCGCCACCAGAGAGCCCTGGATTTGTTGCGACGATACTCACCCCTGAGTATCGACGATATTGCAGACCACCTGGGGTACAGCGACCCGTCCAATTTTGGCCGGGCCTTTCGCAAATGGGAGGGTATTTCGCCTTCGGCCTGGCGCCGGTTGCACCAGACGGAAGGCGATTGAAGGCTACTCCTCCAGGTAGGTGTAACCTTCGAGCCCCGCTTTCAGTTCGCCCAGCAACCGTGACTGTGTTGGCTGGTCCAGATTGCTGGCGGCAAACTTGTCCTGGTAGGCCCTGAGAAGGTTGTCGGGCTCAAAGTTGACGTAGCGCAGCACCTTGGCGACGGTGTCGCCGGTGATGGGGGTGCCGATGTCGTACTCGCCCTGGTCATTGAGGCGCACATCCACCGAGTGGGTATCCCCGAACAGGTTGTGCATGTCCCCCAGGATCTCCTGATAGGCGCCGGTCATGAAGAACCCCATCAGCAGTGGCTCGCCCTCCTTTTCCTCCGGCAATGCCAGGGTGGTTTCGATGCCCTGGCCGTCCACGTACTGGTCAATCCGGCCGTCCGAATCACAGGTAATGTCCTGAATCACCGCGCGCCGGCTCAGCGGACGGTTCAGGCCATTGATCGGCATCACCGGAAAGATCTGGTCAATGCCCCAAACATCCGGCAGGGACTGGAACAGGGAAAAGTTAACAAAGAGCTTTTCAGCGAGCTTTTCGTTGAGTTCGTCGATGATTTCCCGGTGCGCCCGACTGCCACTGTCCAGCTGAACCCGAAGCAGGCGGCAGCAGGTGGTGTAGAGGGTTTCGGCCTGGGCTCGCTCGCTGAGTGACAGCAGACCATGGGCGAACTGGGCGTGGACATCGTTCATCGCATGCAGCACATCGTGGTAAATCTCGGCCAGCGACCGGGGTGAGTGATCATCCTGCAGGCTGAGAAGGTCGCGCCAAAGGTCATGCAGTGGTGCTGGTGCGTCTGCTTCAGGCTCAGTGACTTCCCGATGGTCTGGAGATTCCCGATCAATCACGTTGGTGACCAGAACCGAGTGGTGGGCTGTCAGGGCCCGGCCGGATTCACTGATCAGGTCCGGGTGGGGAATGCCTTGGCGATCGCATTCGGCTTGCAGCACATGCACCACGTTATAGGCGTATTCAAACACGCTGTAATTCATTGAGCAGCTGCTGCGGGAGCGGGTGCCCTCGTAGTCCACGCCCAGGCCGCCGCCGATATCCACGGTGCCGACGGGTGCGCCCAACTGGTGCAGTTCCGTGTAGAAGCGGGCGCATTCCTTCAGGCCGGTCTGGATATCGCGGATGTTGGCAATTTGTGAACCCAGGTGAAAGTGCAGCAGCTGCAGGGTACCCAAAGCGCCGGCCTGTTTAAGGGTATTGACCACATCCAGAACCTGGCTGGCGGACAACCCGAACTTGGATTTTTCGCCGCCGGTGTTCTGCCAGTTACCTTTGCCAATGGTGGCCAATCGTGCCCGCACTCCAATCAGCGGTGATACCTCAAGACGCTCAGCCTCTTCCAGTATCAGCGGCAGCTCCGATTGCTTCTCCACCACGATAAACACCCGGTGGCCCAGCTTCTGGCCGATCAGGGCCAGGCGAATGTACTCACGGTCTTTATAGCCGTTGCAGACAATCACTGACCCCGCCTTGGGGGCAAGGGCCAATACCGCCATCAATTCCGGCTTGCTACCGGCTTCGAGCCCGACCTGTCCGGCCGAGGCGGCGGGTTGTGCCGCCAACAGCTCTTCCACAACCCGTCGCTGCTGGTTCACTTTGATCGGGTAGACCGCGGTATAGCGGCCCTGGTAGCCCTGTTCAGCGGTCACCTTGTTGAAGGCGCCGCAAAGCTTGTTCACCCGGTCGTGCAGTATGTCGGTAAAACGGATCAGCACCGGCAGGGCAACGCCGGACTCGGCCAGAGACCGGGTCAGGTCAGGAAGGTTGATTCGGGCTGCGGTCCGCCCCCGGTCCGGGCAGATCTCGACTTCACCCTGAGGCGTCACTGCGATATAGCCATCACTCCAGTGAGCGATGTTATAAACCTTGTGGGCAGGTAAGGCTGTGGTTTCAGGCATTGTTGCTATCCTGTCAGGAAACCGGAATGGCCCGCAGGCCGTTGTCAGGCTGCATTGTAGGACCTGACAGGCCGGATCGAAAGGATTGCCGGGCCACGAGTGGCCTGAAATGTGAAAAATACGTGGCGGCGAAGGGGAATAGTACTTTGGCTATGGCCGTGGGCCCCCTACAATACGCCCCTTTGAACAGGCCCCGACCCCGTGGTGGCGCAATGAATGGGAGGTACAGATGACGGTATTGAACGAAGGCTGGTTTACCGAGGTATTCCAGGATCAGGGCACGGCATTTTCCCTGCAGGTCAAGCGCAAGCTGCACGAAGAGCAGACGCCGTTCCAGAAGCTGGAAATCTATGAAACGGAAACCTTTGGCAACCTGATGGTGCTGGACGGTTGCGTGATGCTGACCACCCGTGACAACTTTCTGTACCACGAGATGATGACCCATCCTGCGTTGTTCACTCACAAGAACCCGAAGAAAGTGGTGATAGTGGGCGGTGGAGATTGCGGAACCCTGAAGGAAGTGCTCAAGCACCCCGGTGTCGAGGAGGCCTGGCAGGTGGAAATCGACGAGCGGGTTACCCGCATGTCGGAAAAATACTTTCCGGAGTTGTGTGAGGCCAATAATGACCCCCGGGCAAATTTCTTTTTTGGCGACGGTATCAAGTGGATGCGGGATATTGAGCCCAACAGCATCGACCTGCTGATTATCGACAGTACCGACCCGGTGGGCCCCGCCGAAGGCTTGTTTGCCCTGGATTTCTACCGGGACGCCATGGCGGCGCTTCGGGAGGGCGGCATTATTGTGCAGCAAAGTGAATCGCCGCTGTTGCACACGGACAGCATCATCAAGGACATCCACAGCGATATGCAGAAGGCCGGCTTCGGCCACGTACAGACTTTGCCGTTCCCTCAGCCTGTCTACCCGACCGGGTGGTGGAGCTGCACCATGGGTAGCAAGGATAACCCGCTGAAGTATTTCCGTGAGGAAGACGCCAACAACCGCCCGTTCGTGACCCGCTATTACAACGCCGGCATTCACCACGGAGCCCTGGCGATGCCTCAGTTTATGGTGGATGCGCTGGAAGACGCGGTGCGTCCCGAAGAGGCCTGACAAAAATTAGACAGCTCCGCACTCTGAGCTATGCTGAAACAGTGTGGTCATTTATTGATCATCGTGCTGTGTTCGGAGTGAAAGGAGTTGTTATGGAAACGCGCAAAGGTGAACAGGATCGTCACTGGTTTCGTAGTGAGCGGTTCTCGTTGGTCAACGGACAGTGGTTTTTCCAGACTCGCGAGGGCTCGATCCAGGGGCCGTTTGACAGTGTCCACGAAGCGGAAATGGAATTGATGTTGTATCTGCGGCACGCGGATGACCAATTGTTCCAGGGCGTCTGTTAGTGACGGAGCGCCAGGAACAGAAACAAGAAGGGCGCCGTTTGGCGCCCTTCTTGTTTTTCGTGGTTGTCAGGCTGGCTTACTGCTTGCCGCTGACAAACTCTGGATAGGCTTCCATGCCACACTCGGAGTAATCCACACCCTCGTATTCGTCTTCTTCGGATACCCGGATGCCCATGACCGCCTTGAGAATGCTCCACACGATCAGGCTGGTCACGAAGACCCAGACAAAGATGGTGATGGCGCCGATGATCTGGCCGCTGAAGCTGGCGTCGCCGTTGGTAACCGGCACCAGCAGCAGGCCGAGCAGACCGCAGACGCCGTGAACAGAGATGGCACCGACGGGGTCATCAATACGCAGCTTGTCCAGGGTCACAATGCTTACCACCACCAGCAGGCCACCGAAGGCACCGAAGATGGTTGCCAACAGCGGAGTGGGGGTGTCCGGGCCGGCAGTGATGGTCACCAGACCAGCCAGTGCACCGTTCAGGAGCATGGTCAGGTCAGCTTTGCCAAACATCAGTCGGGCAAGGATCAGAGCTGCGAGACCGCCACCAGCCGCTGCGGCGTTGGTGTTCATGAATACAATGGCGACGTCGTTAGCGGATTCTGCGGAAGCAGTCGCCAGAACCGAGCCACCATTGAAGCCGAACCAGCCCATCCACAGGATGAAGGTACCCAGAGTGGCCAGGGGCAGGTTGGCGCCGGGAATGGCGCGGATCTCACCGTTCGGGCCGTATTTGCCTTTACGGGCGCCCAGCAGCAGGACGCCAGCCAGGGCCGCAGCTGCGCCAGCCATGTGTACGATGCCAGAGCCGGCAAAGTCACTGAAGCCAAGATCGCCCAGGTTGTACATGCCGAAGACGTCAGCTTCGCCCCAGGTCCAGGCGCCTTCCATCGGGTAGATGAAACCGGTCATGACCACAGCGAAGATCAGGAATGCCCAGAGCTTCATGCGCTCGGCCACGGCACCGGATACGATGGACATGGCTGTAGCAACGAAGACCACCTGGAAGAAGAAGTCAGCGGATGGCGCGTAGGTTGCTGCAGCCTCATACTCGAAGCCTTCTTCAACGCCCATGCCAGTGATGCCGCTCAGGAAGGTGCCGCCACCGTACATGATCGCGTAGCCGCAGACCATGTACATGGTGCAGGCAACGGCGTACAGGGCGACGTTCTTGGTCAGAATTTCAGTGGTGTTCTTTGAGCGCACCAGGCCGGACTCGAGCATGGCAAAGCCTGCTGCCATCCACATGACCAATGCGCCACACACGAGGAAGTAAAACGTATCTAATGCGTACTGTATTTCAAAAACAGTGCTTTCCATAGGAGGCCCTCCGCACAAGGCTCTTAGGTTATAAATTTTTTGCGTTGGCTTTTTTCAGAGTCAGTCTGCTGTCAGACCGCTTCTTCGCCAGTCTCGCCGGTTCGAATCCGGATGGCTTGCGCCAGTTCGGTCACGAAGATCTTGCCGTCGCCGATTTTGCCGGTATTGGCCGCCTTGGTGATGGCTTCGATGACCTGGTCAAGCAGGTTGTCGCCAATGGCGATTTCCACTTTGACCTTGGGCAGGAAGTCCACCACGTATTCCGCGCCACGGTAGAGCTCTGTGTGGCCTTTTTGCCGACCGAAGCCTTTGACTTCAGTGACGGTTACGCCTTGTACGCCAATCTCGGATAGTGCCTCACGGACATCATCCAATTTGAAAGGCTTGATGATCGCTGTCACAAGTTTCATTGCTTTCTCCTTGGTAAAGCCGTCCCAACAGTGAGGGCCAGCGGCCGGTTGTTGAGTTCGGGATGCTGCCACCTCGCACATCAATTGTGCGGATTGCGTACGAGAGCTTTAGCATCGGGTGTGCCAACGCAAAAAAAATGTTTTAAATCAGTTTGTTGGTTATATCCTGTTCCAGAATGGCGCAATAACGCGCACCAGCTTGGTGCGATGAGCCCGCCCTTGGCTCAAAAAAGAGCATGGCCGGGTTAGCCATCCGCCGCCATTATAATGCGGACAGGGCACAGTATGGCAGGGGCGGCGGTGTGATACACTCCCACCAAAGCGGATAGCGACTCAGCCACGGCGTTTGCCGCGTCGGGAAACAGAGACTCTCAGAGGTGATTTATGAAAGGGCCACAGGACTTTTTTGCTCAGTTACAGGGCCAGTTTGGCCAGTTCGTTCCGGATATGGCTCGGGCTGCGAAAGACGATTTTGAGGCCCAGGCCAGAGCAACGGTGATGACGGTCATGTCGAAGCTGGAACTGGTCACCCGCGAAGAGTTCGATGCCCAGCAGGCGGTATTGATGAGAACCCGTGAAAAAGTGGAAGCGCTTGAGAAGCGGGTTGCCGAACTCGAGCAGAAACTGTCCTCATAATGACCGGTCTGGCCCGGCCCGCAGGATGCAGCGGCCGGGACTTGTAAGAAACTGATTGCCAAGGAAGGTTGCCATGCTTGCTATTGTCCATTCCCGTGCCAGTATCGGTGTGTCTGCACCGGCAGTGACTGTTGAAGTGCATCTGTCTGGCGGACTGCCGGCCCTGTCGATTGTTGGATTGCCGGAAACCGGTGTGCGTGAGAGCAAAGACCGGGTTCGCAGTGCCTTGATCAACGCCGGGTTCGAATTCCCCGCCCGTCGAATTACCATTAACCTGGCCCCCGCAGACCTGCCCAAAGAGGGTGGACGCTTCGACCTGCCCATCGCCCTTGGCATCCTCGCCGCTTCCGGGCAGATTCCCGCCGAAAGTCTCAAAGACCTCGAGTTCATTGGCGAGTTGTCCCTGGATGGCGCATTACGGCCTCTGAAAGGCGTATTGCCGGCGGTACTGGCGGCAAGAGGCGCCGGTCGCGCGCTGTTGCTTCCGCAGGACAATGCTGAAGAGGCCGCGCTGGCCAGCGATGATGACGTGTTTGCCGCCAGCCACATCCTGACCGTCTGTGAGCATTTGTCTGGTCGCGCCCGGATATCCCCGGTAGCTCGAGCCCTGCCAGAAGCCGGGCCCCGGGACGAGGGGCTGGACCTCGCGGACGTCCGGGGCCAGCAGGTTCCCCGACGGGCCCTGGAAGTGGCGGCTGCCGGCGGGCACAATCTTCTGCTGTTTGGCCCGCCAGGCACCGGCAAAAGCATGCTGGCCAGCCGGCTGCCCGGCATACTGCCAGCCCTGGACGACGCCGCGGCCATGGAGGTGGCCAGTGTGCATTCGGTCGCCGGCCTTCCCCTCAAGCCCGGTGGTTGGCGGCAGGCTCCATTCCGCTCCCCGCACCATACCGCTTCGGCGGTGGCGCTGGTGGGAGGTGGTAGCAGCCCAAGGCCCGGAGAAATCTCCCTGGCCCATCGAGGCGTACTGTTTCTTGACGAGTTGCCAGAGTTCCAGCGCCGCGTGTTGGAGGTATTGCGGGAACCTATGGAAACCGGTGAAATTTCCATCAGTCGGGCTGCACGGCAGGTCACTTTTCCTGCCCGATTCCAGGTGGTTGCTGCTATGAACCCTTGCCCGTGCGGCTACAGTGGGCATCCGACCATGGAGTGTCAGTGTACGCCGCAGCAGGTCATGCGCTATCGCTCCCGGATATCCGGGCCGTTGCTGGACCGGTTTGACCTGCACGTTGAAGTGCCGGTGCAGGCCGGGGGCGTGTTGTTGGGGGCCGGTGAAACCGGAGAGTCCAGCGCCAGCGTCCGGGAACGGGTGCTACGGGCCCGGGCCAGGCAGTCAGAACGGGGCGTGCTCAATGCGGCCCTTGCTGGCAAGGCGTTGCACGAGGCCAGCCATCTGAATGCGGAGAGCGAGAAACTGCTGTCCGGAGCCATGGAGAAACTTGGGTTGTCTGCGCGGGCGTTGCATCGGATTCTGCGAGTGGCCCGCACCCTGGCGGACCTGGATGACCAGCCAGCGGTCACCCGAAACTATCTGATGGAAGCGCTCGGCTACCGGCAACTGGACCGTCAACAGGGGCAAAGCTCGGTTGTCTCCGCTTGAGGCGGTCTACTCTGGTAAACTGGCGGGTAACGTTCCCTAAATCAGATCCGCATTGACGGTTGAGGACCACAGATGACTGACCAGCATGAGACGCACGATGCCTCCGGCGACAACCCGATCACCACCCGCCGCGGTGTTCGCAGTTTTGTCTTGCGCCAGGGCCGGATGACCGAGGGTCAGAAAAAAGCCTATGAACGCAGCTGGCCCAAGTACGGCCTGACCCGTGACAACGGCATGATCGACCCGAGGGAAGTGTTTGGCCGGGACAACATGCTGAATCTGGAGATTGGGTTTGGCATGGGGAAATCCCTGGCGGATATGGCGGAAGCGGCCCCCGAGCAGGACTTTATCGGTGTGGAAGTGCACTTGCCCGGTGTTGGAGCCTTGCTCAAAGAGGTGGAGGATCGCGGACTTGAGAACGTGCGCGTTTACAATATCGACGCCAATGACGTCATCGACCTGTGCTTACCAGATGCCAGCCTTGACCGTGTGATGGTGTTCTTTCCGGACCCCTGGCACAAGAAAAAGCACCACAAACGTCGCCTGATCCAGCACGACTTTGTTCAGAGGATTCGTCACAAACTCCGCGTTGGTGGCATTCTGCACCTGGCGACGGACTGGGAAAACTACGCCGAGCACATGCTGGAAGTGATGAACGATTCGGAAGGGTTCGCCAATACTCAGGAGCAGGGCGGCTACTCACCGCGCCCGGATGACCGTCCGATCACCAAATTCGAAAAGCGTGGTGAAAATCTTGGCCACGGAGTCTGGGATTTGTTGTTCTATCGCACCAATTGAGGCTGGATGGTGTCAGGAGTGGCTCAGCGGATGCCGGCGGGCAGCCCGGATGATGACAAGTCCGGCCACTCCGAGCAGTAGCCCGGTGAATTTGATCAACGCGAGGATAGTGGCGGTCATGCTCATGGAGTCTGTGGGCGGGCTCAGGTTGTTCAGCAGTACAATGTTCTCAGCCACGTCACTCAGCCCTGCCGTGATAAACAGCGCGCGCACCCAGCGCGCGACCTTGCGCTCCCGGATGCCGGGCCTGTCCCGGGTGAAGTGTCTGGTCAACTGCAACAGCGCGGCCAGGTAAGCCACGATAAACAGAAAGTCTACCCACAATGACGCTTTTGCCCAGATCAGGCCGTTCTCGCGCCAGCTGCGGATAATGGCGTAGGCCTGGTCCGCCGTGCCTGCCAGTTGGAAGCTGACAATGCCCTGAGGGGCAGAGCCGGTCTTCAGGGGTTGGTTGATGGCCATCAGAACCAGGAACAGCGCCACCGCCACCACGATGGATACCTTCATGGGCGGTTTCATCGGGCGAGGCCCGGATGGCACGGTGTGCTGAGCTGAATTCATCAGAGGAAGTGCTCCAGCAGGCTATTCAGGTAACGCTGTCCTTGCTCGGTCGCCTGCAGGCGATCAGGGGTCAGCAGATGTTGTTTGCGTAATTGCTCAAGTTGTACCGCAACTGACGACAAGGGTAAACCTGTACGCTCAAGATACAGTTGTTCCGATGTGCCCCGTTTCAGGCGTAACGCATTCATCATGAACTCCAGCGGCCGGTCCTCCGGTGCCAGCTCTTCGCTACCGGAGGTGCGGGAGCCGATCCTTTGCAGGTAGGCGTCTGGTTGCCGGGTTTTCCAGTACCGCAGAATCCGGCCGTCGGCCAGGCTGACTTTGCCGTGGGCGCCGGCACCCAGCGCCAGATAGTCGCCAAAGCTCCAGTAATTCAGGTTATGCCTGCTTTCCCGACCAGGCAAGCTCCAGGCCGAGATCTCGTAATCATCGAAGCCCGCTGACCGAAGGTGGGTCGCCCCCTGTTGATAAATGTCCCAGAGCCGATCGTCGTCCGGCAACGCCGGTGGTCGCGAGAAGAATTCGGTGTTCGGCTCAATGGTGAGTTGATACCAGGACAGGTGGGTTGGCCGGTGGGCCAGTGCGGCGTGCAGGTCGCTGACCGCCTGTTCCGGAGTTTGCCCCGGCAGGCCGTGCATCAGATCGATGTTGAAATTGTTGAACCCGGCAGCCCGGGCGGATTCGATGGCCCGGTGGGCCATGGCCTGATCGTGGATGCGGCCCAGGGATTGCAGGTGCTCCGGGTGAAAACTCTGTACCCCGATGGACAGCCGGTTGATGCCGGCTGCACGGAAGCTTTCGAAGCGGCCCGCTTCCAGCGTGCCGGGATTGGCTTCCAGGGTAATTTCCGCATCGGTCGAAAACGCCAGGCGTTGGCGGAGCCCGTCGAACAGCTGTTCATAGAAGGCGCCGCTCATCAGGGAAGGAGTGCCGCCGCCGATAAAGACGGTTTTGATAGGGCGCCCCAGGATATAGAACAGGTCCTGATCCAGATCTTCCAGAATGGCGTTCAGATAGGCCGTTTCCGGAATTTCCCCCTTGATGGCATGTGAATTGAAGTCACAGTAGGGGCATTTACGCACGCACCAGGGCACGTGGATGTACAGGCTCAGTGGCGGGCAGACCGCAACCGGGGTGGCGGTCATCGGTTTACCGCTCCGCCTGGAGTTGTTCCAGCAGGCTGGCCAGGGCCCGGCCCCGATGGCTGATCTTGCCCTTCTGTGCCCGGGTCAGTTCTGCGGCGCTGCAGTTGAACTCCGGCGCCAGGAATACAGGGTCATAACCGAAACCGCCGTCACCCCGGGGCTCGGTCAGGATCTGCCCCGGCCAGCGGCCATGGCAGATGATTGGCGTGGGGTCGTCGGCATGTCGAAGATACACCAGAACACAATGGAACTGGGCAGTGCGTTGTGGGGCGGGAACGTCCTTCAAGGCATCCAGAAGTGCCGCCACGTTGTCAGCGTCGGAAGCGGCGTCGCCGGCGTACCGCGCCGAGCGCACGCCGGGCTCGCCATTGAGGGCATCCACAGCCAGGCCGCTATCGTCTGCCAGGGCCGGCAGCCCGGTTTCCCGGGCTGCATGGCGGGCTTTGAGGATGGCGTTTTCAACGAAGGTGACCGCCGGTTCTTCGGCCTCGCTCACGCCCAGTTCGCCCTGGGCAACCGGCTGCAACCCCAGGGGGCTGAGCAGTTCTGTCAGTTCGGCAATCTTGCCTTTGTTATTGCTGGCGATGACAAATTTCTGGCTCATTGTGTCAGTCATTGAACAGGGTATGGGAGAAACGAACTGGCAGATCCCGGTTGTGGCCAGTGGGCCGGGCCGTGATGTTGAACGTCATCAGGTCGCCGGAACGGTACTGGTACTGGGCGATGAAATAGACTGCATCACCCTCCTGAATACGACGGAAGGCCAGGAAATTCACCTGCTGGATGTCATTGGTAACCTGGCCCTGCACCTGCCCGCCAACCGGCCGGATCTGGCCATGTTCGCCTTCGGTCATAATGGAAATGTTGATGATGCCAATGCCCCGGCTGCGTTGCAGGTTGTTGGCCCTGGCTACTTCCGGGTCAAGGAAGGTGCTTGGGAAAACGCTCCAGTGCACCTGATAGTCACCGAAGTCTTCCTGGCCGGCCTGCGCCTGAGCGAATAACAGCAGTCCCAGGGTCAGGGTCAGTAGGCGAGTTATTGAACGAGTCATCATCATGGGTTCTCCCGCGTGATTCGATAGATGGCAATTTCCCCCAACAGGTTCGGCCAGAGCCTGGCCAGCCAGCTGTTCTGGTGCTGACCGTCTACCACCCGGCGGCTCTTGATGCGAATGCCTTTCTGACGGCACAAGGCTTCAAAATCCTTGAAGGTGCATAGCCGTATGTTGGGGGTGTTATACCATTTATACGGTAGTGCGTCGGATTCGGGCATACGGCCACTCAGAGCCAGTCCCCAGCGCAGGCGCCAATGGGCAAAATTGGGGAAGGTGACGATGCCCTCTCGGCCGACCCGGAGCATCTCTTCGATCACTTTGTCTGGTCGCCTCACCGCTTGCAGGGCCTGGGTCATCAGAACCACGTCGAACATGCCGTCGTCAAAATTGTCCAGCCCCTGGGTGTCCAGGTTCTGCTCGATTACGCTCACCCCTTTCGCCATACAGGTGGTGATGTGGTCCGGGTTGATCTCCAGGCCAAACCCCGTGGCGCCTCGCTCCCGCTGGAGAAAGTCCAGCAGGGTGCCATTGCCGCAACCCAGGTCCAGTACGTGATGCCCTGGCTGGACCCATTGCTGGATGATTTCCAGGTCTGGTCTCATGCGCCCACCTCCCGTGCCACCCGGTCCATATAGGCGGTGAAAATATCGGTGTACCTGGGGGTTGGAATCAGGAACGCGTCATGGCCCCAGGGGGCATCGATTTCGGCGTAGCTGACCTTCTTGCGGGCAGAGATCATGGCGTTCACCATCTCTTCGGAGCGTTCGGGCGAAAAGCGCCAGTCGGTGCTGAACGACAGCACCAGGTACTCGCAGCTTGCCGGTGCCAGAGCCTTGGCCAGATCCCCGCCGGCGGCATAAGCCGGATCGAAGTAGTCCAGGGCCCGGGTCATCAGCAGGTAGGTGTTGGCATCAAAGCTTTCTGAGAAACGCTCGCCCTGGTAACGAAGGTAACTTTCTACCTGGAACTCGGCGTCGAACCCGAACTTGTAGGCCTCTTCCCGCAACTCCCGGCCGAATTTCTCACCCATGGAGGCGTCGGAAAGGTAGGTGATGTGGCCGACCATACGGGCGAGCATCAGGCCGCGGCGGGGCACCGCGCCAAAATCATAGTATCGGCCGTCGTGGAACTCCCGGTCGGAGGTAATGGCCTGGCGAGCCACTTCATTGAAGGCGATATTTTGTGCACTGAGTCGGGGCGTGGACGCAATCACCACCGAGTGACGCAACCGTTCCGGGTAATCCAGGCTCCACTGCAACGCCTGCATGCCACCCAGTGAGCCGCCGACCACCGCGGCCCATTGTTCGATGCCCAGGTGGTCAGCCAGGTAAGCCTGGCTTTTTACCCAGTCGGCAACGGTAATCACCGGGAAGTCCGGGCCATAGGGTTTGCCGGTTGCCGGGTTGGTGGAATTGGGGCCGGTGCTGCCGTGGCAGCCTCCCAGATTGTTCAGGCTGACCACAAAAAAACGATTGGTATCGATGGGCTTGCCCGGGCCGATGCAGCTGTCCCACCAGCCAGGCTTCTTGTCTTCCATGCTGTGATAGCCCGCGGCATGGTGATGGCCGCTGAGTGCATGGCAAATCAGCACCGCGTTGCTGGCGTCCGGATTCAGGGTGCCGTAGGTCTCCACCACCAGGTCGTAACTATCCAGGATCTGGCCGCACGCCAGTTCGATCGGCGTGTCAAAGTGAATGGTTTGGGGGCTTACAAGGCCCACGGAGTCCGAGGGCAGGGAATCAGGCATGGCGGTGATGAGTTCCTGGTCCGGTCCACAAGTGTCTGGCCATTGGCCTTGGAGTGTTCAGAAAAGCGCGACAGCATCGCAGTTTAAAGGCGGGTGGGGGTTGCTGCAACCGGCGCGTGGCTGCGGCGCCGTTTTCGGGGCCCGCGCGATGTTCGAGCGGGCCCCCGGTCCTTCAGATGGCGCCTGAGATATTGACCACTTTCTGCTGAATCATGGTGGGGGCCGGCTTGCGGATTTGCCGCATCATGGCGTCGGCCAGTTCCAGCTGTTTACGCAGGTCGACAATGGCATTATCCAGGCGCTGGCGCTCAGCGCGGCTGTCCCGGTCGCTGCGGACCATGTCGCGCAGGCGGCGGATCTGGTGCTCCAACAGCTGTTTCTGCTCCATGGAATACTGCATGATCGGCAGCAGGGCTTCCTGGGGCCAGCGCTCTACATCCTTACGCACCCGGCCGTGAAGGGTGCGAGCTTCACCCACCATGACATTGAAGAAGCGGCGCACCAGCAGGGACTGTTCGGTCAGCAGGTTTTTCGGGCTGATGCGGAAACGCTTGGCTTTCTTGCGCAGTTCCCGAATAGCGATCACATGGCGGCCCGCCCGCAGCGGGATGGGCTCCAGGTGCCTGGCCCGGGTGTCTTCGTTATAACGGCGGTAGATGGCTCCGACCATTTTCTCCGCCAGCCTGCCTTCGGCCAGCAGGTTGGTCAGGTCGCTTTCCAACAGTTCAAAGAAATGGTCCATGGCCCGGTTCATGCCGGCCGTCGTCCAGCTCTTGGACATCGTGTGACGAACCTTGGCGGCGTGATTTTCAAAACGATCTTCGGCGACCAGGTTCTTCAGCATCTCTCCCTGGGAATCCATGAGCCGGCGGGAGGAACGCAGGGTGATCAGCTTTTTGTAGTAGAAGTCATAGTCTTTCTGGGCGCGCTCTGCCAGCCGGCTGAGGGCGGCCTTGTCCATGGTGGCGCCGGCACAGGCCTGGCGTTCTTCTTCCAGTGATTCAAGCCGGTATTGCATGGCCGCCTGACTGTTTTGAAGCATGCCCAGAAGATCGTTGATCAGGTTCTGGGTAATCAACTGCTCCTTGTGCATCAGGATGCGCTGAATAATCAGTTGCTCGAGCTGGCCGATGTTGGAACGCCCGAACAGCTCGTTGTCTTTGCGCACCCGGGCCAGCAGTCCCTGTTTTGCCGACAGCGGAATCACATCTTGCTGGCGTATGCTCAGATGTTCCGCGGTATAGGTGCGTACCCGCTCAATGGCATCGGTGGTGTGTTGCTCGCCCTGCAGGTCGTCCCACAACACATCAATCTTGTTCAGCACGGCAAACCGGCCGGCCCGGTGGTCGGCGTGTTCGGTATCGATATGATCTTTCCAGATCGTCATATCGCTGGCGGTTACGCCGGTGTCCGCACTTAACACAAAAATGACCGCGTGGGCGCGGGGCAGCATACTGATGGTCAGCTCTGGTTCGGAGCCCAGCGCGTTGAGCCCCGGCGTGTCGAGGATGCGCAGGCCACGCTCGAACAGCGGGTGGCGAATGCTGATCTGGGCGTTGCGCCAGGCAGGCACCAGTACATTGCCGGGGTTGTTGCGATCGTGTTCCAGCATGGCTTCGTCAAAGCCCAACTGGCGTGCTTCGTCAGGGGTCACGCTTTTGATGCGGGCAACCTCGGCCAGCACTTCGCGCATGACTTCCGGGTTGCGCTCGTCCAGCTCGTGCTTTACCCAGCGCTCAGGCTGCTTGCGCAATTGCTGCAGGGAAAGCTCGCCGGTCCGGGTCTCAATGGGCAGGAGCAGAAGGTAGTTCTGGTTGGCGCTGCGATCAAAGAACAGCTCCGTGGGGCACATGGTGGTGCGGCCTGCCTGGGACGGCAGCATGCGCTGACCATACTCCGAGAAAAACAGGGCATTGATCAGCTCGGTTTTGCCGCGGGAGTACTCGCCCACAAAGGCGATGGTCAGCTCATCTTCAATGAGCAGTTCAAGGCCATGGCGAATTCGGGTACTGACGTCTTCCGAGAACAGATTGTTATCTTGCAGCCAGAGCCGGTACCGGCCAATCTGCCGTATCAGCTCTTTCTTCCAGTTGTGGTATGCCTCAACCTGCTGCGACAGAGTTCCCTGCTGATTCATTGGATAATCCTTCTGCGCGACTTCCGAGATTAAATGACGTTAATAGTAGCCTTTTTAGTCAGTTGGGTGGGGTGCGCCAGTAGGCATTTTTTGCGGTAGGTCGGGTTCTGATGCAAAAAAGGCTTCAGAATCATGTTGTTGACGCTGAAGCCTTCGGTGTTTCGAAATGGATAAAACTGTAACTGAATGTATATCTGTGAGGCAGGTTACATTCCAAGGCCGATGGAGCCGAGGCCCGCGGCGATCTTCATATGGTCAATCACCACAGAGATGACGTTCAGTATCAGGAACACAATGATTGGTGACAGATCCAGCCCGCCCATGGAAGGCATGACGCTGCGCACCGGTCGCATGACCGGTTCGGTAATCTGCGCTACCAGCTGGATAGCCGGGTGGCTGCTTTGCGGGGCAATCCAACTGACCACCACCACGGCAATCACTGACCAGAAGTAGATTTTGACAATCAGGCTGAGCACATTCAAAACGGCCCAGACGAGCAGGGTAATCGGATTGATGCCGGGAATCCCGCCGTTCAGGGCCACCAGGATCAGGAAGAAGGTAATGGCCTGGATAATGACAGCAAGTACCAGCGCTGCTCCATCAATGCCGCCCCAGCCGGGAATGAAACGGCGCAGCGGGCGCAGCGGCGGATTGGTGGCCTTCACCACAAACTGGGAAATCGGGTTATAGAAGTCGGCCCGAGCCAGCTGTAGCAGGAAGCGCAGCAGTACGATGGTCATGTAGAAGGTGGACGCGATCAGCAGGATCGTAATCACAATATCTGCCAGCATGTAGCTGTGTCTCCGTTAACGGTTACTGTTTATCTGCCAGTTCTTTGGACATTTCCCGGGAGCGATCAAACGCTGCGCCATAGGCCTTTTTCACAAGTTGCCGCAGGCCGCCGTCCTCAAAGGTATTCACTGCACGCTCGGTGGTGCCGCCGGGGGACATGACGTTGCGTTTGAGCTGCGCCGGGTCATCGTCGCTTCGGGCCGCCATTTCGGCCGCGCCAGCCATGGTCTGAATAGCGAGTGCCCGGGCGGTCTCAGGTGCAATGCCGGCTTCGGTGGCGGCGCCTTCCAGAGCTTCAAGCATCAAGAAGAAATACGCCGGGCCGCTTCCGGAAAGCGCGGTAACGCCGTGCAGCTGGTCTTCGTCGTCCACCCACAGCGCTGAGCCGATGCTTTCGAACATCGACTGTACCGATGTCTTCTGTGCGTCTTTGACCTGTGCGTTGGCAAACAGCCCGGCGGCACCCTTGCCAACCAGCGATGGTGTGTTGGGCATCACGCGAACCAGCGGCATGCCGCCGCCAAGCCAGGTGTCCAGAGTTTCAGCGGTCAGGCCTGCGGCGATGGAAACCATCAGTGGGCGGGTGTTCTGCACCACCGGGGCGATGTCGTGGCAGACATCCGCCATCACCTGGGGCTTAACAGCCAATACCACAATATCCGCCTGTTGGGCGCAGTACCGGTTGTCTGTGGTAACGCTGACACCAAAGCGCTTCCGGATGGATTGCAGGTGGCCATCGTCAGGGGCGCTTACCCAGATATTACCGGCCTGGTAGCCGTTCTCCAGCATGCCGCCGATGATGGCGCTGGCCATATTGCCGGCACCTATAAAAGAAATCGTGGGTGATGTGCTCAAGGGTCACTCCAGGGCTTTGGTCAGTGAATTCGTTGAATGCGATGATAGCAGGAACCAGCGGTTTCAGCTCTGGCTGTGTTTGGATGGCCTTGCCCCAAATAGAGCGGTACCTACGCGAACCCAGGTTGCACCCTCTGCGATGGCGATCTCGAGATCATCCGACATGCCCATAGACAGTGTGTCCATCGGGCCGGCCTCAGGAGATGCCCGTTTAAGCTCCCGCAGGGTATTGGCCAGCTTGCGAAAACTCATTCGCAGATCTGCCTCGGACTGGTCTGGATCGGGAATCGCCATTAGCCCTCGCAATTTCACGTTAGGCAAATCGCCGATCTCATCCACCAGTTCGGGCAGTTCGGACAGCGTGCAGCCGGATTTGCTGTCCTCGTCATTGATGTTGACCTGCAGGCACAGATTCAATGGCGGTAAACCGGGAGGCCTCTGCTCGCTCAGGCGGCGGGCAATCTTCAGCCGATCAACACTGTGCACCCAGGCGAACATCTCCGCAATTTGACGGGTTTTGTTGGACTGGATGGGGCCAATAAAGTGCCACTCAATCTGATTGAGATCCTTCAGGGCTTCAATCTTGTCCAGCGCCTCCTGAAGGTAGTTTTCACCAAAGGCAACCTGGCCGGCATTGGCAGCGACCCTGAGTTCGTCTGGCTGGCGTGTCTTGCTGACTGCCAACAGGCGCACACTGCCGGGGTCCCGGCCTGCCTTCAATGTTGCTTTTTGTATGCGTCGGGTTACGCTCCCGATGTTGTCTGCTATGCTGCTCATAGTGTGAGTTTGCCGCTTCTGGACTAAAAGAAAAAGCCCTCCGAGGAATCCTATGGATATTACTGAACTGCTTGCCTTTTCGGCGAAACAGGGCGCATCGGATTTGCACCTGTCTGCCGGTCTGCCCCCCATGATCCGTGTCGACGGCGACGTGCGCCGCATCAACCTGCCCCCGATGGAGCACAAAGAAGTGCACGGGTTGATCTACGACATCATGAACGACAAGCAGCGTAAGGATTACGAAGAGTTCCTGGAAACCGACTTCTCGTTCGAGGTGCCGGGTGTGGCCCGTTTCCGGGTAAACGCCTTCAACCAGAATCGTGGCGCCGGCGCTGTATTCCGGACCATCCCCTCGAAGGTTCTGACCATGGAAGATCTGGGCATGGGGCAGGTGTTCAAGGACATTTCGTCCGTACCCCGTGGCCTGGTGCTGGTCACCGGGCCCACCGGCTCCGGTAAGTCCACCACCCTGGCGGCGATGATGGACTACATCAACGACACCCGCTATGAGCATATCCTGACCATCGAAGACCCGATCGAATTCGTGCACGACTCGAAAAAGTGCCTGGTCAACCAGCGGGAAGTGCACCGGGATACCCTGGGCTTTAACGAAGCCCTGCGTTCCGCCTTGCGGGAAGACCCGGACATCATCCTGGTAGGTGAGCTCCGGGACCTGGAAACCATCCGACTGGCCCTGACCGCCGCAGAAACCGGCCACCTGGTGTTCGGCACCCTGCACACCACCTCCGCTGCGAAGACCATCGACCGGGTGGTTGACGTGTTCCCGGCCGAGGAGAAGTCCATGGTGCGGTCCATGTTGTCGGAATCCCTGCAGGCGGTTATCTCCCAGACCCTGATGAAGAAGATGGGCGGCGGCCGGATTGCCGCCCACGAGATCATGATCGGTACGTCTGCGATCCGTAACCTGATCCGGGAAGACAAGATTGCGCAGATGTACTCATCCATCCAGACCGGTGGCTCGCTGGGCATGCAGACCCTCGACCAGTGCCTGGAGCGCCTGCTGCAGAAGGGTCTGATTTCCCGCGAAGCAGCGCGGGCCAAGGCCAAGATGCCTGATAACTTTTAACTTTTAATTGGATTGCTCCGGGCCGTGTCGTTGGTGCCAGGAGCGGAAGGGGAGTTCACCAGACTCCCCGAATACAGTTTGACGGGTGGAGCGGGTGCAGCTTCCCAGGACTGTCTGCAGCATGGATGCTGCAGTCAAGCTTACATGGACGTATTTACAGCGTGTCCTGGGAAGCTGCACCCGCTCCACCCAGGCACCAAACAATGAAGACTGGGTACAAAAAATGGAATTCGAAAAACTGTTACGGCTGATGGTGGAAAAAGGCGGTTCGGACCTGTTCATTACAGCGGGTGTACCGCCAAGCATGAAGGTGAACGGGAAAGTGCTCCCTGTGACCAAAAACGCGCTGACGCCGGAGCAGACGAGGGAGTTTGTCTACGGCGCCATGAACGACAAACAGCGCGCCGAATTCGAAGAAACCCACGAATGTAACTTCGCCATCAGCGCCCGCGGCATTGGCCGCTTCCGGGTGTCCGCATTTTTCCAACGCAACCTGTGCGGTATGGTATTGCGACGGATTGAAGTGAAGATTCCCCAGATTGACGACCTGGCGCTGCCCGAGATTGTCAAAGACCTGGCCATGACCAAACGTGGCCTGATCATGTTTGTGGGCGCCACCGGTACCGGTAAGTCCACCTCCCTGGCCGCCATGCTCGGCCATCGGAACCGTAACAGCCGCGGCCACATCATCTCCATCGAAGATCCTATCGAATTCGTGCACCAGCACCAGGGCTGCATCGTCACCCAGCGGGAGGTGGGCATCGATACCGAAAGCTTCGAAGTGGCCCTGAAAAATACTCTGCGACAGGCGCCGGACGTTATCCTGATTGGTGAGGTGCGTACCCGCCAGACCATGGAATATTCGGTACAGTTCGCAGAAACCGGCCACCTGTGTCTGGCCACCCTGCACGCCAACAACGCCAACCAGGCCCTGGACCGGATCATCCAGTTTTTCCCGCCGGAACAGCACAACCAGATCTGGATGGACCTCTCCCTGAACCTCCGCGCCATAGTGGCTCAGCAGCTGGTGCCGACCCCGGATGGCAAAGGCCGCAAGGCCGTAATCGAAGTATTGATCAATACGCCGCTGGTGGCGGACCTGATTCGTAAAGCCGAAGTGCACAAACTCAAAGAGTTGATGGCCAAGTCCAACGAGTCCGGCATGCAGACGTTTGACCAGGCGTTGTACCGGCTGTACGCCGAAGGCTCCATCACCTATGAAGACGCTTTGGCCCACGCGGATTCCGCCAACGATTTGCGCCTTATGATCAAGCTCGGTGCCGATGCCCAGGGCGCCGACAAGCTGTCATCTTCGGTTGACAAGCTCACCATTCAGGACGATTGATCGAAACCGAACATCGATCCTCCTTCCAGGCGGCCCTGTCCGGGGCCGCCTTAATACCAAAGTCGTACTTTGTTAGTGCCTGCAACCAGTAGTTTTGGCATTTGAGGCCATTGTGTTGCCCTGCGTATACTCCGCGCGCGACTAACAAAGGAGACAGCATGCACAAGAATACCAATGCCCTCGTAAAGGCCATCCGCTTCGCTACCGTGACAGCACTCGCCGCCCCAGCCACTGTTTTGGCCGGCGGATTCGCCCTGAACGAGCAGAGCGCCAGTGCCATGGGTACTGCTAATGCCGGTGCGGCGGCTAACCCCGAGAATGCCACTATTGTATTCTTTAACCCCGCTGGCATGAGCCAGTTGTCTGGGACCAATATTTCGTTTGGTGCGGCCTACCTCGACATTGATGCCGAGGCAAAGGACGGGGCGTCTGCCACTCGGATATCCGGTAATCCTGTAACCCCGGCTGGCCGGGGCGGGGATATAGCCGATGGCGCGTGGCTGCCTAATTTCTACTTGGCCCATGAGGTGAGTGATTCAGTAGACGTCGGTTTTGGTATTCATGCTCCCTACGGGCTGGCCGGTGACTACGAGGATGATTTTGTGGGGCGGTTTTTTGCGGACAAAACCGAGTTAACCGCCATTGCGTTTACACCCTCGATCGCCGTTAATAACGGTCAGGGCCTGTCCATGGGTGCCGGGCTGAATATCATCTATGCTGAGGGCCGGCTTACCAGGAATCAGGATCTTGGGCCGAGTGCGGAGCCGCTCCCGGTTGGCGCAGAGCCCTACGCTGACATTGAAGGCGATGATATTGGTGTGACCTTTCGCGTTGGTTTCTTGTACGAACTGTCTGACAAAACCCAGTTTGGCATGACGGCGCAAACCGGCACAGAACTCAACCTAAAGGGTGATATGGAGGTGACGGGTGTTCCCGTCCCGGGTATGCCTGGAGTGACAACAACCCTGAACGAAAAGGTTGAGGTGCCCCTGGCGATTCCCGAGAGCATTACTGTGGGGGCGCGCCATAAACTGACAGACGATGTAACCCTGTTGGCGGGTGCAACATACTCTCGCTGGAGTCGCTTCGAGGAGCTGGACATCATCAGCCGTGACCCTGATGGAGAGATCGCGGGCGTTCCGGGTGCGGTGATTAGCCACACTACGGAAAAGTGGGGTAATACCTGGCAATTCAATGTTGGTGGGATATGGCAAGCTACCCCGGCCTGGGCTTTCAAGGCAGGCTATGCCTATGACGAATCACCAGTTGGTGAGTACGTTACCGCTCGTATTCCATCAACGGACCGTCACTGGCTGACACTGGGAACCCAGTGGAAAGACGTCAATAGTGGCTGGACGATTGATGCAGCAGTCGGAACCCTGATCTTCGACGGCAACGCTAAAGTCGGTGAAGTGTTCTACCAGCACGAGAATCCGACTCAGCAAGATCCGAGCTTCGGTGCTTCCAACTATCAGGCGGAATACGACCTGAGCGCCTGGAGCGCCGCCATCGAGTTCAGCAAGGCCTTCTAAGCGCCTGTCCTTCTCGATAGCTGATCCGGCCTGTCCGGGTCAGCCTACCACCTGACCACGATAGATAACCTGTTTCTTCCGTGGTCGGGCTTCTTCCCCGCCTTTCTCCTCCTCTGAACCAGTAATCTCCTGCCCGCGATAAGTTTTGGCAGCTGCTGGCGCTGCCTCTATCTGCCCCAGCTCCGGCACCCTCTGTTTAAGCGCTTCCCACGTATGCACCAGATGTTTCGATCGGGTTTTGCCTGCGTATTCGGCCAGGTGCTCCGCCAGGTGGTCTTCGTTCAGATGAAGCTTTACCCCGAATTCTGACTGAATCAGCCGCCGGCACTGCTGCACCAGTTTCAGGTGGGCTGGGTCGAATAACCAGTTGCGTTCACTCGCTGCGGAATTCATGGAATAGGCCTCGCATTGCTGTCACGGCATAGGGCATCAGTGAGCCCAGACTCTCTGGTCATTGCAGATTTCGTGCCGTGATCGGAGGGGGCGCAAACGGCGCTGGAGGGGTTGAGAGAGGTAACACAGGCGCCCTGTCATTGTGCATTTCTCGTGAAAATGAACAAAAACAGGGCGTTATCAGGGAAGGGGAGAGGCTTTAGTGGGCCTGGTCCCAGTTGTCTCCGGTGCCGGCTTCCACCAGCAACGGTACGTTCAGCTTGGCGGCGGCAGACATTCGCTGCACCAGGCCATTGCGCACGGTCTCAAGAGCCTCTTCCCGCACTTCGATGATCAGTTCGTCGTGAACCTGCATGGTCATACAGGCATCCTCGGCATGCTCTGAGCGCAGCCACTGGTCTACATCAATCATCGCCCGCTTGATGATGTCGGCAGCGGTACCCTGCATGGGCGCATTGATGGCGGTGCGCTCGGCAGCCTGTTGCAGCTGTTTGTTGCGGGCATTGATCTCCGGCAGGTACAGGCGGCGGCCGAACAGGGTTTCCACGTAACCGTCGTCGTGGGCCTGTTTGCGGATGTTATCCATGTATTTGAGTACGCCCGGGTAACGCTCGAAATAGCGGTCGATGTATTCCTGGGCGGTCTTGCGGTCAACCTCCAGTTGGCGGGCCAGACCGAAGGCGGACATGCCGTAGATCAGGCCAAAGTTGATGGCTTTGGCGCTACGGCGTTGGTCGGAGCTGACCTCAATCAGGCTTACGCCGAACACCTCGGCGGCGGTGGCTTTGTGAATGTCTTCGCCATGTTCGAAGGCCCTCAGCAGGCCCTTGTCGCCGGACAGATGCGCCATGATCCGCAGCTCGATCTGGGAATAGTCCGCCGCCAGCAGTTTGTAGCCATCCGGCGCGATAAAGGCCTGGCGAATGCGGCGGCCTTCCGGAGTGCGGATAGGAATGTTCTGCAGGTTCGGCTCGGAGGATGACAGGCGCCCCGTGGCAGTCACCGCCTGATGGTAGGAGGTGTGTACACGGCCGGTGCGGTGATGGATCAGCTCTGGCAGGGTGTCCGTGTAGGTGGACTTCAACTTGCTCAGGCTACGGTGCTCTACAATCAGTCGCGGCAGTTCGTGCTCGTGGGCCAGTTCCTGCAATACTGGCTCGGCGGTGGAGGGCGCGCCCTTTGGAGTTTTCTTGATCACCCGCAGGCCGAACTTGTCGTACAGAATGGCCTGAAGCTGCTTGGTGGAGCCCAGGTTGAAGCTTTCGCCGGCCACCTCGTGGGCCTCTTTCTCCAGTTCCGCCATGCGCTCGGCCAGTTCCTGACTATGCTGGCGCAGGGTGCTGGCGCTGATCAGGGTGCCCCGCTGTTCCATGCGCGACAGCACCGGTACCAGCGGCAGGTCGATATCCCGGTAAACCGATTCCAGCTTACCGGTTTCTTTCAGTTTCGGGCTCAAAGCCTGGTGCAGGCGAAGGGTAATGTCAGCGTCTTCGGCGGCGTAGGGGCCTGCTTTCTCCAGATCAATCTGGTTGAAGGTGAGCTGCTTGGCGCCCTTTCCGGCGATGGATTCGTAGGTGATGGTCTGTTCACCCAGGTATTCCCGGGCCAGGCTGTCCATGTCGTGGCGAGTGGCCACCGAGTTGAGCACATAGGACTCCACCATGGTGTCGTCGCCAATGCCCTCCAGGTGAATGCCATGGTTGGCGAGCACGTTCTTGTCATACTTCAGGTTCTGGCCGATCTTATTCACGTCCGGGCTTTCCAGCAGCGGCTTAAGCTGGGCCAGCACATCGTCGCGGTCCAGTTGATCCGGTGCCCCCATGTAATCGTGGCCCAGTGGCACATAGGCCGCTTCCCCCGGCTCGATAGCAAAAGACACACCCACGATTTCGGCGTCCATGTAGCGCAGGCTGGTGGTTTCGGTGTCGAAAGCGAACTGGTCGGCGGCTTTCAGGCGTTGCAGCCAGGTATCCAGCTCTCCCTGCTCGGTAATCACGGAATACTGTTTCTCTAGCGGTTTTGCGGATTCCTGCTCGGTGGAGCGCTCACGTTGGTCGCTGGCGGAACCTTCGGTGTTCTCCAACTCAGCAATCCAGCTGCGGAATTCGTATTCCTTGAACAGTTCCAGCAGGGAATTGTCGTTCTGTTCCCGCTCCTGCAGATCTTCCAGGCCGAAGTCCAGGTCGACATCCAGGCGGATGGTGGCCAGTTCCCGGCTCAGGGGCAGGGTGCCGGTGGCTTCCCGCAGGTATTCACCGATCTTGCCTTTGATCTCGTCGGCGTGTTCGATCAGGTTGTCGAGATCGTTGTAAGTCTGCAGCCATTTCACCGCGGTTTTCGGGCCACATTTGTTTACGCCCGGTATGTTATCCACCTTGTCACCCACCAGGGCCAGGTAGTCGATAATTTGTTCCGGGGTTACGCCGAATTTTTCGACCACTCCCTCCCGGTCCATGGCGGTTTCGGTCATGGTGTTGATCAGGGTCACGTGGTCACTCACCAGCTGGGCCATGTCTTTGTCGCCGGTGGAGACCACTACGTCGATACCCTTGCTGGTGGCTTCGTAGGCCAGGGTGCCAATGACGTCATCAGCCTCCACGCCCGGAACAATCAATAGGGGTAGCCCCATGGCGCGGACGATTTCGTGGATCGGTTCGATCTGAACGGCCAGATCTTCCGGCATGGGTGGCCGGTTGGCCTTGTACTCTTCATAGATGTCGTGGCGGAAGGTTTTGCCTTTGGCATCGAACACCACCACTACCTTGGAGCCGGGGAAATCCTGCTCAAGACGCCGCAGCATGCTGATAACGCCCTTGATGGCTCCGGTCGGATGATTCTTGCTGGTAGTCAGTGGCGGCAGCGCATGGTAAGCGCGAAACAGGTAGGACGATCCGTCAACAAGAACCACGGGTGGGGTCTTTTTCTCAGTCATATCAAAGCCGGTCCGGAATCTGATTGAAGCGTGGGTTGGCTTGTGCAACTCTAGCCAGAAAGATGAACGAAAGGGTACCACGAAAATGAAACGAATCGCCTGTTCCGCCATGTTGGCTGGGCTTGTGTCTTTGCCGGTGATGGCGCAGCAAGAAGGCTCACTGGATGCCACCCCGGTGGTCACACCTCAGGAGCCTGTGGTTATCTCCGATTACCAGCCCCCGGAAGGCGGGCCGGAAATTGTGATCCGGCCGGGGGAGAATGAAGTGTTCTATGAATACCGCGTGAATGGCCAGCTTATGGAAATCAAGGTGGTGCCTAATGTTGGGCCCGAATACTACCTGGTGCCATCTGGTGGCGGCTGGATTCAGGACACTGAGTCTGACCTGCTGATCCCAAGCTGGGTGATCTTCCGCTGGTAATCTGGCACCTTTCCTTTGCGCTCAGATCAGGTTGACTTCCACCGGGTCTGAGCGTCGGCTTTCAAGCCCATCCACATCGACCGTCGTAATCGAGAACTCGTAGGCGCCAGGGGGCATGTCCTCGAGGCGGTAACGGGTTGTGCTGGCATCGTTCAGCGGAATGATATTGAAATCATTCTTGTGCTTCATCCGGTAATAGATGCGATACCCGGAGATCTGGCCAGGTGCCAGTGACGAGCCATCTTCGCGGGTCATTGGTGGATTCCAGGCCAGGGTGCGGGGGCTTTCGGTATTATCCGCAGGATACTGGCTCTCCTTCGCTGTGGGCGATTGCCCCAGTGTGGCCAGCAGGTTTGACTGTGCCTGTTTCAGCCGGGCATCTGAGACTTCCGAGGCGCGCTGTGTGTCGAGTTTGCTGGCGCGAGTGTCTTCCTGACAGCCAGTGATCATGGAGGCAAGGGCAATAATCAGCAGGCAAAGCACAGCCTGGCCGGGTAGTGGTGGCAGTAGAATTTTCATGGTCAACTCGCATACGGAGCCGTGGAGGGCTCTCTGGTTACTGATCGTATGGAGCCTGAATAAAACCGGGAGACGGGCTACCTGAAACAAGATGCGATTATGCCAGCCACTACCTTTCGATCAAGTGAACTATCTGTAAAAACCGAAAATTGGTTTTAGTATGAACATTCTAATTTTTATCCGTACCTTGGCAGGTGAAAGTTACCAAAGGCACGCAGAAGCAAGGGCTTGTGGTGCCTAAACGATCCTAATATCAAGGAGAACTACCATGGGTAAACTTAAATCCTACCAGGAACAACTGCAGGACATCGTTGAGAAAGGCATCAACGCTGCTGAAGAGCAGCAGAAGAAGCTGGCTTCCAAGCCGTTTGATTACGCAGAGAAGCTGGAAGCAGAAGCCCGCGAATACAGTGTAAAGACCCTGCGCAAGCGTTACACCGGTTACTCCGAGAACCTGTTCGAGCAGCTGCGCAGCCTGAACAGCCGTTTCGGCAACTTTGCTGCCGAACTGGTTGCCAAGCTGGAGAAAGAAGCGGCTGAAGGCGCTGACGCCGTTTCCGGCGCTGCCGAAGACGTTGCGGAAGCTGCCCAGGATGCCAAGAAGTCAGTCACTGCCAAGAAGCCGGCCGCTCGTAAGCCTGCAGCTCGCAAGACGGCAGCCAAGAAGGAGACAGCTTCCGCCTGATCATAACGGCGAGCTGTAACCACAAAGGGCGCTCTGGTGAGCGCCCTTTGTCATTTCCGCTAATACAAACGTTTATTCCGGCTCCAGGGGGAGTGTCCGCTCCTGGCCAGTAACGACTTCCAATCTTTTGATATCCGCCTCAAATTCCTTTTTCATCGCACTGATGTCTTGCTGCTGGGCGGCAATTTCCCGTTCCACGTCGCGGATCTGTGACTCCAACCGACGAATCCGTTCCAGGGTAGCTTCCGGAATATCCCTGCCGGCCCGCTCCATATCGGCTGCCCGGCTTTGCTCGTTGTCAAGCTGACTGGAAATCACGGAAATATTGCCTCGCTTTAACTGGATGATCCCTTCCAGCTCGCGAATCTTCCGATGCATGGCGCGAACAGCCTGGTCTGGATGGCTGAAGCGCTTCAACAGCTGGCGATCCTGCTCCTGTTGAATCTCGGCCTGACGTTGGCGCTCTTTTTTCGCTTCCCGGGCGGCGATTTCCTCGGCTGTGGGGGCGGGTGGAATGGTTTCAATCACCCGGCCATTGGTGCTGAGGATATCGTAGCCGCGTTTGGTAGCTTCCTGCGGGATGGTGCTGCTGATCACCAGCTGACCGTTGTCATCCGTGTAACGATACATATTGGCCTGCACACTGGCGGACAGCAGCAGTCCTGCTGCGGCCAGGCTGGCAATAACCGTTGATTTGGACACACGGTGGTGCATGGTCAGACTCCGTAACGGTCCCGGTAGCTGGCCACTGTTTCCGCGTGGCCGGCAAACTCCGGATTGGACTTCAGGTAGTCCAGTACCTGCTCAAGACGAATGATGCTGACAACGGGGATGCCGAATTCCTGCTCCACCTCCTGAATGGCGGATAACTCGCCATTGCCTTTCTCCTGCCTGTCCAACGCAATCAGAACGCCGGCGGGCTCCGCGCCAGCGGCACGAATGAGGTCGATGGATTCCCGAATGGCGGTGCCGGCAGTGATGACGTCATCCACAATCAGTACCTTACCTTGTAGTGGGGCGCCGACAATATTGCCACCCTCACCATGATCTTTCTTTTCTTTGCGATTGAAGGCAAACGGTTTGCTGTTACCGTCTGTTGCAAGGGCCATAGCGGTCACTGTGGCCAACGGAATGCCCTTATAGGCGGGGCCGAAAATAATGTCATAATTCAGGCCGCTGCGTTCGATGGCTGCGGCATAGGCTTTGCTTAGCTGTAACAGGTCGTTTCCGGTATTGAATAGCCCGGCATTGAAAAAGTAGGGGCTGGTTCGGCCGGATTTGAGCGTGAACTCTCCAAAGCGCAGAACATTCCGCTCAATGGCAAACTCGATAAAATTTTGCTGATAGTCGTGCATGGCAAGGCTTCTGGCGGGGTTTGATCTTTAATTAAAGCGTAAAACCGGTATCATACACACAAACCGAATCAGGGAACATGTATGCGGGTAGTTACAATCAGCGTCAATGGTCTTGAACAGGCCGTTGAGAAGGGTTTTTTTGACTGGCTTGCAGAGCAGGACGCTGATGTCGTCTGTGTGCAGGACCACCGCATGCGTGCCTATGAAGTAGAAGACAAAAACCTGATTCCGGAAGGCTATGAGGCCTACTTTATTGATGGTGAGTTGAACGAACACGGTGGTGTGGGTATCTACACTCGCCATTTTCCGAAGGCCATCATGTACGGGTTTGCTAATGAGCAGGCAGACCGCGAAGGTCGCTTTATCCAGGCGGATTTCGACAAGGTCTCCGTGGCTTGCGTGCTGGCGCCCTGCGCCCTTGGCCGGGAAGACGAGCTGATTGGCGAAGATGACCTGACCGTGCTCGATCACAAAGACGAGTTCATGGAAGCCTTCGGCCTGCATATGCAGAAGACCCTGCGTAAGCGCCGGCAGTTCATCTTCTGCGCCAACCTGCAGACCGCCCACCACGTGACGGACGCCAGCCCGCTGTACCACAAGACGGATTTCTCCGGTTTCCTGCCCCATGAGCGTGCATGGCTTGATCGCCTGTTTGATGAGATGGGCTGCATTGATGGTTTCCGGGAAATCAACAAACAGAGCAATCAGTTCACCTGGTGGCCGGAGCAAACCGAGGGCTCCCGTAAGAAGGCGGGTATTCGGGTGGATTACCAGTTGTTGACGCCGGGTATTCGCAAGACCATCCGTGATGGCTGGATTGATGAAGACACCCGTTTCTCTGATCACGCGCCGGTGATCATGGATTATGATATTGAAATCGGCTTTTAAGCGTTGAGATAGTCGACCGCGTGTCCGGAGTGGGAAGCCTTTCCGGGACACGCTACGAGCCCCCGCAAGCGGGTCCGGCCAGCAATCATAGATTGCTGTCGTTCGTCTGCGCATGAAGCTGCGCTTCATAAACGCTTGCCTCACCCATGTGCGCTCCGCTCCGGCCATCCATGGCCGGAGAGGGTCCCGGAAAGGCTTCCCCCTCCGAACCCGCTAGTTCTCAGTAGGTCGTCAGGCTTCAGCGCCCAGAGCTTCTTTCTGGATTTCAAATAGCTCGTTAATCGCCTTACGCGCAAGAACCAGCATGGAGTCCAGTTCGGTTTGCTCGAACGGCGCGCCTTCCGCAGTACCCTGAATTTCGATGAAACCGCCCTGATCGGTCATGATCACATTCATATCGGTTTCCGCTTCGGAGTCCTCCGGGTAATCCAGATCGGCTACCGGCGTACCTTTGTAAACGCCCACAGAAATGGCGGCGATCATTTGCTTGAGCGGTGATTTTTTCAGCCGCTTGGCCGCTACCAGGTGGTTCAGGGCGTCTACCAATGCCACGCAGCCACCGGTGATGGCCGCTGTGCGGGTGCCGCCGTCGGCCTGGATAACGTCGCAGTCGATGGTGATGGTGTGCTCGCCCAGGGCTTCCAGGTCAACCGCGGCGCGGAGGCTGCGGCCGATCAGGCGCTGGATTTCCACGGTGCGGCCACCCTGTTTGCCGCGGGCGGCTTCGCGGCCCATGCGGCTGCCGGTAGAACGGGGCAGCATGCCGTACTCGGCGGTGATCCAGCCTTTGCCTTCGCCGCGCAGGAACGGCGGTACCTTGTTCTCAACAGAGGCGGTACAGATGACTTTTGTATCACCAAACTCTACCAGAACCGAGCCTTCGGCATGGCGGGTGTAGTTGCGGGTGATGCGGACGTCTCTGGGTTGCTCGGGCGTTCTGCCACTTGGTCGCATAGTGTGTCCTGTTTATGAAAATACATGTCCGGGCGGTGCCGGGCGGAATCTTTGAAAGGTCGGAGAGTATAACACGGAGCATGCCCGGGGCGGTGGCCTGCAGGGTGATCTTTGGTCGGGTTCGCCGCTTGGGCTGGTACCCTGTTAGACTCGACAGATCTTTTCATCGGTTATGGAGCCATTATGATCCGCAGCATGACTGCTTTTGCCCGCAAGGATACCCAGGGTGACTGGGGTACGCTCACCTGTGAGATCCGTACCGTAAATCACCGCTACCTGGAGCCGTCTTTCCGTTTGCCGGAGGCGTTCAGGGAACTGGAGAACCGGTTTCGAGAAGAGCTGCGTGGCCAGGGGTTAAAACGGGGCAAGGTGGATATCTCCATGCGTCTGCAGTCTGCCGAGAACGAGGTGCAGAGCTTCGAGATCAGCGATGAGATGGCCAAGGCGGTGAACGAGGCGGCCAATCACATCAATCGTATTCTGGATAACCCGGCCCACATCAATGCTCTGGATATTCTGCGCTGGCCAGGTGTGATGTCGTTGCCGGAAAAAGACTATGGCGCGGCAAAAGAGGCGGCTGCCGGCCTTTTCAAAGACACTGTGGAAGAGCTGATGACGGTTCGCGAGCGGGAAGGAGAACGCCTGCGGCCACTGTTTGAAGATCGCCTGGCCACCATGGGCCGATTAGTGGCGGAGGTGCGGGAGAAAATGCCGCAGCTGCTGGCCGCCCAGGAGCAGAATCTGCGGGATCGCTTCGATAAAGCAAAAGTGGAGCTGGAGCCGGAGCGTGTGGCCCAGGAAATGGTGATGCTGGCGCAGAAGAGTGATGTGGCCGAGGAACTGGACCGGCTGGAGGCTCATATCAGTGAAGTGACCGATACCCTGAAAAACGATGATGCCATCGGCCGGAGGCTGGATTTCCTGATGCAGGAGCTGAACCGGGAAGCCAATACCCTCAGCAGTAAAAGTATTGACGCGGCGGTTACCCGTGCGGCGGTGGACCTCAAGGTTTTGATCGAGCAAATTCGGGAGCAGGTGCAAAACCTTGAATGATTGTCGCGGGCCGGAGTAGACCGGCCCCTTTCTGCCTTATTCTTTCTCGGCCGGTTTAATGGCCACGAGATCGGTTCTCAGGTGAGTCAGCACTTTCTCAGCCGTATTGCCGACAACTTTGGCCGCCAGACCGGTTTTGCCGGTGGTGCCCATGACCACCATATCAGCCTTGATTTTGTTGGCGACACTCGGGATCACTTTTTGTGCCGGGCCAGCGACAATGTGAACCTGCTCAGGGTTCAGGTGCCAGGTGTTGCGCAGGTGTTCGATTCTGGGCTTCAGTTCTTCCTCGCGCTTGCGTGTATGGGCGGCGGTATCAATGATGTCCAGATCAGCCAGCACCACCGATGTGTGGAGCGCATGCACCAGGTGTAGGTCGGTATCCATTGCCTTGGTCAGCCGCCAGGCATGATCAATAATCCGGTTGTTCAGGGCCCGCTTAACCGGCTTCTCCGAGCTCAGGTCAATGGCGGCCAGAATCGGGTGTGCTTTCTTCCATTTGTTGTCTGCCACCAGCATCACCGGCGCCGGGCACTCCCGAATCAGATGCCAGTCGGTGGGTGTGTACAGGAACGTCTCGGATCGATGCCCGGTTTTCACCACGGTGCTGATATTCTCGCGTTCGCAATGCTCGTTAATCCATTGGTGAATCTGCTTGGCCCAGACCGTGTGGGCGACCACGTTCAGGTCGTCGCAGTCTGCCAGTGCCAGCATTTTCTCCAGCCATTCCTGGCGTAACTCGATCAGTGCCGTGCGTGCATTGTTCTGGACCACCGGGTCGGCGGGAAGGGCGTCGAGATATTCATGCACGAAGGCCACGATTTCGAGGCTGGCACCGGTTGCCCGGGCCAGTTCAATACCCCGGCTCAGTGCGGTCTGGTGCTTGTGTTTCGGGTCCATGATGATCAGGAGTTTGTCCATTCCGGGCTTCCACTAATCGGCAGATTCAGGGTGAGGGGCTGATGGCCCCGGTGTCTGGGTTTAACGCGCTATATTATCAGTAGAACACGGCTCGGGATGCGCATATAAGTCAAACCCCGTATAATTCACGGTTTTCTCGCAGGCCCCTGGGGCTGCGCAAACTGTATTTGGAGTCAGTAAGCCATGAGCCAGGCCGGTGAGCAGGGTACCCTGTTTGTAATTTCCGCTCCCTCGGGCGCGGGCAAAACCAGCCTTGTCGCGGAAATGCTCCGTCAGGATTCGCAGCTGGGCGTGTCGGTGTCTCACACCACCCGGCCCATGCGCACCGGCGAGCAAGACGGCGTGAATTACCACTTCGTCAGCCGTGATGAGTTCGAGGCGATGATTGCCGAGGGCGACTTCCTGGAGCATGCCGATGTTTTCGGTAATTACTACGGCACCTCACATGCGTGGGTCCGCGAGACCCTCGCGACAGGTCAGGATGTCATCCTGGAAATTGACTGGCAGGGCGCCGAGCAAGTTCGCCGCCTGGTTCCCGAGTGCGTCAGTATCTTTATTGTGCCGCCCTCTGCGGAGGTGCTGCGTGAGCGCCTGATTGGCCGCGGCACCGATGCGCCGGAGGTGATTGAGCGCCGGTTGGCAGAGGCGGAAGAAGAGTGCCGGCACGCTGCCGAGTTTGACTACCTGGTGGTAAACGACGATTTCGGCGTGGCATTGGCCGACCTGCTGGCCATCACCCGCGCCCAGCGGCTGAAAATGTCGGTGCAACAGTTGCGCCACGGCAAACTGCTGGCGGGTCTTGTCAGTCGGGACTGAATCTGGTTTTCCCTGTATACAAATTGAACCAGGGGCAGTAAACTACGCGGTCTGCTAAATCAGTGATTCTTTTTGTCGGGGAAGATAATGGCACGAGTTACCGTTGAAGATTGTCTGGAAAACGTTGATAACCGCTTCCAGCTGGTCATGCTGGCCACCAAGCGCGCCCGCCAGATTGCCACCAAAGGTTCAGAGCCTATGGTTGCTGAAGAGAATGACAAGCCGACGGTTATCGCCCTGCGTGAAATTGCCGAAGGTAAAGTTACTCGCGATCTGCTGACCGAAGACGACGACGAGTAAAATCGCCGGCAGGAGTGCGTACATTTACCTGCCAGCGATTGAGACCCATTGAAATCTGTCACCGCAGTTTTATAGTGTAGCTATAGAAACCTGCTGGAAGGACAAGGGAAGGCCCGGATGCATGCATTCGGGCTTTTTTGTCCCTGGCGAACAGAGAACACTGGAGGCGCGGTGTCGGAAGAGGCAACGGTAGAAGAACTGGCCAAAGAGCTCAGTTCGTATCTGGATACCAGTCGCATCAATCAGGTGCGAAGGGCTTACTATTACGCGGAGCAGGCCCATGAAGGGCAGATGCGTAAAAGTGGCGACCGTTACATTACCCACCCTCTGGCCGTAGCCCACATCCTTGCCGAGCTGAGACTGGACCATCAAAGCCTGATGGCGGCCATGCTCCATGACGTTATCGAAGATACTGGAATCCCCAAAGACGCGCTGACAGAACAGTTTGGTGAAGATGTCGCCGAGCTGGTGGACGGTGTCTCAAAACTGACCCAGATTGAATTCCGCTCCCGAGCCGAAGCCCAGGCCGAGAACTTCCAGAAAATGACGCTGGCCATGGCCAAGGATATCCGGGTAATCCTGGTCAAACTGGCAGACCGCCTGCACAACATGCGCACGTTGGGGCCGATGCCCTATGAAAAGCGCCAGCGCATTGCCACCGAAACCCTGGATATCTATGCCCCGATTGCGAACCGGCTCGGGATGCATGCCATCTCCACAGAACTGGAAGATCTTGGCTTCTCCTCGCTGTACCCAATGCGGTCCAAGTACATTTCCAAGGCGGTCGACAAACTGCGGGGCAGTCATCGAGAGATCATTGATGAGATTCGGGGCAAGCTGCAGGAGAAACTGGAAGAACGGGGTTTGCCCGGGCGCATTCAGGGCCGGGAGAAACACCTGAACTCCATCTACAACAAGATGAAGTTCAAACAGAAATCCTTCCATGAAATCATGGATGTCTATGCGTTTCGGATCATCACAGACACGGAAGACGATTGTTACCGCATTCTGGGTGCAGTGCACAGCCTCTACAAACCGCTGCCGGGCCGCTTCAAAGACTATATTGCCATGCCCAAGGCCAACGGCTACCAGTCGTTGCACACAACACTGTTCGGCATGCACGTGAACATCGAAATCCAGATCCGCACCGAGGAAATGGAGCACATCGCCAATAACGGTATCGCCGCGCACTGGATGTACAAAACCGACGATTCCGGAGTCACCAACATCAATCAGTCCAGGGTTGATCGATGGGTGAAAGGGTTGATGGAAATGCGGGAGCGGGCGGATGACTCCATGGAGTTCATCGAGCACGTAAAGGTTGACCTGTTCCCTGACGAGATCTACGTGTTCACGCCCAAAGGGCGCATCATGGAATTGCCCAGCGGCGCCACATCGGTTGACTTTGCCTACGCCATTCACACCGATATCGGTAACGCTGCGGTTGCCTGCCGGATCAACCGCAACCTCGCCTCCCTGAGCCAGCCGCTGCAAAGTGGTCAGACCGTCGAGATCATCACTGCGCCCGGCGCCAAGCCGAACCCCGCCTGGTTGAGCTTTGTGGTCACCGGTAAGGCCCGAAGCAGCATTCGACATGTGTTGAAAACCCGCAAGCGGGCAGAGTCCATCGAGCTGGGCAGAACCCTGCTGAAGAAGTCCCTGAAAGGATTCGGTGCAAAACTGGCGGACATTAGCGATGCCCAGAAACAGGCTGTGGTGAACCACAATCAAGTCAACAGTTTTGATGACCTGATCGGCGATATCGGGCTGGGCAATCGCATGGCTTACCTGGTGGCGCGGCAGCTGGTATCTGGCAACGAAGCGCTGGATGGTCCTGCTAATCTGGAGAATGTGGAGGTCGACAAACAGGGCGCGGTGACCATTCGCGGTACCGAAGGCATGTTGGTGCGCTTTGCCAACTGCTGCAAGCCGATTCCGGGCGACCCGGTGGTCGGCATGATGGATTCCGGCAACGGCATGGTCATTCATTCCGACACTTGCTCCCGTCTGCCGGAAGACGACGAAGGCCGTGCCCGCCTGACCCACCTGAAATGGGCCAAAGACATCACCGATGAGTTCTCAGTGGAGCTGCGCGTAGAGCTGGAGCGTCAGCGCGGTGTGATTGCGGAGATGGCCAACGCCGTGGCCATGGCCGACGGTAATATCGAACGGATTAACGTGGAAGAGCAGAATGCCAAGTTTGGTATTGTCAGTCTGGTGGTTCACGTGAATGGCCGTAAACACCTGGCACGGGTGATGCGCCGGGTGCGCAACATTCGGGCGGTGACCCACATCAGCCGGGTTCGCCACTGACCAGACCGAGGTATGGTTGACAGTGGCCACGGCGAAGGGTGACGATTGGCGTTTTGAACGAGAGGAAATTACAGGTCATGACCAACAAATCTGTCATCCAGACTGAAAACGCCCCTCAGGCGATTGGTACATATTCCCAGGCGGTGAAAGCCGGGGACACCGTGTATTTGTCTGGCCAGATTCCGCTGGACCCGGAAACCATGGAAGTGGTCGCAGGTGACTTCGCCGCCAAGACCCGCCAGGTGTTTGAAAACCTGAAGGCTGTGTGCGAGGCCGCAGGCGGTGAGCTGAAAGACATCGTCAAACTGAACATTTACATGACCGACCTGGCCAACTTTGCCACCGTGAATGAAATCATGGCGACCTATTTCCAGGAACCCTACCCGGCACGGGCTGCCGTGGGCGTGGCAGCGTTGCCGAAAGGTGTGCCTGTGGAAATGGAAGCCGTGATGGTGCTCAGCTAAGGCCGTCGATGAGTTCCCGGTATCCTGCCTTGTAATCGGGGTACCGGAACTCAAAGCCGGTGGCCAGCAGGCGCTGATTGCTGCATCGCTTGCTGCCGGCTCTGCCGCCCTTACGGGCACCCTCCACCGGATCTTTACACGGCACCTGCTGCCGAACCCACGCTACCACGTCATCCAGCCGCACCGGCTCGCAATCACTACCAATGTAGAGATCGTCCAGTGGTTCTCCCTTCATGGCATTTTCTGTCAGCCAGGCGACCGCCCGGGCCGCATCCTGCTCGTGAATCCGGTTGCTGAACGGGGCAGGGGGCTCTGGGTTCATTCGCCCTTCAAGAACCTCCTCCAGAAAGCGTTGCCGGCTGTGGCCGTAAATACCGCTGAACCGGACCACGGTGGCCGGGTGAATACTGTTCAGGGCGGTCTGTTCGCCTTCGAGAATGAGTTGCCCGGTGAAGCGGTCTGGCCTGGCCTCACTGTGTTCATCCACCCAGCTGTCGTCGTTCTGGGCGTACACGCTGGTGCTGCTGATGAACAGGAGTCTGGTTAATTTATTCGGACCCAGGGCATTGATCAGGTTCTGTAGTCCGGTGACGTAGGCATCCCGGTAACCCGGTTCGTCGTAGCTTGATGGTGTCAGGCAATAAATCACCACATCAAGATTTTCTGGCAGCTGGCCCTTCAGTGTGTCTGGCCGGGTCAGGTCGGCACCTATACCTGTAACCTCGGGCGGTACCTTGTGTGGGTTCCGGCGCAAGCCGTACACGTCAGCCGTCTTCGCCAGCAAGGAGGCGATGTCGCCACCCAGCTTGCCGCAGCCCGCCACCAGGATTCGCGTTGAATGTTTGCGATCCGTCATTGCCATAGACAATTTCAATCCTTATGCTTTCGCTGATAAAGTATGTGAAACTTCGACCTGCACCCTGTGACCGGAGCTCACCATGACACTCACCGAGTTACGATACGTCGTTACGCTTGCCCGGGAAAGGCATTTTGGCCGCGCGGCAGAGCGTTGTCACGTCAGTCAGCCCACGTTGAGTGTGGCGGTTAAAAAGCTGGAAGATGAGCTCGGCATTCCGTTGTTTGAGCGGAGCAAAAGCAGTATCCGCGTCACTGAAGTGGGCCAGCGGATTATCGAGCAGGCCCAGCGGGTTCTGGACCAGGTGGGTGTCATCAAGGACATGGCCCAGGACGGCAAGAATCAGCTCAACTCGCCGCTCAAGGTGGGTGCCATCTACACCATTGGTCCCTATCTGTTTCCGCACCTGTTGCCGGAGTTGCGCCGCGCCGCGCCGGAAATGCCGCTCTACATAGAAGAGAACTACACCGCCAACCTGCGACAGAAACTCCGTCATTCCGATCTCGATGCCATCATCATCGCCTTGCCATTTGAAGAGCCGGAGGTGGTCACGCTGCCGCTGTATGATGAACCCTTCGTGGTGTTGCTACCGGCTGACCACCCGCTGACGGCGAAAGACCAGATCACGGCGGAAGAGATGTCCAAAGAGCAGCTTCTGTTGTTAGGGCCGGGCCACTGTTTCCGGGACCAGGTGCTGGAATCCTGCCCGCCATTGGTTGATGCCATCACCAAGCGCACTGATAACGGCCAACCTGAACTGGTTACTGAAGGCAGTTCTCTGGAAACCATCCGGCACATGGTGGCTTCCGGGTTAGGAATCACCGTATTACCCCTGTCTGCCGCCACCGCCATCAAATACCAGGAAGATATCCTGGCGGTGCGACCGTTTGCGCCGCCGGTACCCTTCCGCACGGTCGCCCTGGCCTGGCGCGTAACCTTCCCCCGCCCGAAAGCCATTGATGTGTTGTCGCTGGCGGCCAGCCAGTGCCGCGTAATGGAGAAGGCGAAAACGGCAACGCCGGTGGTTGCTGAGCGCGCCTGAGGGCTGTTATGACGTCACTGGACGACATTTCCGTTACCCAGCTCAAGGGCGTAGGAAGCGCCCTCGCGGGAACCCTTGCCAAGCTGGGTATCCATTCCATTCAGGACCTCCTGTTTCATCTGCCTTATCGTTACGAAGACCGAACCCGCGTTGTCCCCATGGGCAGTTTGCGCATCGGCGACGTGGCGGTGGTCGAAGGCGAAGTCATGAAGGCCGACCTGGTAATGGGGCGCCGTCGATCGCTTCAGGTTACCCTGCGGGATGACAGTGGTTTTCTGGTGATGCGGTTCTTCCACTTTAACGCAGCCCAGAAAAACCAGCTGACTGAAGGCGCTCGGGTTCGTTGTTTCGGTGAGGTTCGCCCCGGCCGGGCCGGTTATGAGTTCTATCACCCCGAATACCAGGTTAATCCGCCACCCATGGCAGCTGCCGGTGAGGCGACACTGACTCCGGTCTACCCACTGACCGAGGGCATTCAGCAGCCCCGGGTGCGAGGCCTGTGCCAGCAGGCCCTGGGTTACCTGGCCCGTTTCCCGATCAAGGACTGGTTGCCGCCGTCACTGTTATCAGACTATCAACTGCCTGGTATTACTGACGCGGTCAAACTGGTGCATTCTCCTCCTGCCGATGCGGCGGTGCATTTGCTGATGGAGGGCCGGCACCCGGCCCAGCAGCGCCTGGTGATGGAGGAATTGCTGGCCCATCAACTCAGCCTGTTGCAGGTGCGTGAGCAGATTCAGGCCCGGGCGGCGCTCCCACTGTTGCCGACCGGTGACTTGCCGGAGCAGTTCCTTGACCAACTGCCGTTCAGCCTGACTGGCGCCCAGAAGCAGGTGATGAAGGAGATCCGGCAAGACCTCAGTCAGCCGGTGCCCATGCTGCGCCTGGTCCAGGGCGATGTTGGTTCCGGAAAAACCGTGGTGGCAGCTCTGGCAGCGCTACAAGCCATTGGCTCGGGCGCTCAGGTAGCCCTGATGGCACCGACGGAGATTCTGGCCGAGCAGCATTACCGGAACTTCCAGGGCTGGCTTGCCCCTTTAGGGATTGAACTCGCCTGGTTGTCTGGCAAGGTAAAGGGCAAGGCCCGGCAGGAGGCTCTGGCAGCGGTTGCTTCCGGCCAGGCGCAGGTGGCCATCGGTACCCATGCGCTGTTTCAGGACGAGGTTCAGTTCCAGCGCCTGGCCCTGGTGATTGTTGACGAGCAACACCGGTTTGGTGTGCACCAGCGCCTGGCGCTTCGCGAGAAAGGCGTCGGCGGTCAGTTGGCCCCGCATCAGTTGATCATGACCGCAACACCGATCCCCCGAACCCTGGCCATGAGTGCCTACGCCGACCTGGACACGTCGGTGATCGACGAACTGCCGCCCGGCCGGAAGCCGATAGAAACCGTTGTGCTGCCGGATTCCCGCCGTGATGATATTGTTGAACGGGTGCGCACCGCCTGCCGTCAAGGCCGCCAGGCGTATTGGGTGTGCACGCTGATTGAGGAATCCGAAGCGCTACAGTGTCAGGCTGCGGAGGTGACAGCGCAGGAACTGGCGGAGCGATTGCCGGATCTGAAAATCGGATTGGTCCATGGTCGGCTCAAAGCCGTAGATAAGGCCAGCGTAATGGAACGGTTCAAGAGTGGCGAGCTGGACTTGCTGGTGGCCACCACCGTGATTGAGGTGGGAGTTGATGTACCCAATGCGTCGCTGATCATCATTGAGAACCCGGAGCGTCTTGGGCTGGCGCAACTGCATCAGCTGCGGGGGCGTGTGGGCCGGGGGGAACAGGCCAGTTTCTGTGTGTTGATGTATCACCCGCCGTTGTCGAATAACGGAAAAGCAAGGTTGCAGGCGCTCAGAGACAGCCAGGATGGTTTCTTTATTGCCGAAAAAGACCTTGAGATTCGTGGCCCGGGTGAAGTTCTGGGTACCCGACAGACGGGCCTGATGCAGTTCAGGCTCGCGGACTTTGAACGGGACAAGGGCTGGATTGAACCCGTTAAAGCGATGGCGCCGGCGCTCATGCGACAGCCAGCGGTGGTGTCCGCTCTGATCAGGCGATGGCTCGGGGAGAATATTCGGTACGGCGAGGTGTGAGGCCGAGGCCATACCCTGTTGGCTCATTGTGGCCTGACCCACTTTCTGCCCAGAGTTTGCTTGAAATTAGCTGCACAATGCAGCCAAATAGGTATCAAACCTTCTTTTGGAGAAAGCTATGGAGCTCCCTGTTGCGGTTCAGCAAGCGCTTGGCGACAGCGCCGCGGGGGTGTCGCTGAGAAATGCGAACCAGGTTCAGCCACAGCACCGGTTGCGTATGGTGCTGCTGAATGACAGTGAGGGAAATCTGCAGGCTATTTGCCGACGTGACGACTTGCTGGATCTTGAGGCTCTGAACAAACAGCTCGGCCGTGATCTGAGGATGATGCAGCGGCGCGAGCAGGTCCGGGTGCGCCAGCGCTCCGGATTACAGGAGTTGCCCGCCTTGCCATCGTTGACCGGTTGGCCGACCGTGATCGACCAGAGGGTGGATGACCTGGAATCCGTCGCCCTGGAATTGGCGGATCAGAAACTGGCGATCATGATGCCAGCGGCGGATTTCCGCCAATTGACCGCCAAGGCGGAGCGCCATGACTTTGCGGTGGATACCGACACCATCTCTGTGAATCTCGACAACCACGGTGCTGATCGGGACCAGTTGCATTCTGCGCTGAAAAAATTTACAGGCCTGCGCATCCAGCAACGGCTGGAGGATACCCTGGAATTGCCGCCACTGCCTGAGACCGCCCAGCGCATTATTCACCTTCGGGTAAACCCGAACGCGGTCATGGGTGACCTTGTGGATGTGGTAGAGAGCGATCCCAGCCTGGCAGCCCAGGTAGTAAGCTGGGCGTCGTCCTCGTTTTATGCCGCGGCGGGGCAGGTGCGCTCGGTGCACGATGCGGTGTCGCGGGTGCTGGGCTTTGATCTGGTGATGAACCTTGCTATGGGCCTGGCCCTTGGGCGGGCACTCAAACACCCGAAAGACCATCCGGATGGCTACGTGGATTACTGGCAGCAGGCCATCTGGCAGGCGCAATCGGCTGGCATTCTGGCGAGTATGATGCCCCGGGGCCGGCGCCCGATGTTTGGCCTGGCGTATCTGGCTGGCCTGTTGCACAACTTTGGCCACCTGGTGCTGGCCCAGGTGTTTCCTCCCCATTTCAAACTGGTTTGCCGCTCTCTGGAAGTGAACCCGCATATAGATTCCAGCGTGATCGAGCATTACCTTCTGGGCATCACCCGTGAGCAAATCTCCGCCCAGTTGATGGAAAACTGGGGCATGCCCGACGAAGTAACCCTGGCCATCCGGTATCAAAAGAATCCCACCTACGATGGCCCCCACAGTGATTACGCGCGATTGCTTTGGCTGGGGCGTCAGTTGCTGACAGAACGAGGGGTTGCACTGGGGGCAGGAAAGCTGGCTGACGCTTCCGTATATGAGGAGTTAGGCCTGGATCGAGAGGCTGTGGAGGAACAGTTCGATGTGCTGGTCAACAGCAAAGACAGCATTATGACCATGGCCGGCATGATGGGCCAAGGCTTGTAAAAAAGCCGGCCTTGGAAGGCCGGCAAATTCAACCGCTTTGCAGAGTCGTCCAAACTTATCAGGAGACAACAACACAGGTTTCTGCCCCGGATGCGTGGGGGCAGCGTCCTTGTTTAAAGTTAGACAAGTTACGGGAAAAGGAAAGCACCAAATGCTGCTTCGCAATCCATGAGCGCAACGTCAGGTTTGCACGGAAAGTAAAACTATTGATTTGCTTTGCTATATTTCTCTGGGCGCCCGGCTATCAGTTACAAAAAATTACAAAATAGGCGCCGGTCAATCGAAACGGTGGTGCCTTATGGCGGTCGCTGCCCGGCGCACCTCGTCTGAATGGGCCTGTTCGACAGCATGGCGTTCTTTATCCATCTTCTCGACAAAGCGGGTGTCGGTGGCCTGCCGGGCCCGATGAGTCGGCATGTGCTGAATCTTGTCGTGAACCTCCTGAAACACCCGGAACGGTGATTTTTCCAGCAGGTCCGGGGCAACGTGATCCAACAGGCCCTTGAGTCGCAGGCAAGCCTCGGAGTATTCCACCTGGTCTTCCTCCACCGCCATGGCAATAATCCGGATGCTCTCAATCATTTCGTCCCGGCGCTTGGCCTGGAACTCCTCTGATTTTTTCTGGCGCAACCGGTGTTCCGAGATCGCTCTGGCCTGGCGCCAGATGTAGAACAGCAGAATGCCTATGGCCACCAGGCCAATAACGATGATGACCAGCTGGAGCCCTCTGGGCATGATGTGTCTCCCTGTGGTGAATGTGTCAGGCCTGCTTGAGTTGCGCCTCAGTTTGCCAGACTTTGACACTCACTACCTGCCCATTTAACACGGATGTGCCGGAAACCGGGTCCACATCGGCGTCGTTGAGCACGTCATTGATGCTGGCGCCAGCATGGGCCGCTGCCGTGGACTGGCCGGTGCCCGGGCGATGATGACCCCAGCCATGGGGGATGGACACCACACCGGGCATAATATCCTCGGTCACTTCCACCGGCAGGACCACTGATCGGCCACCGGAGCCGATTTCCGCCTGCTGGCCATCAGTCAGCCCACGGGTTTCGGCATCCACTGGGTGCATCATCAGTGTGCAACGGCTCTTGCCCTTAACCAGACGCTGGCTGTTGTGCATCCAGGAGTTATTGCTGCGCACATGGCGCCGGCCGATCAGCTGCAAGTCATTGGCTTTGCCGGGCTCCAGCAAGGCTTTCAGCCGTTCCACATCGGCAAGATATCGGCGTGGTGCCAGATTTATCTTGCCATCCCGGGTATACAGGCGCTCCGGCAGCGAAGGTTGCAGGGGGCCAAGATCAACGCCGCTGGGATAGTCTTTCAGCAAGGACAATGACAAACCTTTGGGTAACTCCTGCCAGCGCCGATTCAGCGGGCTGAGTTTGGCCAGGCCTTTCAGGGGATGGCGCTTGGGCAAGCTGTCAATGGCCAGGTCCAGTGCCGGCTGAACCAGTTTGCCCGCCTTGCCCAGGTTGGCGCCGTAGGGGCCGGTGCGCAGCAGGGCGTCCAGAATCGGGTCTGGCCCCAGGGCTTTGAATGCCTTCCAGCCCAGTTCAGAGCGTAGCGGCAAACGCCCGCCTTTGCGGGCTTTTTCGAGGCGGTGGGCCAGTTCCAGAAGAATCTGCCAGTCGTGGCGAGCGTCTGCTACAGGTTCAAACAGGGCTTCGCTGTATTTGGCCACGTTGCGAACCGCAAACATGCTGAAAATCAGATCGTAATGGCTGCGCTCAAGCGCGGCGGTGGGCGGCAGTATCACGTCGGCGTGCCGGGTAGTTTCGTTCAGGTAGTAATCCACCGACACCATAAACTCGAGACCTTCGAGGGCCTCATCCAGCCGTTGTCCATTAGGGTTCGACAGAACCGGGTTCCCGGCCACGGTCACGAATGCACGGATCTGCCCGTCACCGGGGGTGAGCATTTCGTCGGCCATGGTGCTGGCTGGGTACTCGCCGGCGAACTCCGGCAACCCTCGAACCCGGCTGTGTCGCTTGGCAAAGTGCCCATTCTGGCCAGACAGGGCACCCAGAGCCACCAGATCAACGGCGGGTTGGGTAAACAGAACGCCGCCGGGAATATCCAGTTTGCCGGTCAGGATGTTGAGGCAGTAGGCCAACCAGGTGGTGGTGGCACCGAACGCCTGGGTGCTGGTGCCCATTCGGGTATACAGCGCGGCCTTGCGGGTGTTCGCCAAATCCCGGGCCAGCTGGCGAATGTCGTCTGCAGCAATGCCGGTGGGTTCTGCGACCGATTCCGGGCTGAAGCCAAGCGCAGCCAACCGCAGCAAACCCATGTCTTTCACCAGCCGCTCAGCCGCGCCGGCGTTAACCAGGTTCTCCGCAAACAGGGTATGTACCATGGCCATCAGCAGCAGGGCATCGGTGCCGGGGCGAACAAAGTGGAACTGGTCGGCGAGTTTGGCGGTTTCGGTACGGCGGGGGTCGATCACGACCAGCTTGCCGCCACGCTGTTTCAGGGCTTTGATCCGCCCGCGTACGTCCGGCACCGTCATCAGGCTGCCATTGGAGGCCATCGGGTTGCCGCCAATGCAGATGAACAGGTCGGTGTTATCAATGTCCGGAATCGGGAACAGGATCTGGTGCCCGAACATTTCCAAGCTGGCCAGCATATGCGGAAGCTGGTCGTTGGAGGTGGCAGAAAACCGGTTCTGCGTGCCAATGGCATGCAAGAACGGCATGGTGGTCATCAGGGTGCCGTGGTTATGTACATTGGGGTTGCCCAGGTACACGCCGATGCTGTTGCGGCCGTGGCGTTTGCGAACGTCTGTGAGCCGCTCGGCTACCAGGTCAAAGGCTTCATCCCAGGACATCTCCTGCCAGCCGTCGGCGGTTTTACGAATCGGCTTGCGCAGACGCTCGGTATCCTCATGCAGATCCTGCAAGGCAACCGCTTTCGGGCATATATGGCCCTGGCTGAGCGGGTCCTGCTCGTCGCCCTTGATGGAGGCAATCTTGCCATCCTCAACCTCAATGGCGACGCCACACATGGCCTCACAAAGATGACAGGTACGGTAGTGTGTGCCGTTTTGCATGGGGCTCTCCCGGAATTGTTGTTTTAGGTTTCAAGTTGCAACCAGATTATCAGGAAATGGCCGCCAGATGAAAGAAAGGATGGTGGTGGGTGGCTGACCTTTGTTCATAAAAAAGGCCAGTCCGGAGACTGGCCTTGCAGGCAGGGCCTGGGTTAACGCTGAGCCGGTATTTCCTTTACCGGGTTGGAGATGAAGTTCAGGTAAACGCCTTGTTCCGGTATAACCAGAGGAATGGTGATGTCTCCTCTTTCCGTTTCCGTTGACGAGTCCGCAAGGCAAGTGACTATGCCAGTCAATCCCCTCTCTTCAACACATGCTGCATAGCTCAGGAACTCACCAATAATGGGTACCGTGACGTTAACCCGGACATCAATGCCTGGGCTGTTATTATTTCTTTGCTCAACCTGCATGCGTCCATCATCAAAGAACACGATGGGGCCATCGAGCTCAAGTGTTACCGGCTTGCTATAGAGATCGTGTGAGAGCGCTGAAGCAATGGGTAATGAGAGGTTCGGCGCGTCCAGGGTCAGATCAGCCGTAGTCATGAACGTGGGGTGTCCGTCTTCGCCCTCAACAATCAAACCCTCAACCAGCCCCATCGGGTTGTCTTCGGTTGGCTCGCCGTAGGTCATGCGCAGAATCTGCGGGCCGGTTGCCTGTTCTCCGAAGCCATCGAGGAATACGCTTGCGGAGGTTGTGGCCAGCATGGTCGGATAAAGCAGAACCCGAATGGCTTCCTCGCCGGTCTCCTCGTCCAACACTACCGTTCCCATGATTTCGGTATTAAGACCGTAGGTCTGATAGATGAATTTGTTCTCCGGACATTCCTCCGATGCTGAGCAACCGACGCTGGCACCAACTGGGATACCGAGTGCGCTGGCCTGATTGCCAATAACTCCCAGCTTGGCTGCGTTTGCCGAGGGCAGGAAACCTCCTGCGCCATCTTCCTCATGAGCAAAAGGCTCCAGACAATCAGCCGCACCGGGCGAGGTGCAGTCGATCACATAGTTGGAGTTGGTGTCTCGCACGGGCAGGTTGCGAAGCGGCGTAAACACACTATTAACCGCCTCCGTCCCACGGAAGTAGATCTCCATATCGGGCCCACCAACATCTTCTGGATCAACCAGGAGATCGGTTTGCAGCGGATAGCCTTGCTCTGAGCAGATGGCAGACTCGCAGTTCATGCCAGTGACAGACGCCATGGTGTAACGGTAATAGCTGCCGGGCTCCCAACCTTCATTGGGATAGAAACGAATGCGCTGATTGTTCTTTTCCAGTCGACCGGTGACTTCAGCAAAGTCGCCGGCTTCGCCGCGTTTTTCCACTCTGAAAGTGTCACCTAAACGGATGCTGTCCAAGTTCATGGACTGAGAGAATACGACCGTAATCGGCCGATCCTCCGGCAGGGTAGTGATCGGCAACACCTGACCAGCCGGGCCGTCAGGCGCTGCGTCCAGACATTGGCCGTGATTCGGGCTGGCTGAATCAAGATCAACGGGTGTGGTGGCACAGGGATAGCCGGGATAGGTGGTCAGTGCAATCGGTGAGACAAACTCAACGGTGGTCTCGGAATCATCCAAAGCTTCAAGTGTAAAATTCAGTGGCGCGAGTGCCACAGGGTTGCCCGCAAGGTCAGTGAGGCCGTTCACTTCCACAGAGTAGGTAACTCCGTGTTCCAAGCCACCCTCGGGATTGAGCACCAGAGCGGTGCCATCAAGGTTATGATCGAAGGCGACGGGTGTTCCATTTGCCTTGAGCGTTACCCCGCTGCTGATAGATTCGGCATCCAGCGGCTCATCAAAGAATAGAATCACTGGATCACCCGGTCGCTGCATCGACTGACGGGTAGATGGGGTGGCATTCTCAGGGCCTGGCATCCAGCTCACCAGTTGCGGTGGTGTGTTGTCCAGCTCCCGCAGCGTATCTGCATCCAGGACTGAATCCACGTCTGTGGCGGCCTGCAAGTGGAAGGCAATAGTCGAATCGGTAAACTCCTGGCCCAGCAGGTTGGGCTCGACCATGCCGATGGCGTCGATGGTCAGCACGCCATTCTGTACCAGTGCAATCCCCCGCAGCTCCACACCCATCAGATCCTGAGACAGCGAGGCATTGGGCTGCGCTTCCTCGGTGTTCATGGAAACATCCATAAACAGGGTAATGTGACGCGGGGCATTCTGGTTGTCAGTGTAGGGGTTCGGGCTGAGGTAACCGGAGGCATCCGACAACATGGTGACCTTGATGTTCCCGGTGGTCTGCAGTTGTCCGGAGTCTGCATTCAGGATCGGCACCGCACCGCCGATCAGGACATCCAGGCTGGTGCTGTTCAGAACACTGCCTTTGGGCACACGCAAGGGCAGGGCCTCATCCGCCCTGAAGGCGGGGGCGTAGGCCAGCTCCGCGAACAGGTCCCCGGTTTGCTGGGAAGGACCAGCCACGCCCTGGAGCACCGAGTTCAGGGTTACGCCGTTGATAATCTGCCCATTCAGGATAGAGCGTTGGGCGGCATCTTCCGATGCTCCTTCACCAAGACCGGAATCCACCGCCGCCTGTTGAAGCACCACGGTCGGGCCGGTATCGCGGGGCTGGAAGCTGAATTCCTGGCTGAATCGGTCGCCATCCGGGCCATTGGTCAGGCTGGTCAGGTTGTTGAGCTTGAGTGTGTAAGTCTGGCCGGCTTCGAGAACATCCGCCTTGCTGCCGCAGTCTTCCGGGTCTGCCGTGACGCAGGGATCAACCGTAATGCGATTGCCTTTGACCAGAACAGTGGCCGGTACCGCCTGGTTGTCTGAGTCCAGCAGTTCGATGGTGCCGCCGAGCTTTTTCCAGTCCGGGTGGACAGGGTGGGTCATGGCCAGGCGAAAGGTGGAGAAGTTCATGGCCTGGAAGGCGCTCCCCTGATCTGGCACCTGCCAGGCCACCCGGAAGGTTTCGTCGGTATTGGTCAGGTTGGCGATGGCGGTAAAATCACCCCGGGTGTCGAACTGGATACCCGGTTCGCCGACCGCATTAGGCGTGGCGACGGTGCGACCGCCCTCCGCTGCCAGCGGCTGTTCGAAGGTGACGGAATAGCGGGTCAGGATATCTAACCTGCCAGTGGGCTGGAGCTTCAGGCTTTTGCCACCGTCGATTTTCTCGACGGAAAAGTCCTGAGAGCTATCGCCAGAACGGATACTGATTTTCTCACGGAGTGTGGCTTCATCATCGGTTATCGCATGTGAGAATCGCAGTACCAGCTCGGTTTTCGGACTCACATCGGCTTGTCCGTCCATCGGGAAGGAATACACCACAGAACCGGGCGCAGAGCGCTCACTCATGGTCTGTTCATCACTGCCGCCGCAGGCGGCGAGCAGAATTGCGGGAACGAGTGCCAGTATTTTATTGTATTTCATGGCCTTCCTCTCCTCAGAACTTCAGGGTGATGGAGCCGCTGACGACGTGGACGTCACCGTCTGCTGTCACATCGGTTTCATTGCCGTCAAAGTCGACCAGCGTGAAATCGCGCTTCTGCAGTTGCTGGTACTGATAGCCCAGGTCCAGCCGCACCGGGTAAGCCAACAGGCGGGTTCGGTCATAGGTGGCACTGATGCCAAGGCCAACGATGATTTTGTCGGTGTCCAGGTAGTTGAGTTCGGGATTACGCGTCGTTTTCAGCGGTGATTCTTCATAGGCAACACCACCTCGTACCGCGAAGTTCTTGTTCAACTGATATTCGCCGCCGAGGCGGGGAATGAGGATGTCGTCAAACCGGATACGGTTGCCCGGAGCGACAGAGCCCTGGTCCTTAATCGTGTCGCTGGCGAAAATATCTTCAAGCTCCGACCAGTTCTGCTGCTCGATACTACCGCCCACTCGCCAGCCGTCGCCGACATACTGTGTGCCAATAGCGAAGGTTTCCGGCTGGAAGGAGTCGATGGTGGTCACCGCCAGGCTCAGGCCCGGGTCTGGAATGGTCTGGGTAACGATGATGTTGGAGTCCACGGTGGTGGAGGCCGATGACTTGGTACGATAGGTGAACGCGGTCTCCCAGCCATCCAGGAAACAGTTGCTGTCTGGGCAGAAGGTGCTGCCAAGATCGACTCGGGTACCCAGAATGGTTTTCATGGAAGGCTCGGCGCTGACCGCCAGGCGCTCACGGCTGGTCTCACCGCCGAGGGTGGAAACCGCATCCAGGTTGGCGGTGGCTTCCAGAGTGATTCTGACCGAGGCGCCGACGGAAATACCGCGCCAAATCGGAGTGGCACCGCCGATATTCAGGAACAGAGGTTCACGGCCATACTGAAGGTACTGACCGGTTTCGCTGGTCTCGGACCCGAAGGCCAGCATTTCCTTGCCGTATTTCTCCACGCCGGCCACGAAGCCCAGGTAGATCGGGTGCTTGAAACGGGTCAGAGAGCCCAGGTTGGTTTTCATGCCGATCAACACGTGCTGGCTGGGTGAGCTTGATAGCACGTCGCCATCGGCATTGGGGTTCTTCGAACGCAACTCCTGCTCTGCATGGAGTATGCCGGCGGTCAACTCGCCGCGCTGGTCACTGGTCAATGACGCGGGATTGTAGTAGGTCGCGGACACCTGATCATTAAACATGGAGAGCGATTGAGCGGTGCCTACGTCAACGGGCATTACGCCGTAGCTGGTACCCAGGTTTCCCATACTGGCGTGAGCATTTAAAGAAAGGCCAGCAGTTGTTGTGACAATGGCCACGGACAGTGCCCGCAGGGCAAAGCGGTGAGAACCTATCATGTGTAAAGCTCCTGTTATTTTTGTCATTCAGGTGTTCATGCGCCGGCGATCATGCAGGCCGTTTTTCGTATCTACACCTCTATGCTGGATGTTAGCCCGCTTGTCTTTTTGGGACGTTGGCCCGGATGACGCAAATTTGCGTCGAATTGAACACAGAATTTCCCACCTATATGGTTAGACAAAAGCGGGGAGCTGTGTAGATCAATTCGGGTCAGGTTTGTTGGGGATTTGTGAGTAAATGTTTCTATGTGGCATGCGCTCGACATCAGCACGCAAGAACGCTCGGGTACTGACGATATGGCCTGGGAAGGGGGGCGAGTACTGAGAAAGAAAAGGCCGGCGAGTGCCGGCCTTGCGTTTTACTGTTGGGTAGATGGCGATATGTAGTTCAGGTAAAGCTGCTGTTCGGGTATTGTCAGTGCCAGCGAAGTGCGTGGGCCTAAGCCGAGGATGTTGCCCAAACCGCCCAGGGTGTTCCCGTCAATCACGATATTGGGGAGCTCAACGGCCTCGGTATTCCTTTGCACAATCTGCATGCGCCCATCGTCCAGAAAGGTGACGGGTCCCGAGAGCTTGAGGTTGTTAATCGGAAAGCTTCGCATATTGTGGTCAAGTTCGGTAAGGGGGATTTCCGGCTTCAGGTAAGGCGCGTCCATATAGAGGTCCAGCTCGGTTTCGAACGTAAGCACCCCCTCTCCATTGGTAAACAGATAGCCGCTGATCAGCTCGTTCCGTTGTTCCCCTTCATAACGCATGCGCATCAGCATCGGGCCGGTCTTTATGCTGTGATGTTTGCCGACGAGCCAGGCCACTAGATCGGAAATGCTCACATTCACATCAAGTTCTGAGGTGTAGAGCACTGAGGGGTAAAGCTTCACCGGTACTCTTCCCTGGTCATCCGGTTGGCCGATGACGGCAACGTCCAACATCGCGGTCATGTAAATGAACTTCTCTTGTTCACAAGTCTGACCGACGCGGCATCCGATATTGGCATTGTCGACCAGCGTGCTGTCCACACTTCCGGTTTTGTATCGAACCTGCCCCGAGTTCTCGACAGCGGCGTAGGTGCCTGATTCGTCTGGCTGAACCTTCTGTTCCGGATTGGTGATCTGAAAATCACTGTTGATATCGGCCGTTGGGAGGTTTCGCAGAGGGGTCAGAACGCCCGGATTCTCTGGGCCACCAGTGAAGTAGTTCTCCATGGCCGGGCCGCCGAAGGTTCGAACGGGGGTGCGAATGGATTGGCTCAGTACCTGGGTCTGGAGTGGAAGATTGGCGACCGATCGGATGCCATCTTCGCCAGATTCGAGGCGATACCGGTAGTGTGTGCCGGATTGCCAGCCGTCATTTGGAATTATTCTGAGTTCCTGTGGGCTTGTCTCAACGACAAAGTCAGTGAAGGCTTGCCACACGCCGTCTTTAAACTCGTCCATTCGTACCGTATCGTCAGCGATGATCGAGTCGCTTTTCATGATCTGCGAGAAACGCACGATGATCGGCTGCTGGCCAGGATGGGTGTGAATTGGCAGCAAATCATCTGTGCTTCTGCCGCCAGCACACCGGCCCTGGTTGCCGGCCTCCGGATTCGCCGGAACGTTAACCTTGGCGCATGGGTAACCGGGCAACGAGGTTAAAACCACGGGTGATTGGTTGCTCGGGTTGTCCTGATTGGTGCGCGGACGAGTAAACATCTTTTCAGTAGGTGTCAGGGCGTTGCCTGCAATATCCGTTATGCTGCCTGAGAGTGACAACCGGTACTCCCTGCCTCCCTCGAGAGGAGAAAGCGGTGCCACTGACAGTGCCGATCCGTTGAGTGTTAGCGAAACCGGCGTTGGCTCGTTCGGATTGTCCACCGGATACAGAGTAACGGAGCTGCTTGTTACCGTGCTCGGGAGCAAAGGCTCGGAGAAGAACACCGTAAGAGGGTCGCCCGGAAGCAGTTTGTCCACTTCGGCAGCCGCAGGAGACCAACTCTTAACAAACGGAGCCTCCTGGTCAGCGAACTGTTCCTGTGTTGGAGCATCTGCCTCAAAGCGGAAGCCCTCCAGCCGGAATGAGATCAACCCTGAAGCCTTGTCCACGCCCATGACATCGGGTTCGATAACGCCGACCGCTTCAATGGTCAAGGTGCCGTTTTCCACGATGGCTGTGCCCACCAGTTGAACGTGCAGCATCTGTTGGGCGAATGCGGCGTTGGCAGTCGGGTTGTCCGTGTTCAGGGCCATATCGATGAACAGTTCGACAAGCCGGGGAGCATCCTCTGCGTTGGTGTAGGGATTTGGCATCAGGAACCCGTTTGCGTCCGAAATAAAACGAACGCTCACGGCATCGGACTCAAAGCCGGCAGGAACAGCGCCGGCAACGTTGACTTCCACGCTTGAGCCCGTCATCAGAGAGCCCCGGCTTATCGCCAGGGGCACACTCTTGCCTTCCCTTTCGAACTTTGGAATGTAGCCCAGTTCGGCAAATACCACGCCGCCGGCAGTGGTAGGATTCTCCTCGCCCAGGAGTTGCGATTGCAGGTTTACGGTATTGAATTCTGCACCGGAAAGGGCAACTTCTCCGGGATTGGTGGCCGCTTTCTGGGCGGCAAACTGACGTTCGCCGTTCGGCGAACGGGTGTCCAGCGGCTGGAATGTCCAGGGGGCTTCCGCCGGCACGGTCAGTTTGGCGCCAAGTATTTCACTTTCAATGCCGTCGGTCACTTCGATGGAATAGGTTTGCGAAGGGTCCAGGTAGTCGTCCGGATCAATCGTCAACCGATGCCCCCGGAGGTACACTTCAGCTGGCACCAGTTCACCGTTGCTATCGCGCAGGCTGAAAGTGTGGCCATAGACCAACGTTGAGGCTTTCACCGGTTCGGTAAACTGAACCCGAAGCACCGACAGGTCGGTTGCAGGGTATCGGTCGTCATCAAGGGGGATAAATCGGGCAATTCGGAAGTCGATATCCTCAGCCTGGCTTAGCAGTGGCCCCTTGGCTGCCGGTTCGGTCTTGAAGACGATGCCATCGTTTGTGAGTGTGACAGCCTGGCCCGCCACTTCCAGGCCGTGTGCGGTGAGTGTGTACACCTGTCGAGGGGATAGCGGTTCAAGCGGCCTCACAGCCAGTCCTTTGTCGCCGGCGGTTAACGTCGCAGCGCCTAATGGAATGGTGTTGCCCTGGCTATCCTTCAGGGACAGGGTATTGGCGAGTTCGTCCTCGGGAGTGGTGATTCGATCAGTAAATCGCAGAAAAATGGGTGCTGACACGGGTACCGTACTGGTAAAAAGCTGTTGCCCGTTAGCCATAACCGGTGTGTCCGCCGGATAGGCGAAATACAGTTCCGGGGCTGCGGCTGGCTTGTTCACGGTTTGGCTGTCGCCACCGCAACCCACCAAAGCGAGACCTGCCACTGACAGTGCAAGAATTGTTTTTTTCATGGTGCGCCTCTCAGAACTTCAGGGTAACTGAGCCACTGACAACGTGGATGTCGCCGTCGGCCGTGACCGCTTCTTCGTTGCCGTTGAAATCAACGATCGTAAAATCGCGCTTCTGTAATTGTTGGTACTGGTAGCCAATGTCGAAACGAACTGGGTAGGCGAGCAGCCGGGTGCGATCGTACGTGGCACTAAGCCCCAGGCCCACTACTATCTTGTCTGTGTCCAGATAGTTCACTTCCGGATTGCGATCCGATTTGAGCGGGGACTCTTCGAAAGCAATGCCCGCTTGAAACGCAAAGTTTTTATTAAGGTTGTACTCACCACCCAGTCTCGGAACGAGGATGTCGTCGAATTTCATCCGGCTGGCGGCTGCAACACCCTGTTGATCTTTTACACTGTCGTTGGCGAATGCGCTTTTAAGCTCCGACCACTTTTGCTGCTCAATACTGCCGCCAATTCGCCAACCATCGCCCCTATATTGGGTGCCGATGCTGAGAGTTTCTGGTTGGAAGGAGTCGATGGTAGACACCGCGATGCTAAGGCCAGGGTCAGGGATGGTCTGGCTGACGATCACGTTGGACGATATGGTGGTAGACGATGACGATTTGGTGCGGTAGGAAATCGCCGTTTCCCACCCGTCCAGGAAACATGCCTGGTCTGGGCAGAAGGTATCTGCGTAATCGATATTAACGCTAAGAATGCTCTTCAACGACGGCTTGGCATTCACGCTGAGCTTCTCTTTCTCCGTATCGCCTGCCAGGTTGGAGGTGGCGATCAGTTCGGCCTCAGCTTCCAGTGTGATTCTGGCCGAAACCCCGGCGTCGATACCGCGCCAAATTCGCGTGGCACCGCCCAGATTAAGAAACAGAGGTTCTTTTCCGTACTGCAGAAACTGCCCCGTCTCGGATGTTTCAGACGAGAAGGCGAGCATCTCTTTTCCATATTTTTCCACACCCGCTATGAAACCGAGGTAAAGCGGGTGCCCGAAACGGGTCAGTGAGCCCAGATTGGTTTTCATGCCAATCAAGACGTGCTGGCTTGGGGAGCTGGAAACCACGTCACCATCCCGGTTTGGGCCGCTGGCGCGCAGTTCCTGCTCGGCATGCAGCAGGCCGGCAGTGAGCTCACCCCGGGGGTCCTTGGTCAGATAGGCGGGGTTGTAATAGGTGGCAGACACTTGTGTATTAAACATCGACAATGCCTGCGCTGAGGCAACATCAGTGGGCATCACGCCATAGGTGGTACCAAGGTTTCCCATGCTGGCACACACGGGTAACGACAGGGATAGACTGATCGCCGAAACAGAGGCGCAGAGAATCCGCTTACCTGCGAAATCAAAGCCGTGCATTGTAATTCTCCGTTGTTTTTTTTAGTCGCTTGTCGGTCTTGTGACCGATTTATCATTATTTTGTGATCATAAGCTGGACGGCGCACTGCGTGTGTGGCTTTGGTGACAGGTAAAGAGGCGTTTGAGGGTCAAGATTGATATAAGTCACTGTCTGGCATTGGGTTTGCGAGCCAGCCCGAGAAGTGCGGGAGGGATCAAGTTGTCCGTTTTGTGATGAGCTTCACATATTTTGGGGGTTCAGCCGTGTGTTGATGAGCGCGGTAATTCCGTTTGATGCGTAAAGAAACCTGACAGCTACTTCTATGGTGGGCCAGGATCAGCGTGGTCGCTAAAAACAAAGCCCCCCGATAGGAGGGCTCTGAAGAGACGGCAACGACTTTAGCTGTTTATGCAGTGCGTTGCAGCTTCCGGCGAACCGTCAGCAGTCCCAGGATGCCGAGGCCGAGAAGGCCCAGTGTGCCGGGTTCTGGTACGGTAACAGTTCCACCGTTGAACTCGGTCAGATGGCTGAGCTGAAGATTCTCTTTGTCCTTGAAGTAGTCCAAAAGCCGGAACACGCCCCAATCCATGTTGGGCTCGTTCTTGAACAGAACGTGTGTGCGGGCGTCTTTCAACAGAAAGTAGGACGGTGTGGTCAACAGTTTGAACGCGACGATACCCGAGTCTTCAACGGTGACCTGAAAGTTCGCGGGATCTGATTTTCCCGTAAACGTCAATGTGGTGCCAACGATACCTGATGCCCACGTTGCTTCCGTGGCGGGGTCCGACGGATTCATGTTTTCGATCTTTCCTAAGAATGAATCGATTCCTCCAACGTCCGTACCACCCGCGATGGTGTACGCAAAAGCGCTGCCACTGACACTGAAAGCCAGTAACGCACTGAATAACATGGTTTTGATTTTCATGATGACACACTCCTTAAGATCAGCACCTGTCGGTGACCAACGGCACCCTGTATCGATCTTTTCACTACCCATTCCTTAAGGGCGTGTAGTGTCGGGTTTCCATACGGATGTCATAGAGGGTAAAGCAATCGGCGGGCCAAGGTTTCAGGGCATTGATCGATATGGGATTTTTGTCTCGATTTATGCAAGGTGTGTAAAGTTACCTGACGTCTGATCGGGTGTGGCTGTAAAGGGACCTATCCGTGTTCTCGTGCGAGTCGGTTACCGGAGGCGTTTGCCATTGTCGCAAGGGCTTTGTAGAGCCGTTCGGTTTGCGAGACCGCCAATGTTAGCCCCTCGCCTTCAACCAGCTCGATGGTGAGGTCAGGGTTAATGCCCCGGAAAATACTCAGGTGAGGCACCGGGGTACTGGCATTGCAGTCGCCGTGAATAAGTGTCAGAGGGAGGTTCGGAGCGTCCAGCAAGTGCCCCCAATCCTGAATCATAATTCTGAGGTCCTCCAGATACCCGGCCCCGAGCTGATTGATATAAAACCCGTAGGCCGCGATCACCCCTTGTCTGAGGGAGTTTTTGCGAATTATATGCTCATCTGGCTCCACGCCCTCGAAAATCACTTTGGGCCACTGCTCCGGCCCGAGCTTCCTCATTCTCAGGATCAACAGCCGAACCATCAACCTGGCCAGCCAGGGCGCGTGGCGGGCGGCCTGGATGAAAATCGCCTGGTGAGCAGGCATGGCGTTAATCTGCTCCAGCTCCTTGAAAGGCGGAGCTGCGGAGACGGAAACAATGCCGTTTATCGCTATGCCTGGCTGTTTCAGCAGCGCAAGGGCGGGGATAAGGGCGACTTCATGGGACAGAATGGTTACCCGGGAGATCGACAGGGAGCCTAGCACGGCGAGTATATCGTGGCACTGGCTTTCCAGTGGGTCTTCGGATTTGTCCGAGGGTTCGGTCCTGCCATAACCGGCGCGTTCGACGGCAATGACATCCAGCCCAAACTGCGAAGCCAGTCGCCGTTCGTCCGGAAAGTCCCCGGCACCGAAGGAGGGGCCATGGAGGAGTAGCACGGGTTGCCCGCCGGGGCGGCCAAACCGGCGCCAGCCAATTCGCCGGTGATCACGGACTACCTCATGAATACTCATGGGATAGTCGTCGTAATGGGCAGACAGCAAATCCCCTTTCGCTTTCACGGTATCCATGGCGGTCGCTGCAGAAGCGGCCATGGTGGCAGCCTGTACCTGACTTTTAGCGCCCAGCTTCTGTAGCAGGCTTTTGATTTGCTGCCGGACGGTTGCCACCGAACTGCCTCGCTCTTCAGCGATCTCTTCCGACGAGCAGCCCCGTGATAGCAGCGCGAGGATATGGCGTTCACTGGCGGACAGGCCGAACACGTCTGCGAATGCCAGATCAATGGATTCCGGCCAGTGTTGTTGCAAGGCATTCAGCACGAAGGTTTTCAGTTTCTGCTGGTACATGCCCACGAGAATCAGGGGCAGGGTATGTTCGTCACTGCCTTTTCGGTAGGCCTTCAACAACGTGGGGCCCTGGGTGGAGGCGAGGCGTTCCTTGAACTGATGAAAGGCCTCCGGGCTGATGCCCAGGGCTACCAGGCCATCACCGGATTGCATATCGAACAGCTGGGCCGCGCCCACGTTCAGAGCAACAACCTGGCCAGACTCATTCAGCGCCAGGGCGGGGGCCGTGTGGTCGTTGACCAGTCTGTATAGCGGGTCGTGGCCCGTTGCACGCTCTTCCAGGTCGTGCAGCGCCGTAGACAGCTCCAGGGCAAGATCAGTCGGAAGGATGGACTGCGAGCTAAGATCCGGTGCCAGAGCGACGATCAGGTCGGCAAATTCCGCTTGCCTGGCGGCAACGGCCGAGATGAGTTCCTTGAGGTTGTTGTCTGACATCGGGCTCCACCGGATATATCCCATCAGTTAAACGAAATCAGGGAATTTCCGGATCACTTTATACCATGTGGTAGATGCCGCTTGGTGGCAGGCCCATTAATGTTAGCTCAAAACGCTGGGAGATACGGACAGGTGCTTGCAGATTACGCTGAAATTTTCCGGCACCGGGGTGGCAGTTACCATAAGGCCATGCTCACTGTGCCTCATGCGAGGGTGCTTGAGTTTAAACGGGCTTTAGAGCCCCTTATAGCAGACCTTGCAGCCCGTCCCGCCTTCCGGATAGCTGATGTGCCGTCTGGCGGGGAGTACCTGCGGAGTTTTCTGCCCGCAACGGTGGAGTACCATGGCTTCGACCCCAGTTCTGGCTTTAATACCGGCCCGGCTGAAGGTGGCGATCTGGCTGACTTGCCTTTCCCGGACCTATCGATTGATGCGTTTATAAGCCTGGCGGGGCTCCATCACTGTCTGGATAAGCGCCCTTTTCTGAATGCGTGTCACCGCACACTGGTACCCCGTGGTTTGCTGTCTGTGCTGGATGTCGGGTCCGGTTCTCCTGAAGCCCGGTTTCTCGACGAGTTTGTGGGTAAGTACAACGGCATGGGGCATGAAGGCGATTATCTCGGGCCTGGGTTCGTTTTGCAGTTCGAACCATCAAAATGGGATGTCCTGTCAGCGGGTATGGTGGATTGCCACTGGCAATTCGCCAGTAAAACCGAACTGTGCGAATTCTGCCGTGGGCTGTTTCGTCTGCAGGGCGTTTCAGACAGCCTGACCCTTGAGGCCGTCAGAAGTTACCTGGGCGTCAAACCGAGTATTGATTCGCAAGAATCTGTGCAAATGCCATGGCGCCTTTACCGAGTGGTGGCTCGCAAATGCGTCCCCAACCCGCAGGAGCACTGAATGCTGCAGAGACCCGATTGGGATATGCAGCCACCGGTTACGCGCTATTACGGTGGTTCAGATGTGACCCGTCAGCCTGGCTTCTGCGTGAACATCCGCCCGCCTTCGAATGCTTCGGAGCCGGTCTCACGGGCTTTTGTCACTTTGCTCGAACGCGCCTTTCCGGAACCCGGTTTTGGCCGATTACCGGAGCCTTCGGCTCACCCCGTCGGGCCTGAGACCTGGTTGGAATGGCTTGGGTACTGGCACCATCGAATCGTGCGGTTCGCCGGGTTGCCGGTATTCGAGGCGCCGAAGGCTTTGCCTTCGCCGGATATGCCCAATTACTACCTGGTGTACTTCCCCTCATACGAGGGTACGGAGAACGCCAGTTTATCGCTTTTGAAGTGGCTGTTGACGGTGTCCATGGCCCCCCAAACCGACACCCTTGTTCGTGAGGCAATGTCCAGCCTTGAAACCGTCATGAAGCCCCTGGCTGACTGTGCCCCGACCTCGGCCAACATCTCGAGGTTTCTCTTCGCCGCTTTCGAGGCGCGTTTGCCAGTGGTTAGTCTGGGGCATCACATGTTTCAGATCGGCATTGGTGCATCCGGTGTGTGGCTCGACAGCTCGTTTACCTCCTCAACCCCGGTGATGTCGGCCAATCTGGTGAGAAACAAAGCGGCCACCAGCGACTTCCTTGCCAAGGCGGGCATTCCGGTGCCCAGGCAGGCACTGATCATGGAGGAGGTGCAGCTGAAGCCTGTCGCCGAGGCACTGGGCTTTCCCTTGGTGTGCAAGCCGGCCGATCTGGACGGTGGTAAGGGCGTTCATCTGTACCTGGAAGACCTGCCTTCGCTGGCGGAGGCCTTCCGGCAGTGCCGGGAACTAACCGATCAGGTTCTTGTTCAGCCTCAGGTGCAGGGTCGGGATTATCGATTAACAGTGCATCGCGGAGAATGTGTATGGGCGATAGAGCGAGTGCCCGCCAGTGTGATTGGTAATGGAAAAGACACTGTTTCGAGATTAATAGAGCGTGAAAACGCCCGGCCGGAGCGTTCCGGCGCCGGCCTCAGCCCGCTCAAGCCTTTGCCTGGTGCGGAATCCGCGAAAGACTTGCTCAACGCTCAGAACCTCAAGCCAACCAGTGTGCCGGCAACAGGCCAGGTTGTTGTGCTGTCGCATTTACCGAATGTCGCCGCCGGTGGCCAGCCGGTTCCGGTCTACGCCGACATTCACCCGGACAACGCCGAGCTAGCAGCCAAAGTAGCGCGATTGTGCCGCCTGGACCTGGCCGGCATTGATCTGATCATGCCGGACATCAGTCATTCATGGCGTGATATCGGCGCCTGGGTGATCGAAGTGAACGCGCAGCCGGATATTGGCCAGACCACCGCTGCCCACCTGTACGGCAAATTGCTCGGAAGGATGCTGCCGGAAAAGCCGGTTGAGATTCGCTACGTTGAAGGGCGGGAGCGTGATGCCTGGGGTAGGGGGGATAGAGTGAGCCACAAGGGGCTTTTTTGGGATGGGTTGAGCTGGCAGCCGTTGCCCGATAAAACGGCCGAACGGATTGCCTGGGCGCGACAGTGCCTTTTGGATGATCAATGCCAAGGTGTATGGCTGGATGAGGTGAGTTGGAAATGGTTCAGGCAAGCCGCCACGGACTTGAGAATCCAATGGCGGCCGCAAGAAGACTAGTTAAATCACCACGGATGGATCATAGGAAATTGGCCCGAGCCCCGGAAGAGGAATGAACCTGGTTGGGCCATTTTCGCCATCGCGACAGACGTTATCTTCACTTGCTGTCGATATTGCCACAGCTGGATCGCGGTTGGTTTGAGTATTGTTCTCATCCACATACACGCGAGTCGTTTCCTGCGAGTTGCCATCTAAAAGGAAACTGATGCCCGCGACCAGTGGTGCGCTGGGTGTAGAGGAATAGCCAATCGTGGCACTTGTTGGGCAATCCAGCCGCGCTTGGTCTGATCTGCCTCTCAAGAAGCTGGCTTCGTCTCCAACAAACTCAAAGTCCGCGGTAATGAACTTATCATTGCCACCGTTTGACAGGGTTTCGATAAAGACCGTTTCGGCGTCCTCATCACTACCGAATACGATAGAGCTAGCTTCGGCATTTTCATCACCGCGGTAGGGTGATTCGACGTACAACTTGTAGATATCGTCTGGCGTGTTGTTACCCAACTCAGTTGGGGCCACAAAAACAGACGCAAAGTTGTTGAACTGCACCTGCGATGCTGTGCCACCATCGGGTGTGGTGGTGATGCTCAGGTTCGCTGCATCGAAGGCATACATGCCTTTGAAGTCGTTATCGGCTAAACGCTTCTGGAACAGGCGTGATCTGAACGGCTGAGCGTATTCAAAATTGCTCAGTGCGTTTTGTTGGGCCTGGGAGAACTCGCCAAAGACATGGGTTTCGGTAAAGCCAAAAGCCAAGCTGTAGGTGGTGTTACCCTTGGTCACAACAACCGGCTCTCTGGCTTCAAGGCCAGACGTGCCGAAGTTAAAGTGGAAGTTATCCATGATAATACGGCTGTTACCCATATCCCCGTTGCTGCTCTCTCCAACCCATTCCCGTATAAGTGCGACCTGGCCATTAATCGTGGCGACGACGGTGCTTGAATCGGCCGGGTCGACGAGTTCACAATCATTGAAGATCAGAAGGGCGACTTCTCTGAAGAGCGCTGCCGTACCGACGCCATCCGGGTATGCCCCAAGCTCTTCTTCGTTATTCGCAGTATCTTTGGAAGACACTTGAAAGGAATTGGCGGGTGTTCCGACGGCTGGGTCAGGCTGTGTTGCTAGAGCGCCAAAGGTGCCTACGCCACACTGATAGTTGGTGAAGGCATCTTTTGTATCAATCCAAAACGAAAGCCTGTCTGTGCTCGACGCAGTGCCGCCTTCAATGAGCTGCTGGCGTAAGAGGTTATACAGCTCGGCCGGAAACGCCTTCTCAGGCAACTCCTTCATCTCATCCAGCGCCGTCGCCGGATTCTGACTGAACGCAAACGCTGCCGGGAAAGTCGGCTCATCCGGCGTCATATCCTCTTCCACCTGCTGATTCCCAGAGGAACTGGAACCACCACAACCCGCCAGCGCCAGTGAGGTGGTTAAAACTGCTAAACCCAGAAGATTCTTCTTTGTGTTCATGGTCGACATCCATTCTGATCACGGAATTAAGTGCCCGAACAGAGTAGGAGAGCGACACAAACGGAGCATCTACCATCTGGTATAAAAGTTGGGTGTTCGGCGACAATTAGGATGACCGGTTAGCGACAATTATCTTGGCCGGTTGGGTGTAACAATTGGCCCCTTGTTTTCCATGGTGGAGCAATGGGTGCCAGGCCAACACATAACCAACCGACA
>NZ_LOCO01000014.1:0-62760 GCF_001574445.1 Marinobacter excellens LAMA 842
CCAACTGAAGCTGGTCGTGGATAACGTACAGTTTCAGGATGGAATACAGGTGGAAGATCAATCTGACAGGAACGCTGCCTGATGGTCATACACCAGATTTGACAATAACTCATGACTACCTCCTGGCCCTCAATGTTAAAGACTGGATTCAGCCTCTGGGCAGGGGTAGGCGCCGAGGATTTGGGCAACAGTGGCACAACAACTCGGGTGTTCAAGCCACTGAGAAGGTCTGACTGAACATCCAGCAGATAGCCAGCCCCATCCTTATTTTCAAAGATATCGAAACGGGCCATCAGAACTGCCGGTGCCGTGCAAGAGGCAGGCCGTTAGCTTCAACGTATGCATTAGAGCTTGCGAGGGCTCTGGCATTTTCTTTCAACCACTTCTGCTGTTTATGAAGCTTCACAGCCTCCGCGATCCCTGCCTCTGCTGATCGTGAAACATTGATTCCCAGAGCTTTCGCCTCTTTTAGGAGGGCACTATCTAGCGACAGGTTCGTTGGCTTTCGTATGGATTTGGTAGCTTGGGCGGATTGCATGGTTCAGTCCTTGCACAGATCGATGCGCCAATTTTATGCGCATGTTAATTGCACATCAATAGCCCGCTGACTCAGACTGATTCGAGAAACAGTAGGCGGCGCGGTGACAAATCCCACTCCAGACTATCCAGAAGATTCTTCAAAGCCAGCCCCAGCTCGGTATCCCCCTCAATCACCAGGCGCCGCTGGAAAAACAGCTGGTCCGGGTCTTGCCGGCGCTCTGCGAGGGTTTTGAAGGCTGCCAGCGAACCCCGAATGGTCGCTTCGCCTGGGCTTTCCACAACGCGAAGCCGGCCAGCCCAGAAACCGATGGTGATGCCCGGTTGACCACCGTTCACTTCCAGCCGGATTGTGCGGCCTTCAAAATCATCGAATTCGCCCTCAGCCAGCGCTTCTGCAAACAGGCGGTTCAGCGGGGCTTCGGCAACCAGTTGTTTGAAGCTGACGGGTATGTTGCGGTCGATGGTGTCCAGCAGCGGCGTCGGGGAGGGCAGGTATTCCTGCAGAACCGCGATGGATTGCTCCAGTAATGGGCTGTGCAAAGACGCGATGGGAGGTAGCGAAAAGGCCATATTTAACTCCGGGCAGGACGACAACCCGCCCAGAGTATCAAAAGGTCGCCGGCGGCGACTTGATTTAACTCAGCCCTTGTGGAGACCTTCTTCCACGGCCCAAACGGCTACTTCAACCCGCGAGCGCAAGTTGAGTTTCTTGAGCAGGTGCTTTACGTGCACTTTTACTGTGCCGTCGCTGATGTCCAGCTTGCGGCCGATCATCTTGTTGGAGAGGCCTTCGGCAATCAGGCGCAGTATGTCTTTTTCACGCGGCGTCAGGCTGTCGAAGTCCGGCCGGGATGACTGCTGCGGTTTGTTGGAACGCAGGGCCTGGGCCAGTAACGTTGTTAGCCGGTCACTGATGACCATTTTGCCAACAGCCGCCTGGTGTAACTGGGCGATCATATCTTCCGGCTCCATGTCTTTCAGCAGGTAGCCGTCGGCACCGGCACGCAGGGCGGCAACCACATCGTCTTCCTGGTCAGACACGGTAAACATGACAATACGCGAGCTGATGTTCTGGTCCCGCAGGTGTTTGAGAGCTTCAATGCCGTCCATCTCGGGCATGTTCAGGTCCATCAGGATCAAATCCGGCTCGGTTTCCAGGGCCAGCTTGATGCCGTCGGCGGCGTTGCTTGCCTCGCCGATCACTTCCATGTCGTCTTCCATGCCGATCAACTGCTTGATGCCCTGTCGCAGCAGGGGGTGGTCGTCAATCAGCAGTATACTTGCGGGTGTCTCAGCCATGGTTTCTCTCGTTGATGTTGGTGTTTGGGTCAGGCCGGTGAAGATTCGGTAGGAATCAGGTTACGGCTTTTGGGAACGAATGTTAATGTCACTTCCACGCCGCCTTCGTCCCGGTTATCAACCTTTACCTTACCCCCGAGCGTTCGGGCGCGGTCCTGCATGATCACCAGGCCGTAATGGTTAACCGGCTGGTCGCCGCCGGGCAGGCCCTTGCCGTTGTCGCGAATACTTGCCCGAACCTGCGGAGACTCGAACAGCACCTTAACGGATATGACCGTAGCGTCGGCATGCTTGACGGCGTTTGCCAGTCCCTCGCGGATAATCTGCAGGGTATGGATTTCCTCGTTTGGCGACAGCGTCTGAGGCGGCAGGTTGTATTCAAAGTCCACCGGGTGGCCCAGCCTTTCGGAAAACTCATCAATGGTTTTGCGCAAGGCGGTGGCCAGGTCTGGCGTGTCCAGTTTCAGGCGGAACGTGGCCAGTAGCTCACGCAATTGGCGGTAAGCGCTGTTCAGACCGGTACTGAGTTCATCCAGAATGTCATCGTGAACAGGCTTCTGGTCGCCGGTGATATTGAGCCGGCGTAGCCGCGTCACCTGCATTTTCAGGTAAGACAGCGACTGGGCCAGTGAATCGTGCAGCTCCCGGGCGATCACGGTGCGTTCTTCCGCCAGGGTCAGTTGCTGTTCCTCGGTTATTTGCCGTTCCAGGAAAATCGCCGTTGCCAGTTGGTCGGTGAGGGTCTCCAGCAGTCGGCGGGAGGTGGCAGACAAGCCTTTTTCTGCCGGGTACCACACCTCCAGGGTGCCGAGTAACTGACCGGGTGTCCGGATGGGCAATAACAGACGGCGCCCATCGTTATTTTCCAATGGCATCTCATCATAGACCTCGGGTGTTACGAGGCAGGCATTACAGTGATGGTCGCGGCAGTAGAACGGGCGCTTGTCTGTGGCCGTGGTGATGGCCTCTACCGGCTCAGCGGATTCTTTGTCATGCAGGAACAGACGGATCGGACCAATGCCCAGCAGCAGCTCCAGCTCCTGCAGCATGGGAATGGCACCATTACAGAGGTCATGATTGGCAAACAGGTCTCTACTGGCCGAATGCATCACCTGCAGGGCCTGGTGGCTGACTTCCAGTTCCTCGGTTTTCTGCCGGGCCTTGGCTTCCAGTTCGTAGTAGGTCAGGGCCAGTTCGCTGGTCATCTGGTCGAAGGCCTGGCCCAGTTGTGCCAGCTCGTCTGCACCTTTCAGGTCGGCTTTCCGGGAGAAATCTTTCTCGCCAACGGCGCCGGCGATAGCCACGAGTTTTCGCAGGGGGCGAAGGATCCGGTTTTTCAGGTCGTAGAACAGGGCGATCACGATCAGCACCGAGAACACCATGCTGATGATCTGAATCAGGTGCAGCAGATCAACACGTGCTTCTGTGCGCTGTTCCAGCATAGTCACCAGGCGGTCAACTTCCTGGATGTAGTCCTCCACAGCCTGAACCATAGCCGGGGTGATGGGTGTGCCTACTTCATGTTGTTCAAGGGCTGGTTTAAGTTCGTCCTGCCATGCCGCCAGCATCTGACGGTACTGTCGTGCCAGAGGGTGGTCGTCTGCGCCGGGAACCGAGCGAAGGATGGCGGTGTCCTCAAGGCGGCGCTCATAATCATTGATGCGTGCGCCTGAGGTAGCCCGTCCATTTTCGTAATCTTCGGTGGCAGAACGGGCAATTAACTGGAAGGCGCCCATTCGCAGCGCTCCGGCCAGGTTGATGGCCGTGGCATTGCCTTCAATGCTGTTGGAAACCGCCAGGGTTGTAGACATGCTGACGATAGCGGTCAGCACGATGGCGCCGATCACCACAGCGAGTCGGTTTACTAGCGGACTTCTGGATGTCATGGGTTGTTGTCTGTTAGGGAGTTCGAAAGGTGCCTTTCCAGGCCAGATTATGACCGAGGAACTGCGGTTCCGATACCTCCTTGAGGATAGTCAATTACCCCAATGGATAGTCCTCCATCATAGCCTTTGACCCTTTGGAGAGCAAAAGCCGACACTAAAGGTTGGTTAATTCGAGGTGACAGGATGCAAACCCGACTGGAGCAGGACGATGACAAGCTGGCATCGCTGGTGGTGATTCTGCCGCTGGCAGTGACAGGCTTTGTTGTTGCGGCAGGATGCTGGACGCTGTTTGCCGTGGCGGGAGTGCACCTCAGGGCCGATCTTGCCTTGAGCAGTCTTCAGTTCGGCATATTGCTGGCCGCGCCCATGGCCGTCAGTGCTGTATTGGCAGTTCCGGCCGGGTTGGCCGCCCAGCGTTTCGGTGCCCGAGCCGTGATGCTCGCCTGCCTGGCAGGGTTGGCAATGTGTATGGGGTTACTCCTGCTAGTCGATAGTTTCTATGGTTACCTGCTGGTTGCCGGCGGGCTGGGGCTGGCCGGTGGATTCTACAGTGCCGGCCTGCAGTTTGTGGTTAGTCACTGCAAGCCGAAACGGTTGGGGCTGGTTCTTGGCGTTTTTGGTGCGGGAGTCACTGGGGCCGGCTTCAGCTATTACCTGGTGCCGCTGTTTCACGATGCGTTCTCATGGCAGGGAGTGCCTCTGGCCTACCTGATTGTATTGCTGCTGGTGATTGCCCTGCTGGTGATGTTGACCGATCCGGAATCCAGTGAATCAGGGGCGGACAGGCCCTGGTCTGTAGGGCAGATGGTTCGAATACTCAGACGTGGTCGCTCGCTCCCGCTCACTGCCTACTTTGGCGTGGTGGCTGGAAGCTTCTTTGCCCTGGCGCTCTGGTTGCCGGATTTCCTGTCGGCACAGTTTGGCTTGTCCCTGGACGCGGGCGCACGCCAGGCCCAGTGGTTCGTTATTCCTGGTGCCCTTGCGCAGATTCTGGGTGGTGGCCTGGCTGACCGGTTTGGCAGTGCCAGGGTCGCCACGCGGTCATTGGTGTTGTGCCTGGTGGCGCTAGCGGTGTTGTCTTACCCGCCAATGACGTTATTTGTCAGGGGGGTGGATGAGATCATCACTGTGGAATTTGCCCTGCCCCTGATGATTGAAGGTAGTTTGATTTTGGTGCTGGGTGTCGCTATGGGGAGTGCCATGGGGAGCCTGCAACGAATGGTGATACTGGTCAATCGTGCCGAGGCCGCCTTGTTCGCAGGCTTCTTGTTGGTCTCCGCCTGTTCCGTTGCGTTTGTTCTGCCGGTCCTGTTTGGTGCCGTCAACCAGTGGCTGGGGGTGCGCACGGCAGTGTTCATGATTCTGTTCCTGTTGCTCAGCAGCAGCCTGCTGATGTTTGCCCGCGACACCCGTCGTGAGGAGCGCAGAACCCTTCTCCACCCGGGGATATAGCTCTGCTACCACCTCGGTGGTACAGCCCGGTTATGTGGTAGTAACCACGCAGATTTCGCGGTTTTTCTCACACACAATGGTCTCAAATCGGAGCAACGATCCGGCAGACGGAGAGAGAGACCATGAGTCATTTGATCGACAAACTGAGTTACTTCAGGAAGAAGCGCGAGCCGTTCGCGGGCGGCCACGGCGAAACCCATGAAGTCAGCCGCGAGTGGGAAGACAGCTACCGCCAGCGCTGGCAGCACGACAAGGTTGTGCGTTCCACCCACGGCGTAAACTGCACCGGCTCCTGCAGCTGGAAGATTTACGTCAAGAACGGCCTGGTCACCTGGGAAACCCAGCAGACCGACTACCCCCGTACCCGCCCGGACCTGCCAAACCACGAGCCCCGCGGCTGCCCCCGGGGTGCCAGCTATTCCTGGTACATGTACAGCGCTAACCGCCTGAAGTACCCACTGATGCGCAAGAGCCTGATGAAGCTCTGGCGTGCGGCCCGAATTCAGTTCAACGACCCGGTGCAAGCCTGGGCGTCCATTGTTGAAGACCCCAAGAAAACCGCCGAGTACAAGCCCCGCCGTGGTATGGGTGGTTTCATTCGTTCCAATTGGGACGAAGTCAACGAGCTGATTGCTGCCTCCAACGTCTACACCGCCAAGAAGTTCGGCCCGGACCGCATCATTGGCTTCTCGCCGATTCCTGCCATGTCCATGGTGTCCTACGCCGCCGGCAGCCGCTACCTGTCGATGATCGGTGGCGTGTGCATGAGCTTCTACGACTGGTACTGCGACCTGCCGCCGGCTTCCCCGCAAACCTGGGGTGAGCAGACCGACGTGCCGGAATCCGCTGACTGGTACAACTCCGGCTACATCATTGCCTGGGGTTCCAACGTGCCCCAGACACGTACCCCGGACGCCCACTTCTTTACCGAAGTGCGCTACAAGGGTACCAAGACCGTTGCCATCACCCCGGATTACGCGGAAGTGTCGAAGCTGTCCGACGAGTGGCTGAACCCCAAGCAGGGCACCGACGCGGCCCTGGGCATGGCCATGGGCCACGTGATCCTGAAAGAGTTCCACGTCGACAAGCCCAGTGAATACTTCACCGATTACGTGCGCCGTTATACCGACATGCCGTACCTGGTCATGCTGGATGAAAAGGACGACGGCAGCTATGTGCCGGGCCGTTTCCTGCGGGCCAGTGATCTGGTGGACGGACTGGGTGAAGAAAACAACCCGGAATGGAAAACCATCGCCATTGACGAGAGCACTGGCGAGCTGACCGCACCGAACGGCTCCATCGGCTATCGCTGGGGCGAGAAGGGCAAGTGGAATCTGAAGCAGACCGCCAAGGGCTCCGATGTAAACCTTCAGCTGTCCATGGTCGAGAAACACGACGACGTTGTGGACGTTGCCTTCCCGTACTTCGGTGGTATTGAGCACGACCACTTCAAGCACGTGGAAATCAAGGACATCCTCAAGCACAAGCTGGGCACCCGTAAGGTCCAGCTGGCTGACGGCACCGAAGGCCGTGTGGTCACCGTTTACGACCTGATGGTGGCCAACTACGGCATCAGTCGTGGCCTGGGCGAGGACGACGGTGCCACTTCCTATGACGAAGTGAAGCCCTACACCCCGGCCTGGCAGGAAAAGATCACCGGCGTGCCCGCGGAGAAAGTGATCCGCATTGCCCGCGAGTTTGCGGATAACGCCGACAAGACCAAGGGCCGCTCCATGGTCATCGTGGGTGCCGGTATGAACCACTGGTACCACATGGACATGAACTACCGTGGCCTGATCAACATGCTGATCATGTGTGGCTGTATCGGCCAGAGCGGTGGTGGCTGGGCCCACTACGTTGGCCAGGAAAAACTGCGCCCACAGACCGGCTGGCAGCCGTTGGCGTTCGGCCTGGACTGGCAGCGCCCGCCACGCCACATGAACTCCACCTCGTTCTTCTACGCCCACTCCGGGCAGTGGCGCTACGAGAAGCTGGGTGTGGATGAAATCCTGTCGCCGCTGGCGGACAAGTCCAAATTCAGTGGCAGCCTGATCGACTACAACGTGCGCGCCGAGCGCATGGGCTGGTTGCCGTCTGCGCCGCAGCTCAACCGCAACCCGCTGGGAATTGCCGCAGAAGCCGAGAAGGCTGGCATGGAAGTTTCCGACTACGTGGCCAAGTCCATGAAGGATGGCTCCCTGGCGTTCGCCAGTGAAGATCCGGAAGCTCCGGAAAACTGCCCGCGCAACCTGTTCATCTGGCGTTCCAACCTGCTGGGCTCTTCCGGCAAGGGCCATGAGTACATGCTCAAGTACCTGCTGGGTACCAAGAACGGCCTGCAGGGCAAAGACCTGGGTGTGGAAGGCGGTGCCAAACCGCAAGAGGTCAAGTGGCGCGATGAGGCTCCGCAGGGCAAGCTCGACCTGCTGGTGACCCTGGACTTCCGTATGTCCACCACCTGTCTGTATTCAGACATCGTTCTGCCGACTGCCACCTGGTACGAAAAGAACGACCTGAACACTTCAGACATGCACCCGTTCATCCACCCGCTGACCGCCGCCACCGATCCGGCCTGGGAAGCGCGCAGTGACTGGGAAATCTACAAGGGCATAGCCAAATCCTTCTCCAAGGCGGCCGAGGGCCACCTGGGTGTCGAGAAAGACGTAGTCACCCTGCCGCTGCTGCACGATGCGCCGGCGGAACTGGGCCAGCCATTCGATGTGAAGGACTGGAAAAAAGGCGAATGCGACCTGATTCCCGGTAAAACCGCGCCCAACTTCATCACCGTTGAGCGGGATTACCCGAACACCTACGCCCGCTTTACCTCCCTGGGTCCGCTGATGGACAAGCTGGGTAACGGTGGCAAGGGCATCAACTGGAACACCGAGAAGGAAGTCAACTTCCTGAAGGAACTGAACTACACCCACCTGGAAGGCGCCAACGCGGGCCGTCCGAAGATTGAAAGTGCCATTGATGCAGCGGAAGTGATTCTGACCCTGGCGCCGGAAACCAACGGGCAGGTCGCGGTGAAGGCCTGGGCCGCGCTGTCTGAAATGACTGGCCTGGACCACACCCACCTGGCGAAAAACAAGGAAGAGGAAAAGATCCGCTTCCGGGACATCGTGGCCCAGCCGCGCAAGATCATCTCCAGCCCGACCTGGTCAGGCCTGGAGGACGAACATGTGTCCTACAACGCCGGCTACACCAACGTGCACGAACTGATCCCCTGGCGCACCCTGACCGGCCGCCAGCAGTTCTACCAGGATCATGAGTGGATGCGTGCCTTTGGCGAGAGCCTGCTGGTGTACCGCCCGCCGATCAACACCAAGGCGGTCGAGAGCATGCAGGACCAGCGCAGCAACGGTAACCCCGAGAAAGCGCTGAACTGGATCACGCCGCACCAGAAGTGGGGTATTCACAGTACCTACAGCGACAACCTGTTGATGCTGACCCTGTCTCGCGGTGGCCCCATCGTGTGGATGAGTGAAGACGACGCCAAAGACATCGGCGTTGAGGATAACGACTGGATCGAGCTGTTCAACAGTAACGGTGCCATTGCGGCCCGGGCGGTGGTCAGCCAGCGGGTAATGCCTGGCATGGTGATGATGTACCACGCCCAGGAACGCAACGTGAACGTACCGGGCTCTGAAATTACCGGTACCCGGGGCGGCATCCATAACTCGGTTACCCGAGTGTGCCCGAAACCGACCCATATGATCGGTGGCTATGCCCAGTATTCCTACGGCTTCAACTACTACGGCACCGTAGGTTCCAACCGGGACGAGTTCGTGGTGGTCCGCAAGATGAAGAACGTGGACTGGCTCGACGGTGAAGGCAATGACTATGCTCAGGAGGCAGTAAAATGAAAATCCGTTCCCAAGTCGGCATGGTGCTGAACCTGGACAAGTGCATTGGTTGCCACACCTGTTCCGTCACCTGCAAAAACGTATGGACAAGCCGTGAAGGCATGGAATACGCCTGGTTCAACAACGTCGAAACCAAGCCCGGTATCGGCTACCCGAAAGAGTGGGAGAACCAGGACAAGTGGAAGGGCGGCTGGATGCGCGACAGCTCCGGCAAGATCCGCCCCCGCATCGGTGGCAAGTTCCGGGTACTGGCGAACATCTTCGCCAACCCGGACCTGCCGGAAATCGATGATTACTATGAGCCGTTCGACTACGACTACCAGCACCTGCACACCGCCGGTGATGTGAAGCACCAGCCGGTCGCCCGGCCCCGGTCGCTGATCTCCGGCGAGCGCATGAAGAAAATCGAATGGGGCCCCAACTGGGAAGAAATTCTGGGCACCGAGTTTGCCAAACGCCGCAAAGACAAGAACTTTGATCAGGTGCAGGCAGACATCTACGGCCAGTTCGAAAACACCTTCATGATGTACCTGCCTCGCCTGTGCGAGCACTGCCTGAACCCGGCCTGTGTGGCCAGCTGCCCGAGCGGTGCCATCTATAAGCGCGAAGAGGACGGCATTGTACTGATCGACCAGGACAAGTGTCGCGGCTGGCGGATGTGTGTCTCCGGCTGCCCGTACAAGAAGATCTACTTCAACTGGAAAACCGGCAAGTCCGAGAAGTGTATTTTCTGCTACCCGCGTATCGAAGCCGGTCTGCCGACCGTGTGCTCCGAGACCTGTGTCGGCCGTATCCGCTACCTCGGTGTGCTGCTGTACGACGCAGACCGCATTGAAGAAGTGGCCAGCGCCCCGGGCGAGCACGAGCTGTATGAAAAGCAGCTGGAAATCTTCCTGGACCCGTTCGACCCGAAAGTGATCGAGCAGGCGAAGAAAGACGGCATCCCGATGAACGTCATCGAAGCCGCCCAGCAGAGCCCGGTCTACAAGATGGCCGTCGACTGGAAACTGGCCCTGCCGCTGCACCCGGAATACCGCACCCTGCCCATGGTGTGGTACGTGCCGCCCCTGAGCCCGATCCAGTCTGCGGCGGAAGCCGGCAAGGTGGAGTTCGACGGCGTGCTGCCGAAGATCGAAAGCCTGCGGATTCCAGTGAAATACCTGGCCAACCTGCTGACTGCCGGTGATGAGAAGCCGATCGTTCGTGCCCTCAAGCGAATCATGGCCATGCGTTTGTACAAGCGGGCCGAGACCGTGGAAGGCAAGGAAGACCTGCGTGCCCTCGAAGAGTGTGGCCTGACCAAGGCCCAGGCGGACGAAATGTACCGCTACCTGGCCATCGCCAACTACGAAGACCGCTTCGTGATTCCGACCAGCCATCGCGAACTGGCCAAGGAAGCCTTCCCGGATGCAGACGCATACGGCGAGCGCGGCGGTTGCGGCTTCAGCTTCGGCGACGGCTGCAACGGTGGTGACAGCGACTTCAGCCTGTTCGGCGGCAAGAAGCAGACCACCAGCATGGTCAGCAAGCTGGCGACCGTAAAGCAGGTCGACCCGAAACAGCTGCAGGATTGAGGAGCGAGTTATGCAACTTCTGAAAGTACTGGCGCGGGTACTCGAATACCCCACCGACGAACTGCAGCAGTCCAAAGACGCCCTGGTAGCCGCTGTCCTGGAGGACAGCCGGCTGCCCCGGCAGAACAAAGAACAGCTGCTGACCTGCATCGACCGCCTGTGCGACGGAGACCTGATGGACCTTCAGGAATCCTACGTAGGCACCTTCGACCGGGGCCGGGCCACCTCCCTACTACTGTTCGAACACGTTCATGGTGAATCCCGTGACCGCGGCCAGGCCATGGTAGACCTGATGGAGCAGTACCGGGCCAACGGCCTGGAGATTGATGCCCGGGAACTGCCGGACTACCTGCCGCTGTTCCTGGAATACCTGTCTACCCGGCCGTGGGACGAAATCAGGAACTGGCTGGAAGACATCCACCACATCCTCGGCCTGCTCGGTGAGCGGCTGTACCAGCGTGAAAGCGTCTACCACGTGGTGATGGATTCCCTGCTGGTGCTGTCCGGCCGCAAGACCAACCGCCAGGAGCTGGCCCGGATCGTCGCCTCGGAAGAGCGCGACGACACGCCAGAAGCCCTGGACAAGGTCTGGGAAGAAGAAATGGTGAAATTTGTGGATGACCAGGGCAGCTCCTGCAGCACCGGTGGCGTGGTTGGACAACGCCGCCGCGAGCTGGAACAGACCCAGACCATTCACCTGAGTGATCAGCTGATGACGAACGCCACACCCCGTCAGGCAGGGCGCGCTTAAGCGCAGGAGGAAATGACAATGTCCTATCTACACACACTGGTTTTCGGGGTATACCCGTACATCGCCCTGGCGGTCCTGTTCATCGGCACCTGGGCGCGCTATGACCACGGTCAGTTCACCTGGAAAGCCCATTCCAGCCAGATGCTGAGAAAGAAAAACATGGTACTGGCCAGCGTGCTGTTCCATGTGGGTATCCTGGTGATCTTCTTCGGCCACCTGGTTGGCCTGCTGGCTCCGAAATGGGCCTACGAATGGCTGCTGACCCCGGGCCAGAAACAAATCGTGGCAGTCGTGGTTGGCGGTATCGCCGGCGTCATGTGTCTGATTGGCGGCGCCATGCTCGCCTGGCGCCGACTGACTGATCCCAGAGTACGTGCCAGCAGCACTATGGCCGACAACCTGGTTATCTGCATCCTCGTGGTACAGGTTACTTTGGGCTTGCTGACCATTATCCCCACCATGGGTCACCTGGACGGCTCCCAGATGCTCAAGTTCTCCGCCTGGGCTCAGGGCGTTTTGACCTTCCAGGGCGGCGTGGCCGTGTATGTTGCTGACGCTCACTGGATTTTCAAGATGCACATCTTCCTGGGCCTGACCCTCTTCGTACTCTTCCCGTTCACCCGACTGGTACACATGCTCAGCGTGCCGGTGGAGTACTTCGGGCGGAAGTACCAGGTGGTTCGCAAACGCGCCTGAATCTGAAGCAGCCACGGACGGCTCGGACTCACACGGACAGGAATGATTTTATACAAGTTCCTGTTCGTCTTTGTCCGTGAATGTCCGTGCCGTCCGTGGCAAAGAATCTTTTTGGAGAAGCAACATGCAAATAATCCCCGTCGGCGAAGCCGGCAAACCCAGAAACCAGTTCCCTCCGGTGTATGTGGGTGACACGCTGATCCACGAAGACGACATCGCCCGGGAAATGCAGCACCATCCCGCCGAAGAACTGGCCCAAGCCTGGCACGACGCCGCCAAAAGCCTCGTCATCCGCGAGTTGCTCCTGCAACAGGCCAGCCGCCTGAACCTGGACCACATCGAAGACGAAGAAGACCGCATCGCCCGGGTACTGGAACTCGAACTCAACGTCCCGGACCCCGATGAACAGGACTGCGAACGCTTCTACGCCGCCAACCCCGGCCGATTCTGCAGCCCCACCATCATGGCCGTCAGCCACATACTCCTGGCTGCCGCCCCGGACGACATCGAAGAACGCATGCGCCAGGAAGAAGCCGGCCGACAACTCCTGTCCGCGCTCCTGGACGGCCGTTCACAGTTCAACGAACTGGCAAAACAATACTCCGCCTGCGAATCCCGCCACCAGGGGGGCAGCCTGGGGCAGATCAGCAAAGGCCAGACTGTCGAAGAATTCGAACGCCCGGTACTCAGCCTCACCGAAGGCCTCAACCCCGAGCTCATAGAAACCCGCTACGGCTGGCACATCGTCCGCGTAGACCAACGCATCGATGGTGAACAGCTACCGTACGAACACGTCAAACCCCAGATTCGCCAATACCTCAGCGAAAGCGTCACCCGCCGCGCCTTCCGCCAGTACCTGCAAGTCCTGGCCGTTGAAACCGGCATCGAAGGCGTCGATCTGGAGCTGCCGGATTCGCCGTTGATGCAATAAATAGGAATATTACTCCGGAGTGCGAAGGCCGGCAGTTGTAGACCCTTCCAAAACCTTGCGGAGCCAGGGATGGCGGAGCAGAGCGTACAGGGATGTATTCACAGCGTGTTTTGGAAGGGTCTACAACTGCTGGCCAAACTCCATGATCTGATTTCCAGTTTGGTTAGCAAAGCGAATAATTGAGTTAAGTCAACTACTCAACAAGAACCCGCCTTATACCCCCATCGGGGGAGCGATTTTTCACCACTATCCCTCTACTATTTAAAACAAGATATTGAATGCATTAATATGCAGAGAGGATACTCCAATGGCCGTCACCCAAAGCGCCGAAAGCCGATACACCAAACCCGTACTCGTCGCCATCAACAAACCGCTTGATGAAGAAGACGGCCTGGAAGCACTACGCAGCCACGCCCTGTTCCGCAGCCTCAAAGCCCACGACCTGGACTACCTCATCCAGCAGTCCCGGCGCCTGCGTCTCGGCCACCACCAGCTGCTCTACCGCCAGGACATGCCAGCGCACCACTTCTTCTTTGTGATCAGCGGCCGCCTCAGACTCTACCGCCTGGACTCCTCCGGCATCGACAGAACCCTCGACAGCATCGCCCCCGGCGACTGCTTCGCCGAAGTCATGATCTACGCCGATCCGCCAAGGTACGCCTGCTACGCCGAAGCACTCAAATCCAGCGAAGTGCTGATGATCCCGGTCAAAGCCTATCAGGACCTGCTCGACCGGCACCCGGAGTACGCCCAGGCCGCGCTTCGCCATTACGCCATGCGCGCCGTCACACGGTTCCACGACCTGGAAATCATGACCGTCCAGAACGCCCGTGACCGCCTGATCCGCTACCTGATTGACCTGCTGCCTAATGGCGCCCTGGAAGGGGGCGAAGTTGAACTGCCCCTGCCCAAATGCCTGGTGGCCTCGCGCCTCGCTATGCAGCCGGAAACCTTCTCCCGAATTCTGGCCGACCTCAAGTCCAACGGCCTGGTCCGGGTGAATCGTAGCAGACTGTTTATTTCCGACCCTCAACGACTGATCGAAATCAGTCAGTAGTTTTCGGGTCCTCCGGGCCCTTTTTTCAATCTTCGCCAAGTCAGGGGCATTTATATGATCAGCAGTTACCAGGACCTTGTTAAGGCCAGCCAGAACGAACATGAGCCCCAGCGATTCCTGTTTGTGTTCTGCAAAGCCGAGCTGCCGGATGATGCATCCGCCGCCGAGCGGGCCGCCTTCCAACGTGGTGAGGGTGGGGCGCTGACCCCGGTAATCTGCGTGGATAAAACCCCTGGGGAAGCGCCAGACTTCACTGTGTTGGCTGAAGAGTCCCGAACCACTGGCCAGGACTGGGATATGGTTTTCGTGGCGGCCATGTCTGGCCGTGGCGGCATAGAACCCTCCAGTGATGAAGCCCAGCAACCCATGACCATGATGGTTGAAAGCATCCGTGTGGGTAACGTCGGCAATTACCTGCCCCTCGATAAAGCCGGTCAGGCCGTGAGCCTGGTCTGAGCTTCGCCGGTTACGCCTTTGGCGTATCCAAAAAGAGGTATGTGATTTTTATCAATTGTCATCCACCCTTGTTGTATTCCATCAGGATTGGGGGTTTGAGTGTTTAACGGATTAGGTCTGGTATTTCTCGCGTTGATGGCTCTCGCCTCGTCCGCCAACGCTACCTCATTGAGCGAGTATGAACCGGTCGCCGGGCGTCAGGTGATTCAGGTCGCCATTCCGTCGGTCACTCGCTATGAGCCCCGGGAAGACAACCGGGCCATCCAGCAACTCTATGCTGGCGATGAACTGGTGGGCTATGCCTACCAGACCCTCGATTTCGTGCAAACCCCGGCATACTCCGGGAAGCCCTTGAATGCCATGGTGGTACTGGATACCGAAGGCGAGATCAAAGGCGCCCGGGTGATCCATCACGATGAACCGATTCTCTTGATCGGTATTCCCGAAGCCAAGATGCATGAGTTCACTGACCAATACGCCGGCCTGAAAGCTGACCAGCGAGTAACCGTTGGGGGTAAATCGTCCGAACGTAGGGTGGCAGTCGATGGTTTATCCGGTGCCACCGTCACGGTCATGGTCATCAATGAAGTCATTATGCGCACGGCGCATCGAGTTGGCGGTGAGCTGGGCCTGGTCGAAGGTGTTGGTGTTGGTAAACGGCCACCCAAGGCTGAAGTGATCAAGGACAGCTTCCGGCAACGTTCCTGGACAGAATTAACCGGTGACGGCTCAATCCGCCGGATGCTGCTGACCCGGGGCCAGGTTGATGATGCCTTTGCCGGTGGGCCGGCAGAAGGTTTTGAAACCGCCGCGCCGGATCAGCGTGACGAACCCCTGATCGATTTGTACGCCGCTTACCTGGATGCCCCTTCCATTGGCCGCAATCTGTTGGGTGATCGCCAGTACGAGTGGCTGATGTCTGAGCTAAAGGACGGCGAACATGCCATTGCGGTGCTGGCTAACGGCTCTTATTCTTTCCGTGGTTCAGGCTATGTGCGCGGCGGCATTTTTGACCGGCTGCAGGTTCGGCAGTTCGGCGATACCTTTAACTTCCGCGACCTGGACTACTACCGCCTGAGTGATGTGTATCTCGGTGATATGCCGCGCCTGCCGGAAATGGCCATCTTCATCATTCGCCAGAAGTACAACTTCGACCCCGGCGAGCCCTGGTCTCTGGAGCTTACGGTTAAACGCCAGACCGGTCCCCTGGACAGTGAATTTGCGGTGTTCCCCCTGGAATACCAGTTGCCTGACAAGTATTACACCCGCGCAGAGCCCGAGCTGACCCAGGAAGAGTGGTTGGAAGAGCAACCCATGTGGGTTCAGGTCTGGTATCAGAAGCAGTTCCAGATCATCGTGGTGGGACTGGGTATTGGCGTGCTGCTGTTTATCCTGTTCTTCCAGGACTGGTTGGTGCAAAAGCCGCGGATGATGCGCTGGATTCGCCACGCATTTCTCACTTACACCCTGTTCTTTATTGGCTGGTACGCCCTGGGGCAGTTGTCGATTGTCAACGTGCTGACCTTTGTAAACAGCCTGATCAGCGGCTTCCGCTGGGAAACTTTCCTGATTGATCCCATGCTGTTCATTCTCTGGTCGGTGGTGGCCGGCATCGTATTGCTCTGGGGGCGTGCGGTTTACTGCGGCTGGCTGTGCCCGTTTGGCGCCCTGCAGGAACTGACCAACGAAATTGCCCGCAAACTGAAGGTGCCCCAGTACACCGTGCCGTTTGCCGTGCATGAACGGCTCTGGGCAATCAAATACATAATTCTGCTGGTGTTGTTTGGCGTCTCGCTGGATTCTCTGGCAACCGCCGAGCGAATGGCGGAAGTGGAGCCATTCAAAACCGCTATTACCCTTAAATTCGATCGTACCTGGCCGTTTGTGGCCTACGCGGTGTTGCTGCTGGTGGTCAATTTGTTCACCCGTAAAGTCTTCTGCCGCTATCTGTGCCCGCTTGGAGCCGCCCTGGCTCTGCCTTCCAAGCTGCGGGTGTTCGACTGGCTCAAGCGCCGCAAAGAGTGCGGCAACCCCTGCCGCCTCTGCGACCACGAATGTGAGGTGCAGGCTATCCATCCGGATGGGCACATCAATTACATGGAGTGCCACTACTGCCTGGATTGCCAGATGACCTATTTCGATGACCACAAGTGCCCACCGCTGATCGTCAAGCGCCGAGGCAAACGCCGTGGTCACAACGCACCGGGCCACCCGGAGGAAATCCCCGTGGTTCAGGTGAACTGAGCAGTACCTGTAAAAAGCCATGAGAAGCTAAAACCGCCATAACCAATAACGGAGTTGTCGCTATGAGCAAGAAAGATGATCTGAGCCAGAACGCACCGGAGGTTCCCGAAGGTGGTCTGAGCCGCCGCCGCTTTATGGGCGCCGCGGCCCTGGCCGGCGTGGCTGGTGCAACCGGCCTGGGTACCACCATGATGACCCGCGAATCGTTCGCCGCCGCTGCCCGTGAAGCCCGTAACAAGGTGCATATCGAGCCAGGCGAACTGGATGAGTACTACGGTTTCTGGAGCGGTGGTCACCAGGGTGAAGTACGTGTTCTGGGCGTTCCGTCCATGCGCGAGCTGATGCGGATTCCGGTGTTCAACATTGATTCCGCCACCGGCTGGGGCATCACCGACGAGAGCAAGGACATTCTGGGCCGGGACAAGCTGTATCCAAACGGCGATTGCCACCACCCGCACGTGTCCATGGAAGACGGCCGTTACGACGGCAAATACCTGTTCATTAACGACAAGGCCAACAGTCGTATTGCCCGTATTCGACTGGATGTGTTCAAAACCGACAAGGTGACCCACATCCCCAATGTTCAGGCGATTCACGGTTTGCGTCTCCAAAAGGTGCCGCGCACGAACTACGTGTTCTGTAATGCCGAGTTTGTCATTCCACAACCGAACGATGGCAGCGATTACAGCCTTGAGAACAGCTACACCATGTTTACTGCGGTTGACGCTGAAACCATGGAGGTCGCCTGGCAGGTCATTGTGGACGGCAACCTGGATAACACCGACGCCGACTACACCGGTAAATATGCGGCCTCAACCTGCTACAACTCCGAGAAAGCCGTAGACCTGGCCGGCACCATGCGAAACGACCGTGACTGGGTGGTGGTGTTCAACGTGGAGCGCATCGAAGCTGCCGTCAAGGCCGGTAACTTCAAAACCATCGGTGATTCCGGCGTGCCAGTCGTTGACGGCCGTAAGGGTTCCACCGTTACCCGTTACATTCCGGTGCCGAAGAACCCGCACGGTCTGAACACTTCTCCGGATGGCAAGTACTTCATTGCCAACGGCAAACTGTCTCCGACAGTGTCCATCATTGCCATCGACAAGCTCGATGACCTGTTTGATGACAAGATCGGTGACCGCGATCCGATTGTTGCGGAGCCGGAGCTGGGTCTTGGGCCTCTGCACACCACGTTCGATGGCCGTGGCAATGCCTACACCACGCTGTTTATCGACAGTCAGGTGGCCAAGTGGAACATCGCGGATGCGATCAAGCACTACAATGGCGAAGACGTGAACTACATCCGCCAGAAGCTGGACGTTCACTATCAGCCGGGCCACAACCACGCGTCGCTGACCGAATCACGCGATGCCGATGGCAAGTGGCTGGTGGTGTTGTCGAAGTTCTCCAAGGACCGCTTCCTGCCGGTAGGCCCGCTGCACGCCGAGAACGATCAATTGATCGATATTTCCGGCGAGGAGATGAAGCTGGTTCACGATGGCCCCGCGTACGCCGAGCCACACGATTGTATCCTGGTACGCCGTGACCAGATCCGGACCAAGAAGATCTGGGAACGGAATGATCCTTACTTTGCCGCTACTCGTGCGATGGCAGAGAAGGACGGGGTGAATCTTGAGTCTGACAGCAAGGTAATCCGTGATGGCAACAAGGTTCGGGTTTACATGACTTCGGTTGCGCCGCAGTTCGGGTTGCTGGAGTTCAAGGTGAAGGAGGGCGATGAGGTTACGGTGGTTGTGACCAACCTGGACTCCATTGAAGATGTGACTCACGGGTTCTGTATGGTGAACCATGGTGTGAGTATGGAGATCAGTCCTCAGCAGACGGCATCAGTGACCTTTACGGCGGGTAAGCCTGGGGTTTACTGGTACTACTGCAACTGGTTCTGCCATGCGCTGCATATGGAGATGGGTGGTCGCATGTTGGTCGAGAAGGCCTGATAGCTTCTGACCTTGGTTCGGGGTCCCTTTTTTGGGGCCCCAGCCTGTTGGTTGGGAGTAGCAACCCAAGTGGAGAGACCTTTCCAAAACACGCTCCTTCGGCACATCCATGTGACGCTTGGGCTCCGCCATCCTTGGCTCCGCACAGTTTTGGAAAGGTCTCTCCACTTGGATTGCCGGATACCGTGCTGTCCTCGGGGCGGCCGAAGGCGCTATGAATTTCCCCGTGGTTCTGTCTCAGGTCGCGACGTCCACGGGTTACTTATCAACCTAGAGAGCATTTGATGTATCAACTTTTGCGTTATGGGGTGGCCCTGTCAGTCGCTCTGATTTCGCTGACCGCAAGTGCCAACCTGCAAGATCAGCTGGATGCCCTGGAGCCCGGGGTGTCGTTCGAGCTTCCTCCCGAGCAGCTTCCGCCATTGGTTATCCGGGTGCCCGGCGTTTCTGTGTCCTGTGCTGAGGATTCGGTGATTGATGCCGGTGGGGCGGGGCATGCGGTGGAGATTCTGGCGGAGGGGGTGTCGTTTTCCGGTTGTGTGGTGCGTAACTGGGGGCAGGATCTGAATAAGTTGGATGCGGGGATTTTTGTGGCTCGGGAGGCGAAGGGGGCGGTTGTTGCGGATAACCGGCTTCAGGGGCCGGCGTTCGGGGTTTGGTTGGACGCCACGCCGGATGTGGTTGTCCGGAATAACGAGATACGCGGGGAGGCCAGCCTTCGTTCTCAGGACCGGGGGAATGGGATTCATCTGTTCAATACCACCGGGGCGTTGATTGAGGGCAACGACATCCGCCAGACCCGGGATGCGATTTATATCGAGACGGCGAATAACAACAAGATTCGCAATAACGTGATGTCGGATCTGCGCTACGGCATTCACTACATGTATTCGATGCACAACCTGCTGGAAGGCAATCTGACCCGTGGCACTCGCACGGGGTACGCGTTGATGCAGAGCAAGTATCTGACGGTGGTGAATAACCGGTCGGAGAATGATGAGAATTACGGGATTCTGATGAATTTCATCACCAATTCTACTCTCAAGGGCAACGTGGTGACCGGGGTGTCTCAGGGGCAAACTGGTGGGGTGATGATTTCCGGGGGCGAGGGTAAAGCGGTGTTCATCTACAACTCGCTGTACAACACCTTTGAGGGCAATTATTTCGGTCACAGCAATATCGGGATTCACCTGACCGCCGGTTCTGAGCAAAACGAGGTGTTTGATAATGCCTTTGTGAACAACGAGCGGCAGGTGAAGTATGTGGCCACTCGTACCCAGTCCTGGGCGAAGGATGGGCGGGGGAATTTCTGGAGTGATTATCTGGGCTGGGATCGTAACCAGGATGGCATTGGTGATGTGCCGTATGAGCCTAATGACAACGTGGACCGCCTGTTGTGGAAGTACCCGGAGGCCCGGGTGCTGATGTTCAGCCCGGCGGTGGATACCCTGCGTTGGGTGCAGGATGCGTTTCCGGTGGTGAAGTCTGCCGGGGTGAGTGATCCCAAACCGTTGATGCGAATTCCCGAACACCTGCAATCGGAGATCCGATGAACTGCTTTCGACTGGACAATGTGAGCCACCGCTACGATAAGGCGACGGTGCTCCACGGCGTGGACTTGCGGCTGGAGCCGGGGGAAATTCTCGGACTGTTTGGCCACAACGGGGCGGGTAAAACCACTTCGATCAAACTCATTCTGGGTTTGATGAAACCGACCCAGGGCAAGGTTTCTGTGTTGGGTGGCGAAGCCGGTGATCCCCACGTAAGCCAACACATAGGCTATCTGCCGGAGAACGTGATGTTCTACCCGCAGCTGACTGGGCGGGAAATCCTCAGCCATTTTGCCCGGCTCAAAGGTGCCAGTCTCACGCAGGTGCCGGAACTTCTGGAGCAAGTCGGGCTGGATGACGCCATGGATGCCCGTACCAAAACCTACTCCAAAGGCATGCGCCAGCGCCTTGGCCTGGCCCAGGCGTTGCTCGGCAAGCCGAAACTGTTGATGCTGGACGAGCCCACCGTGGGCCTGGACCCGGTGGCAACAGCCGATCTGTACCGGTTGCTGCGGCGCCTGCGGGATGAGGGCACGGGCATTGTGTTGTGCTCCCACGTGCTGCCGGGGGTAGAGCCCTATATCGACCGCGCCGCCATTCTGACCGATGGCGCCCTGAAAGCCGCCGGAGACCTGCCCGCGCTGCGCCGGCAAGCCAACATGCCGGTCACCCTCAGCCTGGAGCCGGCCACTACCATGGCCGCCCTGGAGAAAGCGATTGACGGTGCAAGCCCCAAGGCCGGGTTGATGATGAAAAGCAACAACGGCCGACTGCAGGTAGATGTGGGGCCAAAGGAAAAAATGGCGTTGATACACGCATTGATGAACTCCGGAGAGGTGGCGGACCTGGGAATACACCAGCCCAGCCTGGAAGATATCTACGTCCACTTCATCGGATCGGGCGGACTAGCCCACCGGGGAGGCAGCCAATGAACGCCATCTGGACCATTGCCCGTAAAGAACTTAGCGACAGCTTCCGCAATCGATGGCTGGTAGCCATTTCCCTGGTGTTTGCCACCCTGGCCCTGGGCATTGCCTGGTTTGGCGCCGCGGCATCCGGGCAGGTGGGTTACGCATCCACCCCGGCCACCATTGCCAGCCTGGCCAGTCTTGGTATTTTCCTGATTCCTTTGATAGCGCTGCTGCTGGCCTACGACGCCATCGTGGGTGAAGAAGAGGGCGGCACGCTCCTGCTGCTGATGACCTACCCACTCAGTAAAAACCAGCTCTTGCTCGGCAAATTCCTCGGCCACGGCCTGACCCTGGCCCTGGCCACACTCATCGGCTTCGGCGTTGCCGCCATCGCCATCGCCGTGCTGGTGGACGATGTGGCTGTCGGCGCCCTGGCGGCCGCCATGGGCCGGTTCATCGGCTCAACCGTTCTGCTGGGGTGGGGCTTCATCGCCCTGGCGTACCTGGTCAGCGTCCGAGTCAGCGAGAAACCGGTCGCCGCAGGCCTGGCCCTGGCCATCTGGTTCTTCTTCGTGCTGATCTTTGACCTGATGCTACTGGGCATCCTGGTTGCCAGCGAGGGCAAGCTCAACCCGGAGCTGCTGCCCTGGTTGCTGATGCTGAACCCCACCGATATCTACCGCTTGCTTAACATCGTGACCTTCGGTGATGGCAACCAGCTGAGCGGTGTACTCAGCCTGGGCTCAGACCTGCCCATCGGCACCGGAGGACTCTGGCTGGGCCTGGCGCTCTGGTGTGCCACACCGCTGATTGGCGCCCTGTTGTTATTCAAAAACCGAAAAATCTGATACCACCGGAGAACAGAACCATGCCCACACCGCTCACCAAATGGCTTATAGCGGCCCTGACGGCGATCACCCTCGCGGGTTGCTCCAACGGCGAACAACAAACCGCTGCCAAACCCGACCCCGTTCACTTTGACTCCGGCGACGAATGCCACGTATGCGGCATGGTCATCACCAACTTCCCCGGCCCCAAAGGCCAGGCCTTCACCGAGCGCCAGCAGCACACCCGCAAGTTCTGCTCCACCAAAGACATGTTCGCCTGGTTCCTGCAGCCGGAAAACGAAAACCGCGACCACACCCTCTACGTCCACAACATGGCCGAAACCCACTGGGACCACCCGGACGACACCCACCTGATCGACGCCCGTGAAGCCTGGTACGTCGTCGGCTCAGAACGCACCGGTGCCATGGGGCCGACCTTGGCCTCGTTCGAAACAGAATCCGAAGCGACCGACTTTGCCGCAGAATACGGCGGTCAGGTCATCGGTTTTGCGGATATCACGCTGGAGCACCTGAATGCTGGTATGGCAATGCATGGCATGGAGGGGATGGATGGCATGCACGATATGCATAATCAGGAAGATGCCGGTATTCGTTCCGGTCAGATGACTGACAATCATAGCAGTCACAATGTCCATTGAGATGCCCGACGGCTGGATCAGATAACCACGAGAGGCTTGAGATAGCCTGTAAAGGCGAATTCCGAGAAGTAAGAGAGAGCAGGTGAGGGAAGGCTTTACAAAAATTTGCGGAGCCATGGATGGCGGAGCAGAAGCGCCACAGGGATGTGCCGAAGGAGCGGTTTTTGGAAAGCCTTCCCTCACCTGCTCTGACGCCAGGCCCGGCAGGCTAGGAGCCGAAACAGACAGTCAACCGCCAGTCATATTCATAAACCGAAGAATCTGAACATCACCATTGGTAGAAAAGTGATGCCGCTCCGGCTTCAGATCCATCGCATCAATGATCGCCTGCTGAAGCTTGTCATCCGTCACCGGATTGCCCCGCAGAACCCGCCGCAAATCCACCGAATGCTCATTGCCAAGGCACAGCAAAAGCCGCCCCTCAACCGTCACCCGAACCCGGTTACAGGTCGAACAGAAATTATGGGAATGCGGTGAAATAAACCCGACCCGAACATCGCTGTCCGGCATCTGATAGTAACGTGCCGGCCCGCCAGAATCCTTGGCCACCGGAATCAGCTCATGGCGCTGACGGATGATATCCCGCACCTCCTCGCTGGTGCACAAAGCAAGACCACGATCATGCTCCGAAATCTCGCCCAGCGGCATCTCCTCAATAAAACTGATATCCACCTGCTTCCTGCGGGCAAACTCAATCAGCTCCGGAATCTCTTCATCATTGCGGCCTTTCATCACCACCGTATTCAGCTTGATACCGCGGAAGCCGGCATCCCGGGCGGCATCAATGCCGTCCAAAACCTGCTGAAGATTGCCGGTGCGGGTAATGGAACGGAATTTTTCAGAATCCAGGGAATCCAGACTGATATTGAGACGGTGCAGGCCCGCCTTACGCAGTTTCTCCGCCATGGTCGGCAGCTGGCTGCCATTGGTGGTCATGGCAAAGTCCCGCAAACCATAGGTGCCTACTTCGCGGACCAGTTCAAGGATGTCTTTGCGGACCAGGGGTTCGCCGCCCGTCAGGCGGATTTTCTCGGTACCCAGGGCAACAAAGTTGCGAGCCAGCCTGGCGATCTCCTCCAGCGTCAGAACCTGCTGGCGGGGCAGAAAGGTCATGTCCTCCGCCATGCAGTACACACAGCGGAAGTCGCAGCGGTCAGTTACCGACAGGCGCACGTAATTGACGGTGCGGCCAAATCGATCGGTCAGCTTGGCTTGCGGCATGGGCAGGTTTCCCTGTCTGGAGTCATATGTATAAAGGATAGTCAAAGTATCACAGATATCCCAGCTCAATCCGATACCTCTCGGGGGGTAATCCTTCGTTCTAACCCCAGATGAGGAAAAGGCGCGTCTTGTTTGCGGGTATTTTTTCTGTTTGATTTTCAAGCACAGCCGATGTATCTTTTAATAAGTAAAAAGTATACATGTTTAATGGGGGCGATCATGGAACGCTTTGAAAAATGGCTGGTCATATCAAACGCTGCGGTTCTGGTGTCGTTCCTGGGATTGCTGTTGACGGTGATGCTGGCTTACCCGCTGGCCGATGCCTTGGCACTGCCAGTGCAGATTGCCGCCCACATGGGAACCCTTTTATTCGCGGTTGGGGTGAAAATTGCCTACGTTGCCCGTCTGGCCTTTCTGAGCAAGTTGGGCAGACCCGTACATTGATTCACGGTAGAATAGATGTAGTTATGAATCGTTCCGAGACCCGTGCCATGAAAGCACCTTCCGGTAAAACCGGTTTCCGGATACTTGCGTATATGTCTGTAGCGATTGGTGCCGCCGGGGTTGTTCTTCCGCTGTTGCCGACCACGCCGTTTGTCATACTGGCGGCTTACTTTGCCAGTAAAGGGTCTCCGGAGTTTGCCCGGTGGCTTGAAGAGCACCCGACTTTCGGCCCGGCAATTGCCCAGTGGCAAGAGCGCAGGGCCATTCCGGTTAAGGCGAAGATTCTCGCCTGCGCCATGATGGCGTTGAGCTGGAGCATGTTGGTCTGGCTGGGTTCAACAGTATTTGTATTGACGGTTTCGGGGCTGTTCCTGCTGAGCGTTGCAGGTTATCTGCTCACGAGGCCATCCTGTTAAAGTTTTCCGTCATATTTATGGAGTTATGAATGCACATCACCCGCTATACAGATTATTCCTTGAGAGTTCTGATTTATCTGGCTGAACAGGGTGATCGTCTGGCCACCATTCAGGAAATTGCAGACAGCTACGAAATTTCCAAGAATCACCTGATGAAAGTGGTTCATCAGCTCAACAAGAAAGGCTACATCGAGACCATTCGGGGCAAGAAAGGTGGTATGCGCCTGCACATGGCGCCCAATGAGATCAACATCGGTGTTCTTGTCAGGGAAACGGAGCAGGACCTCAGCATTGTTGAGTGCTTTTCATCAAAGAATGCCTGCAAGATCACCCCGGTGTGCGGCCTGAAGGCCATGTTTGCCGAAGCCTTGAAGGCATTCCTTGAAACACTCGACAAATACACTCTGGCCGATGTTATCCAGGATAAACACCGGCCACAGCTGGTGCGCTTGCTTCAGATCGCCTGAAGCTCGCGCTTTCCTTCCAATCGGGTTCTTACCACGTCCGGCAGCGAGAATTTGCCGATACGTTTGAGGACGGTGCCATACTGTTTGGCAAAGCTCCCGGTGTTGTATGGAATGTCGTATTTCTCGCACACTGCCTGAACCTTCTCGGAAATCTCCGGGTAGCGGTGAGCCGGCAGGTCGGGGAACACGTGGTGTTCAATCTGGTAACTCAGGTGTCCACTCAACACGTGCAGCCACTTACCGCCGGTGAAGTTGGATGAACCGGTGAGCTGGCGCAGATACCAGTGGCCTTTGCTTTCACCCTCGCATTCTTCCTCGGTAAAGGTCTCCGCATCTTGGGTGAAGTGCCCGCAGAAGATAACGGTGGATGCCCAGATGTTACGAATCAGGTTAGCACCCACGTTGCCTGCCAGAACGATAGGAGCGACAGGCAGGGTCAGTAGCGGGAAGAATACGTAATCCTTGAATCCCTGGCGACCGCCCTTACGGGCAAAATCCTTCAGGAACGGCAGCTTGTCGCGCCAGCGCAACTCACCCCGGCGGATCTTCTCGCTCTCCAGTTCGTGTACCCCGACGCCCCACTGGAACAGCACGGTCAGCAGAATGTAGTTGATGAACTGCAACAGGTGGCCCGGGTGCCATTTCACGTCATCACTCAGGCGAAGCACTGCATAGCCATAGTCCCGATCTTTGCCAATGATATTGGTGTAGGTGTGATGTTCGTAGTTGTGGGTCCGGCGCCAGGAATCGCTGGTGCAAACGGTGTCCCATTCATAGGTTTGAGAGTTAAGGGCCGGGTCATTCATCCAGTCGTATTGGCCATGCATGACGTTATGGCCGATTTCCATGTTCTCTATGATTTTTGCGATACCCAGCGTTGCGGTAGCGGCCACGAATACGGGTGGAATGAAGCCAAAGGGCATCATCACCCGGCCGCCCACTTCCAGGGTGCGGTGCAGGCGGATGATCTTGCGGATGTACTTGGCATCCCGCTCGCCCAGGTCTGCAATGACCTCGTCACGGATGGCGTCCAGATCTTTCTGCAGCTCGTTCAGTTGGTCTTCGTTAAGCTTTTTCATATCGATGACTCCCTGCGGCAATAATCGCCGCAATACAAAAGAATGGGGTTAGACGTCCAGGGCGACAGGCCCTTGGGGAACCGAAACACAAAGTTGAACAGGCTCTTCACCCGGGCCGGAGACCTTGCCGGTAAGCCGGTTAACCACGATGCCGCTGGTTTTGCGGCAGCTGCACTGGTGGCAGATGCCCATGCGGCAGCCATATTGGGGTTTCAGGCCAGAGGCTTCGGCAATCTCCAGCAGGTTGGCATCGCCTTCTGAGCCCACTTTCAGGTTGCTGTTGGAAAAGGTCACTTCACCACCCAGTTGATCGCTATCCAGAGATGCCTGTGCCGGGGGCGCAAAAAAGGTACTGTGTATCTGCTTCTCCTTCAGGCCGCGCTTGGCCAGAAGTTCCGTTGCCAGGTCCATCAGACCTTTGGGTCCGCACAGGAATACTTCTCTGGCCTTGATGCCCGCGACGGTCTCCAGGTCGCTGTCCCGCAGATAACGAGGCTCGTCGCTCTCATTGGTTGCGATGATGGTCAGTGACAGCGCAGGCCAGCGTGCTGCCAGGGCCTGCAGTGCTTCCCGGGCGATCACGTCATTCTGGGTGCGCACGTAATAGAGCAGGGTAACGGGGGCCCGATAGTCCTCTGCTGCCATGGTCTGAAGCTGGCTCAGGATAGGGGTGATGCCGCTACCGCCGGCGATGAACAGCACGGGTTGCGCCGGCTCGGGAATCAGGAACTCCCCAAACGCCTCTGTAAGCCCAATCACATCTCCCGGTTGCAGGGCGTCGTGCATCCAGTTGGTGACCAGTCCACCGGGCAGGCGCTTGATGGTCAGGGTGATCTGCCCCTCGGACTGCCACAACAACGGTGAGCTGGACAGGCTGAAGGTGCGGGTGCGGCGAACACCCTCTATATCGGTACAGATGTTCACATGCTGACCTGCCTGGAACCCGGCCCATCGTTTTGCCGGCTTCAGAACGAAGGTTTTGGTGTCAGCTGTTTCGTCAATAATGTTCTCTACTCGTGCCGGTGTGTACTCTTGTACCCACATCGGGTTGATGGCTTCGGCCAGCGGGTCGAAATAGCCGGCCGGGTTGTCCCGGTTCAGTAACTGCCGGCCAAGCCAGTGAAGTGCTTTGGTGTTTGAGAGTCGTGCCAGCATGATTGGTTCTCCATACTTGTTGGTACTTGTTCCACTGCATGTGTACAAGTGTCCACTAATGTGTACGACTGTACACACAAGTTTGACTTTCAACAATTACCTGGCGTGATGGTTGGCTCGAAATGACAAGTCAGGTGGTTCTTTCTCCGGTCTAATGTGTACACTTGTGAACCTGGTTAAGCGGTACGGGAAGAGGAATGGCAGACAAACAAAGGCGCAAGCCAGGGGAAACCCGCGAGAAGCTGATGAGTGCGGCTCTGGCATTGGTGGGTAAAGGCCGGCATTTCGCCAGCCTGGGCATTCGGGAGGTCACCCGGCAGGCCGGTGTTGTGCCTACATCCTTTTACAGGCATTTCCGGAGCATGGACGATCTGGGTTTGCAGCTGGTGGATGAGCTGGGCCTGGTGCTACGCCGAATGATGCGGGAAGCGCGAGCCAATGTGTTGCAGGCAGACAAGCTGATTGAAGAGTCCGTGGGTATCTTCGTGGCTCATGCCCAGGCCAACCGCAGTTTCTTCCTGTTTATGGCTCAGGGCCTGGCGGGGGAAAGTCGGGCGGTACAGGAGGGGATTCGCAGTGAAATGCGTTTCTTCGCCAGCGAGCTGGCCAACGATCTTCGCCGGCTCAGGTTAATGGAGCATCTTAGTGACGCCGATCTGGATGTAACCTGCGATCTGGTAGTGCGAACCGTGGCCTTCAGCCTGACCGACCTGCTCAGCATATCAGAAGACGACGATTACCAGATCGGCCAGGTGCGTAAGCGCACCACCCGTTTCCTGCAGATGGTGTTTGTCGGCGCTGCCAACTGGAACAGCGACAGCGCCTGATTTGATTACTTGGCCGCAGGCTTTTTGGTCCTGGTTTTGCGTGGCTTGGGAGGTAAAATCAGGCTCTCCAGCTCATCCAGTGCTTCCCCGGTGTACACCGCCAGCTTCTGCATGCTGGGTAGAGTGTCGCGGCAGCCGGTGTAACCGAAGTTCAGTGAGCCGGCATAGCTCAAACAGGTAATGTTCAGGGCCCCGCCGTGGGCAATCAAAGATACCGGGTACATGGCTTCCAGCTTTGCGCCCTCGTAGTAAAGCGTTCGCTCCGGCCCCGGGACGTTTGAAATCGTCACGTTAAACACTGGCCGCATGCGCCCGCCCAGGCCAGACATAAGCTGCAGGATATAGGGTGACATCAGCAGCATGGTGTATTGGGTCAGTGCACTCTTCGGCAGTTTTTGCAGATGTTCCTTGGCCCGTCGGGTAGACGTCTTGATTTGCTGAAGCCGGTTCAGCGGGTCTGCTTCATCGGTAGCAAGAGAGGCAATCATGAAACTGATCTGGGTCCCCGTACCTTGGTCGTCGGCCGGGCGGATGTTAACCGGAATGCCGGCCGTCAGGGGTATGTCGGGTAGCTGGCCTTGTTCCAGCAAAAATCGGCGCAATGCCGTTCCGCACAGATACAGTACGATATCGTTCAGAGAACCACCGGATTGGTGCGCCAGAGCTTTCAGGCGATCCAGCTGATAGTGTTGGGTAGCGAAACGGCGCTGACCGGTTACCCGGTGATTCAGCAAAGAGACGGGGCCCGTGAAGGGAGCCGTCAGGCCGTCTTCCGGGTGCCGCACCGAGTGAACCAGGCGGTTGCCAGCCTGCCAGAGTCTGGGTGCCATATCAGCCTGAAGTTTCAGGGCATCCATCGCCTGCGACACCGCCGCCGGTACGCTGGCTTCTTTATCGGTTTTACTGCCCCGGCGCCGCTCCGGCCGTACTGTCCAGGGCGGGGGCATCTTGGTGCGTTCCGGGTCTGTGGTCAGTACCCGCTGCATCAGGCGTACACCACTGATGCCATCAATCATGGAGTGATGCATCTTGGTGTACAGGGCAAAGCGATTGTTTTCCAGCCCCTCGATGACATGGCATTCCCACAGCGGGCGGGAAAAATCCAGGGGATTGGAGTGCAGGCGCGACACCAGGATGCCAAGCTCCCGCTCGCCGCCAGGGCGCGGCAGGGCTGAGTGTCGTACGTGGTAGTCGAGATCGATATCCTTGTCGATTTTCCAGGCAGGGGAGACCAGCCTCCCGAGAAAGCCGGACCAGGCCAGCTTGTATCCCCAGGGGGGGGCTACATCATCCGCCTCTTTCATACGGGAGACCATGTCCCGCAGGAAAGTTTCCGGGGCTCCCTCCGGCAGTGAGAATATCTGCAGGTTACCCACGTGCATCGGGGTGTCTTCAGATTCTACCGCCAACCATGAGGCGTCCAGTGTTCCGAGACGTTTCATTCCTTGTGTATCTCCGTCACTCAGTCATTTTTTGATTGTTACACGCAAGTATACTGATTACCGCAGTAACACACGATCAAAACGCCCATTTAGTTCTGGCTTTTACGGGGGGTTGCAGTTACACAATGTAGCCATCCGGCGCTGCCGATCTGTCGGGTAGTGTGCTAATTTCTCTCTGCAAACAATCAATAACAAAGAATGACGGAGGTTTCGTGGAATCCAGCCCGCTGATCTCGGCAGGTTTGCCGGTGGCGCTCTTTATCATCATGATCGGTATCGGGATGACCCTGACCGTTCGGGACTTTCGCCAGGTGGCGGTTTACCCGCGCGGCATGGTGGTCGGCACCATCGCCCAGATATTGTTGATGCCGCTGGCTGCGTTTGCGCTGGCCTACCTGTTTGGGGTGTCGCCTGCCATCGCGGTGGGGCTAGTGATTATTGCAGCCTGCCCTGGCGGCACCACATCCAACCTGTTCGTTTTGCTGGCCAGGGGTAACATTGCCCTGTCTATTGTGTTGACCGTCATAGCTAGTCTGATCACCATCATATCCCTGCCGCTTTTTACCAATATGGCCTTGCAGCACTTTATGGGCACGGCGGAGGACATCTCGCTACCAGTGGGCAAAACCATCGGCATGCTGGTGGGCATCGTGTTGTTCCCGGTGGCTCTTGGCATGATTGTGCGCACTCACAAGCCTGAGCTGGCACGTAAAGCTGAGAGTGTGGTCAGCATTTTCGGGGGCGTGGTCCTGGCGGTTCTGATTGTGGCCCTGCTGTTCGGTGTTCGTGACCAGATTGGCGATTTGTTGAAGCAGGCTGGCCCTTCAACCATCATGCTCAATGTGGTGGGCATTGTTCTGGGCCTGCTTGCCGGGCGTGCGGCGGGCCTGACTCAGCGCGAATCACTGGCCGTGGCGGTTGAGCTGGGTGTCAAGAACGCGACCATTGGCCTGATGGTTACCCTGACGCTGCTGGAATCCAGTGCCATGTCCATCCCCGCTGCCGTATACGGTGTGCTTATGTTCCCCATCGGGTTCTTGCTGGCGGTGTATGGTCGCAGCATTATTCCCAAATCCAATGTGCAGACCACCGCCGCCCAGCCAATCGATTGACATATTTGGCAGCCGCATTCCAACTATTGTTGGGTATTCAGTCGCCGGCTTAGTCGTTATGCTCAGGCCTGCGCGGATGTGATCGGGTTCGCGGCTGGTGCGTATCATGCAACTGATGGCAGGGGGGAAGTGAAGTGAAAGAGGAAGCCCAGGGGCATGGTTACTCACAGCGGTTGGTGATTGCGTTCGCCATTGTGTCGGTCATGATGCCGTCAAGCGAGTTGGTGGCACAGGTTGCGGACGAGGGCGAGGCGATTGGGGAAATCGTTCTGGAAGTGACCTCACCTCGCCTGGCTCGTGACCTTTACGATACCCCCGCTGCGGTCAGCGTAGTGGACGCTCCCGCCATCCGCCAGGGCCAGCAGCGCCTGCAACTGGACGAATCCCTCAATACCGTGCCTGGCCTGTTCTTCCAGAACCGTTATAACTTCGCCCAGAATCTGCGACTGTCGACTCGGGGTTTCGGGGCTCGCGCGCCCTTCGGTATTCGTGGTATCCGCATTCAGGTAGACGGCATTCCCTACACCCTGCCGGATGGCCAGTCGCAGATCGATGCCATTGACCTGGATTCCGCCCAGCGTATTGAGATTATTCGGGGCCCGTCCTCGGTGCAGTATGGCAATGCCGCCGGTGGCGTGCTGGATATCACCACGGCCCGTGGCGATGATTTGCCCCCCGGTGCCCGGCTGCGCCTTGATGGCGGCAGCGATGATTACCGCAAGGCCGCCATTCAGGGTAATGGCGTTCGCGGCGACACCAGTGCCATCGCAACGCTGTCCTGGATGAATGTAAACGGCCACCGGGAGCAGAGTGAGGCGGAAAAGGGCCTGTTCAACGCCCGACTTTCCCATGAGCTGGATTCCGAGAGGGAGCTGACCGCCACCTTCAACGCCTTGCATAACCCGAAAGCCCAGGACCCGGGCGGCTTGACCCTGTCCCAGGTAGAGGATGATCCGAACCAGGCTACCTTTATGGCCAATCGGCTGGACAGCGGCCAGACGGTGAATCAGCAAACCCTGGGGCTGCAGTATCAGGATGCCGCTGTATTGCCCGGTGAGGTCACCGTGAACACCTTTTACAGTCATCGGGATTTCGCCCAGCAGTTGCCTTTCCCCGGCGCCAGCCGCGTGGCCTACGACCGCCATTTTTACGGCATCAGTTCCCAGTACCAGCAAGGTTCCGAGCTGGCCGGGCGACCTTTGACCTGGGTAACCGGCGCGGATGTCCATCGGCAGTCGGATGACCGCCGGCGCTACCAGGTGTCACCCATGGGCGAGATTACCGGGCAAACCCAGGCCGAAACCCAGAACGCGACAAACGTGGCTGTATTCGCCCAGGGGGATCTGGCGCTGACGGATCGGTTGAATTTTTCACTCGGGACCCGCTGGGATCACCTGCGCCTGTCGGTCGATGATGACCGGCTTGAGGACGGAGATGATTCCGGCAGCCGGACGTTCCGGGAAGTCAGCGGCGTGGTTGGCCTGAGCTATCGCCTGGCGCCCCGGCATCAGGTATATGCCACCGTTGGTACGGCGTTTGAGTCTCCCACGTTTACCGAGTTTGCCAACCCCTCGGGTGCCGGTGGCTTTAACCCGGATGTGGAACCGCAAAAGGCGCTGAACAGGGAGATTGGTGTTCGTGGTTTATGGGGTAATTCGCTCAGCTATGACCTGGCGCTGTTCTCCATCCGGGTTAAGGATGAAATCCTGCCCTACGAACTGGATGGCCGTACCTTTTACGAAAATGCCGGCGAAACCCGCCGTCAGGGCCTGGAGCTGGGCATCGACTGGGACATTTCCTACAACTGGCGAGTCACCAGTGCCCTGACCCTGGCCGACTACGAGCTGCGGGACTTCACCGACGAGCAGGGCAATAACGCCAACGGCAATGAAATCCCTGGATTGCCGTCGACCCTGTGGGTGAACGAGGTGAAATGGCAGGGGGCGGGCGGCCGGTTTGCCGCGCTGGAAAGCCAGTACATTGGCGAGTTCTACGCTGAAAACAGCAACCAGACCGAAGTCAGCGATGTCTGGCTGCTGGGCGTTCGGGTGGGCGACCGGTTCCTGATCAGCGACCAGTCGTTCAGCCTGTACGCAGGCCTGCGGAACCTTTTGGATGAGGACTACTTCGCCAACGTTCGCATCAACGCCAACGCTGACCGAGCCGTGGCCGACCGGGGCTACTTCGAGCCGGGCCCCGGCCGTACCTTCTACGCGGGCGTGGAGTGGTCGTTCTAACCCTCTTCTTCCCGACCTTTGTGGAACTGCGTGCCGCCGCCGTCGGAATTCAACTGACAGATGGCGGACGGCACGCCGTCCGGGGTCAGCCTGAGATCGCCAATTCCGGCACCATTCCACAGGCGTTCACCGGCTTCCCGGCCTTCGGGCAGGCGCGGTGCAATGCGCATGCGCCGGCGTTTGGTAAACCAGTTCAGCGGTGACCAGGGCGCAAACAGCCAGCGGTTCAAGCGGTCCAGCCATTCCAGCAGGCTGTTGGGGAATTCGTTCTTGATGCCGCTGCTGGTGATCTGCCAGATGCGCGGGCTGTCGGTTTTGTGCCGAAGCCGAACGTCATAGGCGAAGGAATAGTGCACGTCACCGGAGAGAATCACGAAATGTTTCGGGGTTTTCGGGTGGCCGAAAATATTCAGCAACACGTTTGCGGCCCCACGATGGGCCATCCAGTTTTCCGCATCCACCATCAGCGGTTTTCCGAACCAGGTGAACACCCGCTGGATCATTTCGATCAGTTTGACCCCGAACATGGGCGCAGGGGATACCACCACGACCGCGTCTTTGCCCATCACCGCCTGCTGAAAATCGGTCAACGCCTCCCAGTCCATCAATCCGGACGGATGGCTGCGGCGCACTTCGCTGCGCCAGCGCCGGGTGCGGGTATCCAGCACCACCAGCGGCGGTTCGGTGGCCAGGGTGTAGTGCCAGTGGTGGAAGTGGAACAGGGTATCGATCAGTTCGTCCTGCAGGCCGGCATCGAGGTCTTCCCGGGGCGCTTCCGCCGGTAACAGCGCGGCACATTGCTCGATCAGCTCGTCAAATACGGCCGGCTGGTTGCCCCAGCCCTGACACAGCAGATAGCCAAGCAGGGCGTTGCCAATGATGCGGCGGGAAAACGGGTGGTCGTAGGCGGTGCTCTCCCACAGAGCCGACAGGTTCCAGTCGTCGGTGACGTCGTGATCATCGAAGATCATGTACACCGGCACGTTGGCCAGGGCCCGCGCGGCATCGGGCAGAGTGGCCCGGAACCGGTCGATGTGTTCCTGCTCCCGTCGATAGCGGGCCTGGTCATCCGGTTGGCTGACCGGCATCGCCTCGGTGACCAGTTGCCAGGGTGCCGGCGACCAGACCAGCAGGTACATGGCGAATACTTCGGCAAAACTGATCAGGTGATTACCCGCGTGGGCGGTGGTGAACACCGGTTTGCGCACGCCGCCGAAGAACTTTTCCGTCAGGTCTTCATTGAACTCTGATTCCGGCAGCAGGCGATCCCGGTGATAGTAGGTATCGGCATTGTCGGCCAGGGCACTGCTGTGGGTCAGATCGGCACCGGCAAGTGTTTCCTGAGCCAGACTCAATGCCTGCACCACCTCGTGAATGGCGTGCAGCATGGGGCCGGCGACGTCATCAGCGTAAATCTGATCGCCGGTCATCAGCAGCAGGGCGGGACGGTCGTTGGGGGAAGCGGCATTCGCCAGTTCCTGATCCACCCGAACCAGCCCATCGGTAGCTGGATGGTGAGGACGCCGGCAGGAACCGTGCAGAAGGCGGTCCAGCCGGGGTTTGATCACAAATGTTGGCCGGGTGTGGCCGTCATGACACAGGTGCGGCGCCCAGTCCTGAATGCGGCCCGCGCTGGTGCAGTCAGCGTTCGTCAGGTGCAGGTCGTAGCCGATCAAACGGGAAGCCGGTAAGGGCGTGTCCGGCTGAAAACGGATCAGATGAAGCCAGGCCAGTTGCCCGACGCGCAGCCTGGTGTGCTCTTCGGCGTTGGCCTTGCGGCTGAGAATAGGGTTGTCACCGTCGAACAGCTCGACGGTGACCGACACAGGGTCGCGGGTTACCAGCCAGAGGGTCAGGGACTCGCGATCGGTGTGGCGAAGAATTGGGCCGGCCAGCACGGCGGGAACCGTGCTGGCGTCTTGTGGGTGATATGTTGGTGTCGTCAGTGGGGTCTGACTCACATTCAGTCGTCCCGTTCTACCCGCACCGGCTCAAGGCTGTCGCTGCGGAAGTCAATTTCCAGCTCCTGGTCCCGATCGTCATCGCCTTCGACGGTGATGTTGCCGCGGGAGCTGATTTCGAATTCATCAAACCAGACCATACCATACCTTCACGACCGGCGGCGTCCAGGTAGTCCAGCACCGCGTCTGCAGACAAGCCGAAGCGTTCACGATCGTACCGGCTGCGACTTTCACGCTCGATGTTGCCGTTGTCGTCGAATTCCAGTTCAACGTACCACTGGTCGTCCAGCCAGCCTTCAATTTCCACGTCATCCTGATGGTCATCATCAAATTCGATGCTGCGGAACTCGACGATGCCATAATCCGTGCCCATTGCAACTGCGTTCTTCGCGTCGTCCAGACGGGCGTCGGCCATCGCCAGAGGGGCTGCGGTGATGCCGGCAATCAGTCCAAGCGCAGTCAATGTTTTCATATCAGTCTCCTCATTCATCAGATGTGAATCACTGACGGCGTTGCGTTTCCTGTCAGCTTGGAGGCATTCTGGAACAATCAGACTGACACCAGCGTGAGCGGTTCGTTCATGATTCATTCATTTTGCATCTGACACCATTGGACGTGTGACTAACGTTAGGATAAACAAACCCATGGCAGTATTACGCGCAATGCCCGCTGATCAGTTTACCCGCCGGATGCTGGTGGGTTGCCTGCTGGTGGCGGCGCTGGCGGTGTCCATTGTCAAAGACCTGGTGCAGTTGTACGGCGGCCAGCTATCGCTGGTCCGCTCGGAACTCGGCGGATTGAAGGTTAGCGCCTGGTTTCCCGCCAGGGCGCTGTAAGTTCCGGTTTACTCTTCGTCCACCGCTCTTGGCGGACAGTGGTGCTCTTCCACCACGGTGCCGTCGTCCACGCTTTCCAGATGCACATCAAAGCCCCACAGCCGGAGCACGTGCTTGAGCACTTCGTCGGTTTCCGCTCCCAGTGGCACCCGGTCTACCGGCACGTGGCGCAGGGTCAGCGACCGGTCGCCCCGCACGTCCACGTTCCAGACCTGAATGTTCGGCTCCCGGTAGCTCAGGTTGTACTGGCGAGCCAGTTTCTCCCGCAGGGTGCGGTAGCCGGGGTCGTCATGAATGGCGGTCACCCGGTAGTGGTCTTCCCGGTCGTCGTTCTCAATGGCGAACAGTTTCAAATCCCGCATCACTTTGGGCGACAGGAACTGCTGGATAAAACTCTCATCCTTGAAGTTGCGCATGGCGAAATGCACGGTCTCCAGCCAGTCTTTGCCGGCGATGTCCGGGAACCACTCCCGGTCTTCCTTGGTGGGGTTCTCGCAGATGCGCCGCAGGTCGGTGAAGATGGAGAAGCCCAGGGTGTAGGGGTTAATGCCGGAATACCAGGGGCTGTTGAATGGTGGCTGGTACACCACGGCGGTGTGGCTTTGCAGGAATTCCAGCATAAAGCCGTCGGTCACCAGGCCTTTCTCGTACATCCGGTGCAACAGGGTGTAGTGCCAGAAGGTGGCCCAGCCTTCGTTCATCACCTGGGTCTGGCGCTGCGGGTAAAAGTACTGTGCCAGTTTGCGCACAATCCGCACCAGTTCCCGCTGCCAGGTTTCCAACAGTGGCGCGTTCTTCTCGATGAAGTACAGCAGGTTTTCCTGGGGCTCTTCCGGGTAGCGGGGTTTACGCTTGACCGGGTCGTCGTCTTCGTCCGGTTTCGGGATGGTTCGCCACAGATCGTTGATGCGCCTTTGCTGGTATTCTTCCCGCTCTTTTTGACGCTGGGCTTCTTCCGCCGCGGAAATGGGTGCCGGGCGTTTGTATCGGTCTACCCCGTAGTTCATCAGGGCATGACAGGAATCCAGGATCTCCTCCACCGCATCCACACCATGGCGCTCTTCGCATTCGGCGACATAATTGCGGGCGAACACCAGGTAATCGATGATCGCACTGGCGTCGGTCCAGGTGCGGAACAGGTAGTTGCCTTTGAAAAACGAATTGTGGCCATAGCTGGCGTGGGCGATCACCAGGGCCTGCATGGGCAGGGTGTTCTCCTCCATCAGGTAGGCGATACAGGGGTTGGAGTTGATCACGATCTCGTAGGCCAGGCCCATCTGTCCCCGTTGGTAGCCCTTGGAGGTCTGCAGGAATTGCTTGCCGAACGACCAGTGGTGATAGCCCACGGGCATACCCACGGAACTGTAGGCATCCATCATCTGCTCGGCCGTAATCACTTCCACCTGGTTAGGGTAGGTGTCCAGGCCGAACTCGGCGGCGCACTTGGCAATCTCCTCGTCGTACTTCTGGATAAGCTCAAAGGTCCATTCTGAGCCGGTGGAAATGGGCGTTCCTGCCTTGGGTTGTTCGCTCTCCGGTGCGTTCGGGCGATCAATCAGGCTGCTCATGCCGCTTTCCTCTCGAACAACTGTCGGAATACCGGGTAAATATCGCCAGGGTCTGCAATTTGCTGCATGGCAAAACTCTGGGGAAACTGTTCTAGGATCTTCTCGTACTCGTACCAGAGCATCTGGTGGTCCTGGGGTGTGATTTCGATGTAAGAGTAGTACTGCACCAGCGGCAGAATGCTGTTGGCCAGCAGTTTGCTGCAAACCGGGGAGTCATCGTTCCAGTTGTCACCATCCGATGCCTGGGCAGCGTAGATGTTCCATTCCGCCGGTGAGTATCGGGCCTCGATGATCCGGTGCATCAGCTTCAGGGCGCTGGAAACAATGGTGCCGCCGGTTTCCCGGCTGTAGAAGAATTCTTCTTCGTCCACTTCCTTGGCACTGGTGTGGTGGCGGATAAACACCACATCGATCTTCTTGTAGTTCTTCTTCAGGAACAGATACAGCAGGATAAAAAAGCGCTTGGCGATGTCTTTGTGCATCTGAGTCATGGAGCCGGACACATCCATCAGGCAGAACATTACGGCGCTGGTGGCGGGCTTGGGCTGCTTCTGGTGCTGGCGGTAACGCAGGTCGATCTCGTCGATAAACGGAATGCGTTTGACGTTGGCTTTCAGGCGCGCAATTTCGTCTTCCAGCACCTTGATCTGGTCTTCATGGCTGAAGGCCGGGTCCAGATCTTCAGGCGCGCTTCTCAGGACTTCCAGCTGCTTTTCCAGATCCTTGATTTTCTTCTTGCGGGCGCCGCCGAGGCCGAGCCGGCGGGCATGGGCGCCCCGCAGGGAGCGCACCACATCCAGTTTGGCGGGCACACCCTGGCTGGTGAACCCGGCGCGTACGTAACTGAAGGCTTCGGTATCCTTGAGTTTCTTGCGGGCCAGGTTGGGCAGTTCCAGGTCATCAAACAGGAATTCCAGGAATTCCTCCTGGGTGATCTGGAAGGCAAATTCGTCCATGCCTTCACCGTCGGGGCTGGCCTGGCCTTGCCCCTGGCCTTTGCCGCCACCGCCCGGGGGTTTGGGAATGGTGTCACCGGCTACCCATTCCTGGTTGCCCGGGTGTACCACTTCCCGCCGACCACCGGGACCATGGTGGAAGATGGGTTCCTGTATATCCCGGGCCGGAATGCTGACTTTCTCGCCCCGTTCAATATCCGTAATGGAACGTTTCTGGACCGCTTCGGACACCGCTTTTTTGATGTGATGGCGATAGCGGCGCAGGAACCGTTCCCGGTTCACCGCGCTTTTGTTTTTACCGTTCAGTCGCCGGTCGACTATGTGGGTCATACCCATGGGTCTGCTCCCGCTGGCCGTTAATGGGACTTACGCACACGCAGATACCACTCAGCGAGCAAGCGGACCTGTTTCTCCGTGTACCCACGTTCGACCATGCGTTCCACAAACTGTTTGTGCTTCTTCTGGTCTTCCTGGCTGGCTTTCGGGTTGAAGGAAATCACCGGCAGCAGGTCTTCGGTGTTGGAGAACATCTTCTTCTCGATCACGCTGCGCAGCTTCTCGTAACTGAGCCAGCTGGGATTCTGGCCCTGATTGTTGGCCCGGGCCCGCAGCACAAAGTTGACCACTTCGTTGCGGAAGTCTTTCGGGTTGCTGATGCCCGCAGGCTTCTCGATTTTTTCCAGCTCGTCGTTGATGGAGGCGCGGTCCAGAATTTCCCCGGTTTCCGGATCCCGGAACTCCTGGTCCTGTATCCACAGGTCGGCGTAGGTCACGTAACGGTCGAACAGGTTCTGGCCGTATTCGCTGTAGCTTTCCAGATAGGCGGTCTGGATTTCCTTGCCGATGAATTGCACATAGTGCGGTGCCAGGTATTCCTTGATGAACCTCAGGTATTTTTCCTGAATCTCAGACGGATACTGTTCCTGCTCGATCTGTTTTTCCAGCACGTACAGCAGGTGCACCGGGTTGGCCGCTACTTCGGTGGTGTCGAAGTTGAATACCTTTGACAAAATCTTGAACGCGAAGCGGGTAGACAACCCATCCATGCCTTCCATCACCCCGGCGGCGTCCCGATATTCCTGGATGGACTTGGCTTTCGGGTCGGTGTCTTTGATGCTCTGGCCGTCGTACACCTTCATCTTGGAGAAGATGCTGGAGTTTTCCGGCTCCTTGATGCGCGACAGCACCGAGAACTGGGCCAGCATGTCGAGGGTGTCTGGGGCACAGGGGGCGCCGGCCAGGGAGCTGTTTTTCAGCAGCTTGCGGTAGATCTCGATCTCTTCGGTAACCCGCACACAATAGGGCACCTTGACGATGTATACCCGGTCAAGGAAGGCTTCGTTGTGCTTGTTGTTGCGGAAGGTCTGCCACTCGGATTCGTTGGAGTGGGCCAGGATAACGCCGTCGAAGGGCACGGAACCCATACCTTCGGTGGTGTTATAGTTGCCTTCCTGGGTGGCGGTCAGCAGTGGATGCAGCACCTTGATGGGGGCCTTGAACATCTCCACAAATTCCATCAGCCCCTGGTTGGCTTTGCACAGGCCGCCACTAAAGCTGTAAGCGTCTGGATCCTCCTGGGAGAAGTCTTCCAGCATACGGATGTTGACCTTGCCCACCAGTGCCGAAATATCCTGGTTGTTGTCATCACCGGGTTCGGTCTTGGACACCCCGATCTGGTCGAGCACCGACGGGTAGCGTTTCACCACCCGGAACTGGCTGATGTCGCCACCATACTCGTGCAGGCGTTTGACGGCCCAGGGCGACATGATGTTTTTCAGGTAGCGGCCGGGAATGCCGTATTCTTCCTCCAGAATCGGGCCGTCTTCGTCCGGGTCGAACAGGCCCAGGGGGCTTTCGTTGACCGGCGAACCTTTAATGGCATAGAACGGCACCTTCTGCATCAGTGCCTTGAGTTTTTCCGCCAGGGAGGATTTGCCGCCGCCCACCGGGCCCAGCAGGTAAAGAATCTGCTTCTTCTCTTCCAGGCCCTGGGCGGCGTGGCGGAAGAACGACACGATGTTTTCCACGGCTTCTTCCATGCCGTAGAACTCGGAGAATTCCGGGTATCGCTTGATGACTTTGTTGGAAAAAATGCGTGACAGGCGAGGGTCACGGGAGGTGTCGATCAGTTCTGGTTCGCCGATGGCTATCAGCATTCGCTCGGCGGCGGTGCTGTAGGCTGTTGGGTCCTTTTTGCAGATCTCCAGGTATTCCTCAAGGGAGTATTCTTCCTCCTGAGTGGATGCATACCGGTCTTTGAAGTGCTGCAGAATGCTCATAGATGGCCCCTCGCTTGCTCTTGCTTGTTATAAAACCGCTTTAACTCACGCAATATCCCCGTTGCTGAAACGCCGCCGGTCCGGGCGGTGTGCTCTGGTTAATAGGTTGATGGGATGGTTCTGTTAAACAGGTATACGTTATCCGGAGCTTTCCGGCCTGCTTAATCTGAGCTTAGTTCAGAGTTCGGGGGTTGGACAGGTGGGGTTCACCTTAGGTTCATTAAATTATGTTACGGGGCGTATCGGATTGGTGGCCTTCTGGGCGTCCTGGGTTGGGGGGCTGACGTACACCGGGGCAGGATTTTCTTGGGCAAACTGAAACTCGCTTTGCTCAGACATTCAGTTTGCCCAAGAAAATCCTGCCCCGGCATACGTCGATCGAGACCTCGAAGGGGCCGCTTTTGGACTGCGGTGGGCCACTTATTTCTTTATTAGTGTAAACACGCTTTCTGCGGCGCCGTTTCTCAGGCCTCTTCTTTTGGCGAAGGGGTTGTCGTGGGCCATGTCGCGCTTCAGTACGTGGTTAACTTCGTAGTCCTCGCTATACAGCTGGAACACTTCCTCGTCGCTGACGTTGAAGGGAGGGCCTTGCATTTCGTTGCTGTCGTAATCGAGGGTGATCAGCAGGATTCTGGTGCCGTCCGGGATGATGGCGGTCAGGTGGTCCACATAGCCTTTGCGCATTTCCGGGGGCAGGGCGATGAGCGCTGCACGGTCGTAGACGAGGCGGATGTGTTTGAGGTCATCGGGCACCAGTTGGAAGAAGTCGCCGCACCAGATTTGCAGGTCGTCGTGTTTGAAGGTAGTGAAGGGTTCGCCCGGATGCACCTTGGCTTTCTCGCCGGCCTCTTCGAAGAAATCCTTGCAGGCGATGTCGCTGATTTCCACGCCAATGATGGGGTGGCCACGGTCGTGGAGCCACCACATGTCATGGGCTTTGCCGCACAGGGGCACGAACACGGCTTCGGTGCCCTGGCCGGCCAGCTCCGGCCAGTGGTCATGCAGGTACTGGTTTACCGTGCCCTCGTGGAAGCCGATTTGGCTCTTTTCCCAGCGTTCGTGCCAGAATTCGTGTTCCATGGTTTGCCTCCCTGAGTTTGCTCGTTTTACTCAGTCTACCTTAATCTGTGCGGTTCTTGAGTTGGGAGAAAAGTATGAAAGCGGTGTTTCTTGATAGCCAGACCCTTGGCAGTGATGTGGATCTGTCGCCGATTGAGCAGGTAACCGGTGGCCTGACCTGTTATGACCGAACCTCGCCCGAGCAGGTTGTGGAGCGGATTCAGGGTTTTGATACGGTGCTGGTGAACAAGGTGGTGCTGGGCAGGGAGCATTTCGACGCCTGCCCGGAGCTGAAGACGATTGCGGTGGTGGCCACGGGGCTGAACAACATTGACCGGGCGGCGGCAAAGGAGCATGGGATCACCGTGATGAACGTGACCAACTATGGCCGTTCCACCGTGGCCCAGCACACCATGGCGCTGATTCTGGCGCTGGCCACGCGGTTGCTGGATTACAATCGGGATGCCCGAAATGGTACCTGGGGTAAGAGTGATATGTTCTGCCTGATGGACTACCCGATTATGGAGCTGGAGGGCAAAACGCTGGGTATTGTCGGTTATGGCGACCTGGGGCAGGGTGTTGTGGAACGGGCAAAGGCCTTTGGTATGAACATTGTGCTGGGTTGTCGGCCGGGGCAGCAGCCCGGAGAGGTCGATGGCTATTCCCGGGTTCCGCTGGACGACCTGTTGGCGCAGGCCGACGTACTGTCTCTGCACTGCCTGCTGACCGATGACACCCGGAATATGATTGGTGAGAGGGAACTGGGGTTGATGAAACCCACAGCGTTGCTGATCAACACCAGCCGGGGAGGTCTGGTAGATGAAGCGGCGTTGGCGAATGCCCTGCGCAACGGTCAGATCGCCGGGGCCGGGTTTGATGTGCTGACTGAGGAGCCGCCACGCCACGGGAATCCATTGCTGGCGGAGGATATTCCGAACCTGATTCTTACCCCCCACTCCGCCTGGGCCAGTCGTGAGGCCCGTCAGCGAATTGTGGGGATTACCGCAAGGAATCTTGCGTCACGGGCATGATCTGCCGGTTCCGAACTCATTGGCTAGAGAATCGGCTTGTTAACAGCCGGTTGGCTGATAAGCTGTAGAAAACACTGACAAGCAGGATCTTGCGTGGCATCAATTCAAACCAAAGAGCGGCTTCAGGCGGCGGAGAAGTGGATTCTCGCCAACCCCAATCCACCGCAGAAATGGCCCTGGACCTGGCTCTATAAAACCGGGCGTTCTGTGTATGCCGTGGCTAGGGATGTCATCAGCGGGCAGCTGACCCTTCACGCCATGAGCCTGGTCTACACCACCTTGCTAAGCATTGTGCCCTTGCTGGCTCTGAGCTTTTCGGTGCTTAAAGCGATGGGTGTGCACCAGCGCATGGAGCCCTTGCTATACCAGTTTTTTGAGCCGATGGGCCCCCAGGGCATGGAGGTTGCAGAGCGCATCCTGGGTTTTGTCGATAACATGAGAGTTGGCGTGTTGGGCTCTGTGGGCCTGGCGTTGCTGGTGTACACCGTCATCTCGCTGGTCCAGAAAATCGAACGTTCGTTCAATATGATCTGGCGCGTGCCCGAGATGCGATCCATGGCCCAGCGCTTCAGCAACTATCTGAGCGTGATCATGGTTGGCCCACTGCTGATGGTCTCAGCCATTGGCGTGACCGCCACCATTTTTTCATCCAACGTTGTGCAGCGGTTCATGGAGATTGAACCGTTCGGTTCTTTGATTGTGATGGTCAGCCGCTTCACCCCGTTCTTCCTGGTGGTGGGGGCCTTCACGTTTGTCTATGTGTTCATCCCCAATACCCGCGTAAAGCTGCGTTATGCGTTCATTGCTGGTTTGATAGCAGGGGTCTCCTGGCAGGCGGCGGGCATGCTGTTTGCGTCCTTTGTGGCCAATTCGACCAAGTACGCGGCGATCTATTCGGGGTTCGCGGTGGGCATTATTCTGCTGATATGGACCTACCTGAACTGGATGATCCTGCTGCTCGGCGCCAGCCTGGCCTTTTACATGCAGAATCCGGGGTCTGTGGCCAAGCGTCAGAATGTGCAGCTGGCGCCGGAGTTGCAGGAACGGGTGGGCCTGGCGTTGATGTGGATGGTGGCCAAGCCGTTCAGCCTGGGGCAGCCTGCACCGCAGCAAGAGGCACTGGAGTATGAGCTGCGTGTACCTGGGGAGGTTACACGGAGCATCAGTGACAAGCTGATTCGCGCCGGACTGTTGAGTCTGGCGGGGCGCAATGGTGATCAGTTGGTACCCGGCAAGGCATTGCACCTGATCACAGTCGGGAGTGTGCTCCAGGCCATCCGCCGGGATGAGGACCGGGTTGTTGACCGCCTTCCAAGCAGTGCCATGCCGGTGCAGCTGAGAGATCTGGTGGGTCACGGTAAGGATGTCAGTTTCGCGGAGTTGCTGGCTGGCGGGGAAGATTCCCCAGACAGCGCCACGGATGCCTCGAAGGTGTCAGGCGTCAGCTTTTGAGCTTTTGCCTTCCTGTAGCATCCTGAGCACGGCCTTGCGCACCGGGGTGACCTGCTCCGGTGTCAGGTGCACGATTTGAGCCAGCTTGTCTTCCGGCAAATTGCGCTGGCGAGCATGGCGCAGTACTTCACGGGTTCCCAACAACAAGCCATCGGTGAGCGCCGAATGGGCTTGCCTGGGCGCCGGGCGTTCGGCCGAGAGCAGCCAGGCATGATATTTCGGCGGCAGGTTCCAGACATTGGCCAGCAGTTGGCAGGCTGCCCATTGATGTCGGATCAGGGCTGTCCTCAGAACCGCTGGCTCTGGCTCGCTGCCGGCACTCTGAGCCCGGTAGATGCGGCCAAGCTCCCGGCGAATGGTAATATAGGCAAGTGCCGGCAGCAGCCCCACCATGAAATGGGCACTGGTGTCGTCGCGGTGAATGCGGGCAATCAGTTCCGTTGCCCGGGCGCAGGTCAGCCCCCAGCGCCAGGCACGCTGTGCAAACAGGGCTTCCCGACTGTTTCTTGCCGCCATCATCGGGCGCATGACCGCCGCTGAAATGACGTTCCGGATGCCATCCAGCCCCAATACAAATACGGCTTGATCCACCGACTCTATGGTGCTGTCACCGGGCCGGAAGTAGGGGCTGTTGGCTACCTGAAGGAGTTGGTCTGTGAGCGACGGGTCACTCAGGATGATGTCGGTAATCTGCTTGCGGTCGGTTGTTTCGTTAGACAACGCCCGCATCAGCATGGGCAGGCTGCCGGGCCTGCGCGGTAGCTCTTCCATCTCACTGGTGCGCAGGCGGCGCTCCAGTTCGGTCAGTATTTGTTCTGCCCCGGCGGGTTCGGATCGGAGCATGGCCGGAGAAGCGTCAAGCAGCCAGCAGAACAGGTGATCTTCCAGCTGTTTGACAACTACGGCGTCTGAAGCGTGTTGTTCGGGGCTGTGACTTTGCGCCGGGTTAAACAGGCGTGTCTCGGTGGCCGCCGCGGCAGGCGGCGGCGTCGCAAACAAGCCTGATATCCAGGAAAAAAAGCCCGGCATCCATTGCCTCCGATTTAACGTGTATTTAAAAGTGACCGTTCACCGGATCAGTATAGTGGCGTTATGCAACCCTGCACAGTCTTGTGTGGCTTCAGAAGAAGGCTTCTCCAAACACGAATACCAGTTGGCACACACCGGCGACGAAGCCCAGAAAAGCCCCAACCAGAATCAGTTTGATTTCGTCTTCCTGGAAACAGGGGCGCAGCAGATCCTGGAATTCTTCTGATGACAGCGCAATCATCCGCTCAACCATGATCGATTCGACGGCGCGGGCACGGTCCTGCTCGAACACAGGGTTGTTGAAGGAGCTTTGGGAGATCTGGATGGCTTTCTCGCCCACCTGATTTTTCAGGGTGGCAAAGCCGGTCGGGCCGAAGGCCATCTGGGTCAGGGCTTTGCCCATGCCAGCGGTTTCATCCACCAGAGGTTTGATGTGTTTCTTGACCATATTACGGGCACGGTCGCCCTTGGGGCCTTCAAGTATGGAGTTGATGATGTTGCCCACGGTGAGGATTTCATGGGTCACGATGTGACAGAAAGACTCGGCAACTTCCGGCTGACGCTTGAGAAACAGGCCCTGGAGCCGAAGTGGGCCCACTTTGTGTTCATGAAGTGGTCGGAAGATCACGTTCAGGGCAATCCAGTTGGTGGCCCAGCCCACCAGAAGGCCGAACAGGGGCAGTACCCAGATGGCGGGGTAGAAGTACCAGACGGCCATCTGGATCAAGCCGAACAGGAAACCGAAGTAGAGGCCGGAGTTGATGATGAAGCGGAACTCTACGTCGCCGCATTCCAGGAAAATGCGGTTGAGCAGTTTTTTGTCGCGAGCCAGGCGCTCGATGACCATGCCTTTGATGTCCAGCAGGTCTTCGATGTTGTCTGAGATGTCGTCAACCAGGTTGTCGACCAGTTGGGGTGTGGACTTTCGAACCCTGTCGTAGACCATTTTGCGGGCGGATGCTGGCAGGTTTTCCCAGAAGGAGGGGTATTCCCGGAGCATGAGTTCGTCTACGTATTCTTCGATGCGTGGGTCGACGGTGTAGATGATGTGGGCGGCCAGGACTTTGGGGTCGATCTGGTCGAAGATTTCCTGGACGGTGCCGATTTTGGAAATGGTGGCATCGACGCTGATGGCGGCCATCTTTCTGGCTTTGGACGGGATGATGCCTTGCCAGCCCAGGAGCGGTGGTTTACCAATGAATTCAAGGGGGTAGAAGGTCATTTTGATGGCGAGCCAGTTGGTGCTCCAGCCGATCAGGGCCGCTATCACGGGGATGCTGAGGTATTGCCAAAACTCTGGATTGGTAAGTAGATCTGTCATCCTGGGCTCGCGAATCTATTTATTTTTACCTGGTCCTTGGTGCCCGGCAGCGGGTTGCGGAGAGGCTTTCCAAAACACGCTGTGAATACGTCCTTGTACGCTCCGCTCCGCCATCCATGGCTCCGCAGGGTTTTGGAAAGCCTCTCCGCAACCCGCTGCCCCTAAATCGGCAATGGCTTCAGGCTTTTTTGTCAGACAAGGATAATGTTGGTCGGGGCCAGATCTGTCAATGACTGCGATGCCCGCAGGTTTGCCAATCAGGGCCACAAACCTCAGCTGCCGATGTCTCCCCACAGCCACTGGCACAGCGCAATGGCAGCGACCGGGGCGGTTTCGGTGCGCAGTACCCGGGGGCCAAGGGCCACGGGCAGGAAGCCGTTTTGTTCTGCAAGGTGGATTTCATCGGCGGTCAAACCGCCCTCCGGGCCGATCATCAGGGCAACGCTGCCCGGCTTGGTGAGGGTGTTCAACGACTGCTCCGTGCGGTGGTGGAGTACCAGTTGCAGGTCGGCGGTCTGGCTGTATTGCAGCCATTCGGCAACGGTCATTACTGGCAGTATGTTCGGTACCCTCGCCCGGCCGCATTGTTCGGCGGCGCTGATGGCGACTTGCTGCCAGTGGCGCAGGCGTTTTTCTTCCCGGTCACCTTTGAGTTTTACATCGGAGCGTTCGGTGGTCAGGGGTGCGATGGTGGTGGCGCCCATTTCGACCGCTTTCTGCACCGCGTAATCCATCCGGTCGCCTTTGGATAATGTCTGGCCCAGGATGATGTTCAGGGGAGATTCGGTGTTGTTGGTTTCCGCCCCGGTTATTTCTACCTGAACGTTTTTCTTGCCGGCCTGGGTGATGGTGGCGGTGTAGTCCTGGCCGTCGCCGTTGAACAGGCGCAACTCCTGGCCTGGCTGCATGCGCAGTACCCGGCCCACGTGGTTGGCGGCGTTTTCGTCAAGCTCGCAGAGACTGCCCGCCTGGAGTGGGCTGTCTGTGAATATCCTGGGTATGCGCATGGGCTGCCCTCAGCCTTTTACCGCGATGCCGATGCCTTCGGTCGCTACCTGTGCCAGGTGGCGTATCTGGTCTTCGGTGATGACATACGGGGGCATGAAGTACACCACGTTGCCCAGGGGCCGTAGCAGTGCCTGGCGGGTGAGGGCGTGTTGGTAGACTTTCAGACCCCGGCGTTCCTGCCAGGGGAACGGGGTTTTACTGGCTTTGTCTTTAACCATTTCGATGGCCAGGGTCATGCCGTGCTGGCGGATGTCACCGACGTTGGGGTGGTCGGCCAGGTGGGCGACGGATTCAGCCATGCAGCGGGACAGCTGGCGGTTGTTTTCGATGACGTTTTCGTCCCGGAAGATGTCCAGGGTGGCCAGGGCGACGGCGCAGCCGATGGGATTGCCGGTGTAGCTGTGGCTGTGCAGGAAGGCGCGCAAGGTTTCGTAGTCGTCGTAAAAGGCGTTGTACACGGTTTCGGTGGTCAGCACGGCGGACAACGGCAGGTAGCCGGCGGTAAGTCCCTTGGACAGGCACATGAAATCCGGGGTAATGCCGGATTGTTCACAGGCGAACAGGGTGCCGGTGCGACCAAAGCCCACGGCGATCTCGTCGGCAATCAGGTGCACGTTGTAGCGGTCGCAGGCTTCCCGGAGCTTGGTGTGGTATATCGGATGGTGCATGCGCATGCCGCCGGCGCACTGGATCAGGGGCTCGACCACCACAGCACAGATTTCATCGTGCCGTTCGGCCAGCAGTTTCTCCATGGCCTCGAACTGGCGCAGGGCATAGTCTTCGTCGGTTTCACCCGGTTCTTTGTTGTAGGCATCGGGGGATGGGGCGGTAAGAACCTCCATCAGCAGCGGCTGATAGGTGTCTTTATAGAGCGCCACATCACCGAGCGCCAGTGCACCCAGGGTTTCGCCGTGGTAGCTGTTGCTGAGATTGACGAAGTTTTTCTTGCCGGGCTGGCCCAGGTTTTTCCAGTAGTGGTAGCTCATCTTCAGGGCAGCTTCGATGGCGGATGAACCGTTATCCGCGTAGAAGCACTTGCTGAGCCCTTCGGGCGTGACTTCGATCAGGCGCTCAGACAGGCTGACCACCGGTTCATGGGTAAAACCGGCCAGAATCACGTGTTCCAGCTGGCCAATCTGTTCCTGGATAGCGGAGTTGATCCGCGGGTTGGCGTGGCCGAACAGGTTCACCCACCACGAACTGACCGCATCGATATACCGGTTGCTCTCGAAGTCTTCCAACCACACGCCTTCGCCGCGCTTGATGGGAATCAACGGCAGGCTTTCGTGGTCTTTCATCTGGGTGCAGGGGTGCCACACGGATTTGAGGTCCCGTGCGACCAGATCAGCATTACGCATCGTGTTCTCCTGTCTTCCCGGCTGGGGCATTTTGTTTGAGACCGCCCATGATACTTCCCGGAGCGCTCGGTTAACAGCGCCCCGGTTGTGACCCAGAACAGCGGTGGCGTGTGAACCAGTCGGATGGCTTCCATGCCAGAAACGCTCGTTCGGGCGGCCAATGTGAGGATGGCCGGCTGCAGCAACAATGAATTCAACATAACAGGAGGCGATTATGGAGCTGACTCTGGAGCATGCCTATGAGGTAGGGCTGGATCACATCATCGAACGGTTCTTCAGTGAGCATCACATTATTGAAAAGAACCAGAAGCTTGGTTCCCGGAACCTTCGTGTAGCTGAGCTCCAACGGGACGATGCTGCGGCCAAGCTGGTCATTGAGCGGGAAATGATGGCGTCAGCCCCGGTCCCCGGCATGCTGGCCAGCTTTCATCGGGAGTGGAACCGGGTGCGCCAGGAAGAGCACTGGTTCAAGAAAGACGATGGCGAGTGGCACTGTGAGTTCCGGGTAAAGATTGATGGGGTGCCAGCTCGAATCAAGGGCATTATGCGTTTGCTGGGCAATGGTAATCGCTGCATCAACTACGTGAACCTGTCTGTTCACTGCGATGTGCCTTTCCTCGGCAAGAAGGTGGCTAAGTTTCTGGCAGAAGATTCTCACGCAAAGATTGAACGGGAGTATGAGGTTACGCGTCAGTTGTTGTGACGTTTGCTAACCGCCGCCCGGTGATGGTCATGGCGGGTGTTCATTTGCTGGTGTAGTCTCTTGTTTAAACGTTCCAAAACAAGAGCCTGGTAACGGAAGGACTGAATTACTATGCCCGCACAAACTGTCTGGATTACCGGAGCCTCCTCCGGCATTGGCGAGGCGCTCGCCCTTCGATATGCGAAACATGGCGCGCGTCTTGTGTTATCTGCCCGCCGTAAAAGCGAACTGGAGCGAGTTGCAAGCCGCTGCCTTGAGGCCGGCCTGGAGGAGGGGCATGTGCTGGTCTTGCCGCTGGATGTGACTGACTGGGCTTCTTTGCCCGGTGCCGTTCAGGCGGTGCTGGAGGCCTTCGGTACTATCGATCTGCTGGTCAACAACGCAGGCGTCTCTCAACGCTCCTTGTGCAAAGATACCGATATGGCGGTCTATCAGAAGCTGATGGACGTGGATGTGATGGGCCAGATTGCACTCACCAAGGCGGTGCTGCCCCATATGCTGGAGCGTGGCGCCGGGCACCTGGCGGTCACCTCCAGTGTGGCTGGCAAAGTCGGTGCCCCCATGAGAACCGGATATTGCGCCGCCAAGCATGCGGTGATGGGCTTTTTTGATGCCCTTCGTGCGGAAGTGGAGGGTGAGGGTGTTCAGGTGTCTACCATTACACCCGGTTTTATTCGCACGGATATTTCCCGCAATGCCCTTTCGGGCGATGGCTCTGCTTTTGGTGAGGAAGATGCAGATATTGCCGGTGGCATGGACGTAAACGAATGTGCCGAGGTGATTTTCAAGGGGCTTCAAGCGAAGAAGCGCGAAATCCCGGTGGGTAAGGGCAAGGAAATGGCGGCGCTCTGGGTTAAGCGGCTGTCGCCGGAGTTGCTGTTCCGCCTGGCCAGAGCGTGACTGCAGGCCTCGGTAAGCCTTAGACAACTACCGAGGCCAAACGAACCGGGTGCGAGGCGGTCAGTGCGCCAGCACCCGTGAAAGAAATGCCTGGGTGCGCTCGTTCTGGGGGTTGTCGAAGACGTCGTCGGGCCTGCCTTCCTCGACAATCTGGCCCTCATGAATGTAGATCACCCGGTCTGCGACTTCCCGGGCAAATCCCATCTCGTGGGTAACCACCATCATGGTCATCCCCTCCTTGGCCAGCTCTCGCATGACATCCAGCACCTCCCCGATCATTTCCGGGTCCAGCGCCGAGGTAGGTTCGTCGAACAGCATCAATCGGGGTTCCATGGCGAGGGCCCGGGCGATGGCTACCCGTTGCTGCTGGCCACCCGACAACTGGCTGGGGTATTTGTCGGCCTGGTTGCCGATGCCTACTCTGTCCAGCAAGCGCTCTGCGGTGGCGTTGGCCACTACCTGGGACGCCTTTTTGACTTTCATGGGGGCCAGCATGATGTTCTTTCGTACCGTCAGGTGAGGGAACAGATTGAACTGCTGGAACACCATGCCCACTTCCTTGCGTATTTCCGACAACGCCTGCTGGTTGCCACCTTTGGGCGCGAGTTTCTGGTTATCTACTTCCAGGACGCCGGATTCATACTCTTCAAGGCCGTTCACACAGCGGATCAAAGTGGACTTGCCGGAGCCGCTGGCACCGATAATCACCACTACTTCTCCCTGCTCGACGGTCAGGTCAATATCCTTGAGGACATGCAGTTTGCCGAAGTACTTGTTCATGCCCTTCATTTTCACAATCTGAGTCATTACTCGGGCTCCTTCAGACAGACGCTACGCCACGGCGCTCAAGCAAACGCAGGAGCAGGGACAGAGTTAAGGTGATGGCCAGGTACATGAGTGCGACCACGAAATACACCTCAAACGCGGTAAACGTGTTGGCAATGTACACCTGCCCCTGACGGACCAGTTCACCTACGCCGATGACAGAAAACAGGGACGTGTCTTTGATGCTGACAATGCCCTGGTTGCCCAGTGGCGGAATCATGCGCCGGAACGCCTGGGGCCAGATGATGGACCAGAAGGTCTGGGTTCTGGAGAGCCCGAGCGACAGGCCTGCTTCGGTCTGGCCCTTGTCGATGGACTGCACGCCACCGCGCACCACTTCGGAAATATAAGCGCCGGAATTGAGTGCGATGGCTGCAATGCCAGCGGTGAGCGGGTCGATGGGCCCACCGACCAGGTCTGGCAGCCCGTAGAAAATAAACAGGACCTGAACCAGAATCGGCGTGCCACGAAAAATCTCGATGTAGGCAATGGCGGGCCAGCGCAGGAACCAGCTTTTGTTGATGCTCAGCAAACCGAACAGGATGCCCAGCACAAAGCCGATGGCCAGGCCGCCAAAGGAAATCATCAGAGTGTAGGGGATGCCTTTGGCCAGAAATGGAATGGCATGGATTGCTGCCTGCCAGTCAAACTGAAACTGGAATTCCACAGTGTGAGTCTCCGTTGAGTTGGGAGGAACCGGTCAGGGCGTTGTACGCCCTGACCAGAACGGATGGCGGGTTACTTGTCTTCAGGCATGGGGCCAAACCATTTTTCATAAATGGTCTTGTAGGTACCGTCTTCCTTAATAGAGGCAAGTGCTTCGTTGACCGGGCCAACCCATTGGCTGCCCTTTTTCAGGGCGATACCGTACTGCTGGCCTTCATAAAGCTGGCCGACGGTTTTCACCCGGCCTTCGCCACGGGTGCTGGCAAAGTAGCCAACGTTCGGGGCATCGTAGAACACCGCATCAATGGCTCGGGACATCAGTGCCATATACATATCGGAGCTGCCCGGGTACGGCGTGACACCGCCATTGTTATCCAGGTTTTGCATCAGGAAGTCGTAACTGGTGCTGCCGATCTTGGTGCCAACTTTTTTGCCCTCAAGATCAGAAAGCTCATCGACATCACTGTTGTTTGCCCGCACCAGAATCCGCAGGCCGGAGTCGTAGTAGGGGTCAGAGAAATCGACAATCTGCTTGCGCTCTTCGGTGATGGTAATGCCGGCGATAGCGATATCCACGTTGCCGGTTTGCAGGGCCGGGATAATGCCATTGAAATCCATGGTCTGCAGGTTGTACTCAAAGCCCGCGCGCTCGGCCACCTCAGAGATGATATCCATGTCGAAACCGATCATCTCGCCGGTTTCCTGGTCCATCATTTCAAAGGGGACAAAACTTGGGTCGGTCACCACTCGGAGGGTTTCTGCACTAACGGTTGACGCTGCAACCGACAATGCCAGACCAGCGCCCAGTGTTTTCAGCCATTTCGTGCTCATGTGTTCTCCTTTCTGTTTTTTGTGCTCCGTTTGCCCGGTAAGGCAATCCGCACAGGTAACCGCTTTTAGCGCATGCCCTGCGGGGAGCGTTGATGGGAATACATCAGATACAGGTTAGACCAGAAAACGAGGATTTGCAGAAAATCAGTTGGTTATAGCGGCAGGAGGATAAAACGAAAGCCCTCTGCAGAGGTGCAGAGGGCTTCGGGGAGCAGATCAGAAAGCGATCTTCTCCCGGTCGCTGATGCCCAGATTCTTCCAGATGGAGATACTGGGTTCAGCCTGGTTCAGGGTGTAGAAGTGCAGCCCGGGCGCCCCGGCTTTCAACAGCTTTTCGCACATTTCGGTGACCACTTCTTCGCCGAACTTGCGGATGCTGTCGGTGTCGTCGCCGTAGGCTTCGAGTTGCTTGCGGATCCAGCGGGGGATTTCCGCACCGCACATATCCGAGAACCGCACCAGGCTGGAGAAGTTGACGATCGGCATGATGCCCGGCACCACCGGAATGGTGACGCCCATCTTCTCCAGGCGGTCGATGAAGTAGAAGTAGCTGTCGGCGTTGAAGAAGTACTGGGTGATGGCGCTGTTGGCACCGGCCTGTACCTTCCGTGCGAAGTTCTTCAGGTCTTCCTCGGCGTTGCGCGCCTGGGGATGAAACTCCGGGTAGGCAGCCACTTCCAGATTGAAGTGATCACCGCTGTGCTCCCGGATAAACTCCACCAGCTCGTTGGCGTAACGCAGCTCACCGGAGGCACCCATGCCTGAGGGCAGGTCGCCGCGCAGGGCGACAATCCGGTTGATGCCGTTCTCTTTATACAGATCCAGCAGCTCCCCGATCTCTGCGCGGGTACCACCCACGCAGGACAGATGCGGTGCTGTGGAAATGCCCTGCTTGTGCAGGTTCAGTACCGTTTCAATGGTGCGGTCCCGGGTGGAACCGCCGGCGCCGAAGGTGACCGAGAAGAAATCCGGGTTCACCTCGGCCAGCTGGTTGCGCACCGCCTGGAGTTTTTCCTTGCCCTGATCGGTCTTGGGCGGGAAAAACTCAAAGCTGAAACGGCGCTTGAATTGCTTCTGGGATTCCATGATCGTTTCCGCTTAGTACCTGTAGCTTTCCGGCTTGTACGGGCCTTCGACCGGCACACCGATGTATTTTGCCTGGTCCGGCGTCATCTTGGTGATCACGCCACCAAAGCCTTCCACCATGGCGCGGGCCACTTCTTCGTCCAGCTGCTTGGGCAGAACCTGAACGTAAACGCCCTTGGCCTTGGACTCTTCTGGCAGGTCAGCAAACTTGCGCTCGAACAGGTACATCTGGGCCAGCACCTGGTTGGCGAAGGAGCCATCCATGATCCGGGACGGGTGACCGGTGGCGTTGCCCAGGTTCACCAGGCGACCTTCGGACAGCAGGATCAGGTGGTCGTTGGCGGCCTTGTCGCGGTACACCACGTGCACTTGCGGCTTGACCTCGTCCCACTCCCAGTTCTTGCGCATGTAGGCGGTGTCGATTTCATTGTCGAAGTGGCCGATGTTGCACACTACGGCGCCGCTCTTCAGGGCCTTCAGCATGTTCGCGTCGCACACGTTGACGTTACCGGTGGTGGTTACCAGCAGGTCAGTGGTGCCCAGCAGCTCGGTGTTGATGCCCTGCTCGGTGCCGGTGTTGATGCCATCGATGTACGGAGACACCACTTCAAAGCCGTCCATGCAGGCTTGCATGGCGCAGATCGGGTCGGCTTCGGTCACTTTTACGATCATGCCTTCCTGACGCAGGGAAAGGGCAGAGCCTTTACCTACGTCACCGTAACCGATCACCAGCGCTTTCTTGCCAGACAGCAGGTGGTCGGTGGCGCGCTTGATGGCGTCGTTCAGGCTGTGGCGACAGCCGTACTTGTTGTCGTTCTTGGACTTGGTGACCGAATCGTTCACGTTGATCGCCGGGATCTTCAGGGTGCCGTCACGCAGCATTTCCTGCAGGCGGTGAACGCCGGTGGTGGTTTCTTCGGTTACGCCGTGGCACTTGGCAATTACCTGTGGGTATTCCTTGTGCAGCAGCTCGGTCAGGTCGCCGCCGTCGTCCAGGATCATGTTCGGCTCCCAGCCGTCTACGTCCGCACCGACGGTTTTGTGCAGGCACCATTCGTATTCTTCGTCAGTCTCACCTTTCCACGCGAACACGGGAATGCCTTGCGCTGCGATGGCGGCTGCGGCCTGGTCCTGGGTGGAGAAGATGTTGCACGAGGACCAGCGCACGTTGGCGCCCAGCTCGACCAATGTTTCGATCAACACGGCGGTCTGGATGGTCATGTGGATGCAGCCCATGATGTTGGCGCCTTTCAGCGGCTGCTCGGCTTTGTATTTCTCGCGCAGTTTCATCAGGGCGGGCATTTCGCCTTCGGCGATTTTGATTTCCTTGCGACCCCAGTCGGCGAGGGTGATGTCGCGGACTTTGTAGTCTTCAACCGTGGTCAGTTTTTCTGCCGGAGTGCTCATTTGGGTGTTCTCCTGTCAGCCTTTCTCTACGGTCCCGGAACATTATCGGGTACCGCCTGTATGGGTTGTGTCGGAGATGGGGAACGTCTTTCGCGGAACCGCTACGAGCACATCCATGTGCGCTTCTCTCAGGCCATCCTTGGCCTTCGAAATTCCGCGAAAGACGTTCCCCATCTCCTCTCTCAAAATTTTGGCGTATGCCGTCTCCGGTACGCCGAAATACTGAATTTGGCCTTCTTTCAGCGTCTTGCATGAAAGAGTTTTCGATAAGCCCTCACCACAAGTGCAAAAGCGGTGGTGAGGAACGTCTTTCCGGGACTATCTTTGGCCATGGATGGCCAAAGCTAAGCGCCCACGGACGGCTTGAGCGTGTCCCGGAAAGACGTTCCTTGCCGCCGCCCACTCCAAAATCAGAGTGCCGGGCCAAAATAGGGCCGAACTCAAAGAGTCAGACCTAAAATCATCAGATACCAGCGGCATCCTTCAGAGCCGCAGCGCGGTCGGTCTTCTCCCACGGGAACGCGGTGAAGGTCTTGCCGCCAACGGTCATCTCGTACGGGTCGCGGCCGAAGTGGCCGTAGGCTGCGGTGGCCCGGTACATCGGGTGCAGCAGGTCCAGCATGTTGGTGATCGCATACGGGCGCAGGTCGAAGTGCGCGCGTACCAGGTCGATGATCTTGTCGTCGCTGATCTTGCCGGTGCCGAACGTGTTCAGGGAAATGGAGGTCGGCTGGGCTACACCGATGGCGTAGGACACCTGGATCTCGCATTTCTCGGCCAGGCCTGCGGCCACGATGTTCTTGGCCACGTAACGGCCGGCATAGGCGGCAGAACGGTCAACCTTCGAGGGGTCTTTGCCGGAGAACGCACCACCGCCGTGACGGGCCATGCCGCCGTAGGTGTCTACGATGATCTTACGGCCGGTCAGGCCACAGTCGCCCACCGGGCCGCCGATCACGAACTTGCCGGTCGGGTTGATGTGGAACTGGGTGTCTTTGTGCAGCAGTTCTTCCGGCAGCGTGTGCTTGACGATCAGTTCCATCACCGCTTCTTTCAGGTCTTCCTGGGTCACGTCCGGGTCGTGCTGGGTGGACAGAACCACGGCATCGATACCGACAACCTGGCCGTTCTCATAGCGGCAGGTGACCTGGCTCTTGGCGTCCGGGCGCAGCCACGGCAGCAGGCCGCTCTTGCGGGCTTCGGCCTGGCGCTGTACCAGCCGGTGAGAGAAGGTAATCGGGGCCGGCATCAGCACGTCGGTTTCGTTGCTGGCGTAGCCGAACATCAGGCCCTGGTCGCCGGCGCCCTGGTCTTCCGGCTTCTGGCGGTCAACGCCCTGGGCGATGTCGACAGACTGTTTGCCGATGATATTGATCACGCCACAGGTGTCGCCGTCGTAGCCCACGTCTGAGGAGGTGTAGCCGATGTCTTTGATCACACCGCGCACCAGGTCTTCCAGGTCTACCCAGGCGCTGGTGGTGATTTCACCGCCAACGATGGCAACGCCGGTCTTGACCATGGTTTCGCAGGCCACGCGGGCGTGCGGGTCGTCGGCCAGGATGGCATCCAGTACCGCATCGGAAATCTGGTCGGCCAGTTTGTCCGGGTGGCCTTCAGAGACCGATTCGGAGGTGAAGATGTTGTAGTCAGACATAGCGGTGCTCCTTTGTGAGCGTTTTCAAAGTCAGTGTACGTATTTCTACGTACGACAATATCAAAGTTTTTTGATGTTCCAGTATCCGCTCGGGCCTCAGGCCGTTGCGGACGTTTTCCAGAATTCCCGTACCTGCACCTGAAAACCGTTGCGCAGGCCAATAAACAGTTGTTCTCCGGCGCTCAAGCCGGCATCAGCGGCCCAGGCGGTCAGCTCTTCCGGCTCAAAGCCAAGCCAGAGGTCGCCGCAATTCTCTTTCGCCCAGTCCTGATCATGGCTGCACAAATCACTGACGATAAAACAGCCACCGCTGTTCATCAGTGCCGCGGCATCCAGGAAGATGTCCGCCGGGCTGGGCACATGGTGCAGCACCATGTTGGCGACGATCAGGTCAAAGGCATCACCGCGGGCCAGCAGCGTGTCGGTGACGCCTTCAATCAAATCCACATTATTCAAACGCTCATCAATACAGGTGCGGGTGGCCGTGGCCAGCATGTCCTTGCTGTTATCCAGCGCTACCACGTGTTCAAACAGGGCTGACAGTACGGGCAGGAAGGCACCTTCACCTGGGCCGATTTCCAGCGCACTGCGCCATTCTTGCCGGGTAGTGCGCTTGCGGATCAGCTCTGCTGTGGGCTCGGCATAAAGGTCAAAGGCTGCAATCAATTCCTGTTGTTCCCGGAACTGCTCCGAGTGTCGGGAGAAAAACGCCTGGGACTGCTCCGCCCGCTGCTCCCGGATTGCCTCAATCTTCTCTTCCAGCTGCGGCGGCAAGGGCACGCGGTCTACCGTCTCGAATATCTGCCGGATCGCCTGGTCCGCCAGTTTGTCGCTGTCCAGATGCAGGGGGCGGCGGTAGAAAATGGCGTTGCCTTCACGCTGGGGTTCCAGCAACCCGGCCTTGTTCATCACTTTCAGGTGATGGCTCATGCCGGACTGGCGCATATCAAACAGCTGGCTCAGCTCCAGCACGCCGAAGGTGTCACGGCGCAGCACCCGCAGGATTTCCAGGCGCAGTGGGTCTCCGCTCGCCTTGAAGATCGGTGCCAGGGTGTCCACGGAGGACAGTTCGTTAGCATGTGCATTGAGTGAGGTCATTGTTGGCAAGTGTAGGGGTGATTGGTTGGTCGATCAATAGCCATATCAAAATTTTTTGATATAGGTTTATGGCTTTGTGAAATCAGTTGCTTTGGCGAGTTTGTGCCGCCGTCATCGGAAAACAACTACATATGGATTTGCCCCCGCACACTGTAATCGGCGAAAATACGCGCCTTCTTTTTGAGCAGTTTTTGCAGCTTGAAGTCTTTTCCTGAAAAACACTGGAGAATTGTCAATGCCGTCCCGTAAAGATCTCGCCAACGCCATACGCGCGCTGAGCATGGATGCGGTTCAGAAAGCCAAGTCCGGCCACCCGGGTGCGCCCATGGGTATGGCGGATATTGCCGAGGTGCTGTGGAACGATTATCTGAGCCACAACCCGGCCAACCCGCACTGGGCCAACCGCGACCGCTTCGTGCTGTCGAACGGCCACGGCTCCATGCTGCAGTATTCCCTGCTGCACCTGAGCGGGTACGACGTCTCCATTGACGACATCAAGAACTTCCGCCAGCTGCACTCCAAAACCCCGGGCCACCCGGAATACGGCTATACGCCGGGCATCGAGACCACCACTGGCCCGCTGGGGCAGGGCATTGCCAATGCCGTTGGTTTCGCGCTGGCCGAGAAATCCCTGGCGGCGCAGTTCAACCGCCCGGGCCACGAGATTGTTGATCACTACACCTACGCATTCCTGGGCGATGGCTGCCTGATGGAAGGCATCTCCCACGAAGTCGCCTCCCTGGCCGGTACTTTGGGCCTGGGTAAGCTGGTGTTCTTCTACGACGACAACGGCATTTCCATTGATGGTGAAGTAGAGGGCTGGTTCACCGACGACACGCCCAAGCGTTTCGAATCCTACGGCTGGCAGGTTATCCCGAATGTGGATGGCCACGATGCCGATGCCATTCGTGCGGCCATCGAAGCGGCCCGCGCGAATACCGACCAGCCCACCATCATTTGCTGCAAAACCATCATCGGCTTTGGTTCCCCCAATAAACAGGGCAAGGAAGATTGCCACGGCGCCCCGTTGGGTGACGATGAAATCGCCCTGACCCGGGAAGCGCTGGGCTGGCAGCACGGTCCGTTCGAAGTGCCTTCTGAAATTTACGCAGCCTGGGATGCCAAAGAAAAAGGCGCCGCTGCCCAGAAGGCATGGGAAGAGAAATTCGCCGCCTACGAAAAGGCCGAGCCGGAACTGGCCGCTGAGTTCAAGCGCCGCATGGCCGGCGAGCTGCCGGCAGACTTCTCTGAAAAAGCTCAGGCCTACATTCAGGAATGCCAGGACAAGGGCGACACCATCGCTTCCCGTAAGGCATCCCAGAACACCCTGAACGCCTATGGCCCGCTACTGCCGGAACTGATGGGCGGCTCCGCCGATCTGGCCGGTTCCAACCTGACCATCTGGTCTGGTTGCAAAGGCGTGACCAAAGACGACGCCTCCGGTAACTACATCTATTACGGTGTACGTGAGTTCGGAATGGCCGCCATTATGAACGGCATCGCCCTGCACGGCGGCTTTGTTCCCTACGGCGCCACCTTCCTGATCTTCATGGAATACTGCCGCAACGCGGTACGCATGGCGGCTCTGATGAAGCAGCGCTCCATCTTTGTCTTCACCCATGACTCCATCGGTCTGGGCGAAGACGGCCCCACGCACCAGCCCATCGAGCAGATGGCCAGCCTGCGCACCACGCCGAACATGAGCATGTGGCGCCCGGCCGATACCGTGGAATCTGCGGTAGCCTGGAAAGCCGCCCTTGAGCGCAACGACGGTCCCACCGCCATGGTGTTCTCCCGTCAGAACCTGCCGCACCAGCAGCGTGACGCCGAGCAGCTGGCCAACGTCGCCAGGGGTGGCTACGTGCTGTCTGACAGCGAAGGCACCCCGGAGCTGATCCTGATTGCCACCGGCTCTGAAGTGGCCCTGGCCCAGGACGTTGCCGCCAAGCTGCGCGAGCAGGGCAAGGCTGTGCGTGTGGTGTCCATGCCGTCTACCGATGTATTCGACGCCCAGAGCGCCGAGTACAAGCAACAGGTGCTGCCGCTGGAAGTCACCAACCGTATCGCCATCGAAGCCGGCATTGCTGACTACTGGTACAAGTACGTGGGCCTGGACGGCCGGGTTGTGGGCATGACCACCTTCGGTGAGTCTGCGCCTGCTGGCGAGTTGTTCAAGGAATTCGGCTTCACCGTCGATAACATCCTGGAAGTGGCTGACGAGCTCCTGGACGCCTGATGACCAACTCAACGCCGTTTCGCATCGCCATCAACGGGTACGGCCGCATAGGCCAGTGCGTGTTGCGGGCACTCTATGAAAACGGCTATCGCGACCATCTGCAGGTGGTCGCGATTAACGAGTTGTCGGATATCGACACCATCGCCCATCTCACCAAATACGACTCCACCCATGGGCGGTTTCACGGTGAGGTGGCGGTGGATGGCGATAACCTGGTGGTCAACGGCGATCGCATCCGTGTGCTGCGCCACCCGGACCCGAGTGATCTGCCCTGGCGTCTGCTGGACGTGGACCTGGTGCTGGAATGCTCCGGCGCCTACTCCGACCGTGCCACGGCGGAGAAACACATTGAGGCGGGCGCCCAACGCCTGCTGTTTTCCCAGCCGGGCGAATCCGATGTGGACCGCACCGTGGTGTTCGGAATCAACGACCACCAGCTGAATGCTGAGGATGTGATTGTGGCTGCGGGTTCCTGCACCACCAACTGTCTGGTACCGGTGATCAAGGTACTGGACGATGCCTTTGGCGTGGAGCAGGGCAGCACCACCACCATCCACGCCGCCATGAACGACCAGCCGGTGATCGATGCCTACCACCACCAGGACCTGCGCCGCACCCGCAGTGCGCTGCACAACATCGTGCCGGTAGACACCGGCCTGGCCCGCGGTATCGAGCGTTTGTTGCCGCACATGGAGGGGCGCTTCAGCTCCGTCGCCATGCGGGTGCCAACACTCAATGTCTCTGCGATAGACATGGTGGTGAATGTGCGCCAGGCCACCGATGTGAAGGCGGTAAACCAGTTATTGCAGAACGCCGCAACGGGCTCGTTGAAAGGCATTCTCGGCTACACCGACGAACTGCTGGCCAGCTCCGACTTCAACCACGACGCCCACTCCGGCGTAGTCGACGGCGGCCAGACCCGGGTCACCGGCGGCACCATGGTGAAAGTGCTGTGCTGGTTTGATAACGAATGGGGCTTTGCCAACCGGATGCTGGATGTCAGCAAGGTCTGGCTTGAGAAAACTGATTGATGAGCCACGGACCACACGGACGAACACGGACAAATACAAAGCTGTTTTATCTTTTCGTCCGTGCAAGTCTGTGTCGTCCGTGGCAATAACGTTCTAACCCGTAGAAATGGAACTGTAACTATGGCCATCAAAAAAATGACTGACCTGAACCTCGCCGGCAAGCGGGTTCTGATTCGCGAAGACCTCAACGTGCCGGTCAAAGACGGCAAGGTATCCAGCGACGCCCGCATCCGCGCCTCGCTGCCGACCATCAAAGCCGCCAAAGACGCCGGCGCCAAAGTCATGCTGATGTCCCACCTGGGCCGCCCGGAAGAAGGCGTGTACGACGAGGCCTCTTCCATGAAGCCAGTCGCCGAACACCTGAGCACCCTGCTGGGCCAGGAAGTGCGCCTGATCAAGGATTACCTCAGCGGTGTTGAAGTCGCCGACGGCGAAGTGGTGCTGTTTGAAAACGTTCGCTTCAACAAAGGCGAAAAGAAAGACAACGAAGACCTGGCCAAACAATACGCCGCCCTGTGCGACGTCTACGTGATGGACGCCTTCGGCACCGCCCACCGCGCCCAGGCCTCCACCCACGGCGTAGCGAAGTTCGCTCCAGAAGCCTGCGCCGGCCCCCTGCTGGCGGCAGAACTCGACGCCCTCGGCAAAGCCCTGGATAACCCGGCCAAGCCGGTCGTTGCCATCGTTGGCGGCTCCAAAGTCTCCACCAAGCTGGACGTCCTCAACGCCCTGGAAAAAGTGTGTGACCAGATCATCGTCGGCGGCGGCATCGCCAACACCTTCCTGGCCGCAGCCGGCCAGCCGGTAGGCAAGTCCCTGTGCGAACACGACCTGATCGACACCGCCAAAGACATCGCCAGCCGCGTGGAGATCCCGCTGCCGGTTGACGTAGTGGTCGCCAGCGAATTCGCCGAAACCGCCACCGCCACGGTGAAAAACATCTCCGACGTCAGCGACGACGACATGATCCTCGACGTAGGCCCGGAAACCGCCGGCCAGTTCGCTGAACTGCTGAAAAACGCCAAAACCATCCTGTGGAACGGCCCGGTTGGCGTGTTCGAATTCGACCAGTTCGGCAACGGCACCAAGGCACTCGCCCAGGCCATCGCCGAAAGCGACGCCTTCTCCCTGGCCGGTGGCGGCGACACCGTCGCAGCCGTTGACAAATACGGCATAGCTGACAAGATCTCCTACATCTCCACCGGCGGCGGCGCGTTCCTCGAATTCGTGGAAGGCAAAACCCTGCCGGCAGTAGCGGTTTTGGAAGAGCGTGGCGCTTAAGGGCTCACGCAAGAGCTAGATTCGCAAGGCTGGTGGCGGGGTTGGCCTCCCGAGACTGTGCGCAGCATGGATGCTGCGCTCAAGCCTACAGGGATGTATTCACGGCGTGTCTCGGGAGGCCAACCCC
>NZ_LOCO01000014.1:63030-107120 GCF_001574445.1 Marinobacter excellens LAMA 842
GCCAGCCGAAGCAGACTCCCAAGTCTGAAGCAAAACAGAATTTAACCATTAAAAAGTCAACGAAGGAGACAACCCATGGCCCTGATATCGCTGCGGCAACTTCTGGACCACGCCGCCGAGCATGGTTACGGTGTGCCAGCCTTTAACGTAAACAACCTCGAACAAATGCGCGCCATCATGGAAGCCGCCGACAAAACCGACTCCCCGGTGATTGTCCAGGCCTCCGCCGGTGCCCGCAAATACGCCGGCGCCCCCTTCCTGCGCCACCTCATCCTGGCTGCCATCGAAGAATGGCCCCACATCCCGGTGGTTATGCACCAGGACCACGGCACCAGCCCCGCCGTCTGCCAGCGCTCCATCCAGCTCGGCTTCAGCTCCGTCATGATGGACGGCTCACTGGGTGAAGACGGCAAAACCCCGACCAGCTACGAATACAACGTAGACGTTACCCGTCGCACCGTTGAAATGGCCCACGCCTGTGGTGTCTCCGTAGAAGGTGAGCTGGGCTGCCTGGGCTCCCTCGAAACCGGCCAGGCCGGTGAAGAAGACGGCATTGGCGCCGAAGGCACCCTGGACCATGACCAGATGCTGACCGACCCGGAGGAAGCGGCGGACTTCGTTAAGAAAACCCAGGTCGACGCCCTGGCCATCGCCATCGGCACCAGCCACGGTGCCTACAAGTTTACCCGTCCGCCGACCGGTGACATCCTGGCCATCGACCAGATCAAAGCCATTCACGCCCGCATCCCGGACACCCACCTGGTCATGCACGGCTCGAGCTCCGTACCCCAGGAATGGCTGAAGGTGATCAACGAATTCGGTGGCGAGATCCCGGAAACCTACGGTGTCCCGGTGGAAGAAATCGTGGAAGGCATCAAGCACGGCGTGCGCAAGGTCAACATCGACACCGACCTGCGCCTGGCCTCAACCGGTGCGGTTCGTCGCTTCATGGCCCAGAACCCGGCCGAATTCGACCCGCGCAAATTCCTCAAGGCCACCATGGTTGCCATGACCGACATCTGCGTAGCTCGCTACGAAGCCTTCGGTTGTGCCGGCCAGGCCAGCAAGATAAAGCCGGTGAACCTCGAGCAGATGTTCGAGCGTTATGAGGCTGGCGAGCTGGACCCTAAGGTTAAGTAAGCTGCACAAAAAAGCCCCCGCGAGTCGGGGGGCTTTTCTATCCCTTTTGCCTAAACCGCTCCAGCGCCAGCAACGTATCGGTATAACGGGCAAACCGCTCCAGATACTCTGGCGACAACGTCTGCATTTCCGCAAGCGCTCGGCTAACCAGCCGGTGTGCGTTCATCGGCCCCGCCTCTTTCGGGGTGCTCTCAATCCCGTGGCGGATGCGCTCCTGAAGGGCCTGAGTGCCCTGATCCGCTCTTGCTCTGATCATCGCCTTGAGCGGTTGTGGGCTGTTGGAGCTTGATGCCGTGCGCGTTTGCTCCAGCTCTGAAGTCTCTCCAAACACCCTTTGTTCCAACGTTGATCTCGGGGCTTCGGCCGGTGTCTCTGTGATTTGATTCAGCCGGTCCAGCAGGGATGAAATGGGGGATGGCTCAGGGGCAGCGGGTGCCTGCCTGGGCTGCTCGGCACCCTCTAACCTGGCCTGATAATCGGAAATGGCCTGCTCTAGCTTCCGCCAGTGACCGCCCTGCTGGAGTCCGTTCGCGCGCAGGCGCTGTTCGAAGGACTCCAGATAACGAAAGCGAACCGGATCGAACCGGTCTGCGCCTTGTTGCTTCAGGTTCTCTAGCAATGAAAGGCTGGAGGCTTCTTTCATCATCCGTTGCCTGACCCGGTTTCGGGATCCGTGGCCGCCGAAGGTGCCCGGGGCACGGTACTGATTTCCACCCGCCGGTTCTGAGCTCTTGATTCGGCATCCGTGTTGGGTACGGCCGGATGGTGTGGGCCGAAGGCGGCGGCGAAGACGCGGTCGTTGGGCAGGCCCAGTTCTGTTAACGAACGGGTGACGGTGAGCGCCCGCTGGGCCGACAGGCCCCAGTTATCCTGGTAACGGTTGCCGGGATGCATGGGCAGGTCGTCGGTGAAGCCGCTCACCATCAGCAATTCATCGTGCTGTTCCAGGTAGGCCTGTAACGGGCGAATCAGTGATTCCAGTACTTCTTCACCTTCGGCCTGCAACTGGTCTGAATTCAGCTCGAACAATACGTTCCCGCTGATGCCGATACGGCCATCGCGGAACGTCACCAGACCTTTGGTGAGAGGGTCTTCGAGAGCTTGCTCCAGGGCCATCCGGCGCTGTTCTTCCGCCTCCCGCTTCTCGATCTCCTCGGCCAGGGACTGGCTGAGTTCCAGCTGAATGCCGATCACCCACACAAGAATCAGCGCCAGAATACCCACCAAAGCAGCCATCAAGTCCGAGAATATGGCCCAGACCGGTGCCGATTGGTGTTCGCCGCCTTCCAGCTGTTCCATCACCCGACCTCGCTGGATTCTGCCCGGCGCAGAGCCGCAGCGGCATCAATCACATCTTTCTGGGCACTGACGCTGAGATCAATCACCTCGCGGGCCTGGGCCACGTAGTAGGCCAGTTGCTCATCGTGCCGGTTGCCAGCCTTATCCAGCGCTTTCTGGATATCCGCCAGGCTGCCGATGACCTGCTGGTTGGACTGGCTGAACAGCTCAATGGCCTGCGCGAAGGCATCGCTCAGGGCGCCGACTTCCTGGCTACTGCCGGTAATGTCGTCGCCCAGTTTGCCCAGTTGCTGGCTCTGTTCCTGGATCAGGGTGTTGAAGCGTTCGCTGATGCCGGTCAGGGTTTCGCCGGCGCCGGTGATCAGGGTATCCACCGCCTCCCGCTGACTGTCAGCGGTGCTACGCTGGTTCTCCAGCAGAGTGTCCAGTTCCTGAACCAGTCGCTGGCGTTCCTCCAGCAGCTCGTTTTCCCGCTCGCTGTTGCGGGCGATTTCCGACTGCAGCTGTCGGATCACCTCGGCGGCGGCCTTCGGTGTTTCCGAGGCCGTCTCAATCAGGCGGGTCATGGGCGCTTCCAGTGCAGTGCCGAGCTCGCTCAGGTGGCGGGCTGCTGTGGCTTCCAGTTGTTCCATTCGCTCGTTTGCAGCCCGGGCTCGCTCGCTTTCCTGTTCCCGAAGCTGATCGAGCTGAGCGGCAACGGTGCTGAGCAGTTCCGCCAGCCCGGCCTGTTGCTGCTCAATCAACCCGGTGCTGCTGGTCTGGAAATGGCTTTGGTATTGAGTCAGCGCGTCATTTAATGCTGCCAGCATGTCGTCACTTTGAACTTGCTGTCGGGCCAGACCGGCCTGCCAGTGTTGCGTTACCTCAGCTCCTGCATTGTTCAGGCGTTCACAGCTCTGTACCAGTTGTTGCTGTTGTTCCTTGAGCCAGGTTTGGTGCTGGTCGTTGATGGCGCCAAGCCAGGTGTGGAGTTGTTCCTGCAACTGGCTTTGACTTTGTTCGTTCTGCTTTGAGAGGGTCGCCAACGTCTCCTGGTTCTGGGCCTGTTGTGCAATCAGATTCTGCTGCCAGCGTTCGCCCGCCTCCGTGGTAACTGCCTGAAACCCGGAGATCAATTCCGTGAGTTGTTCACGGGCATTATCTGCCCAGCTTTGTTGCAGGCCGTGAGCATCCTTCTGAAGTTGCTCCAGGGCCTGGACAACTATGGGCTCAATCCGCTCTGACGCCTGCTTTGCAGTGTTGTCTAATGCCGTTGTCAGGGAGTTGGCTACGGAGTCGGCCAGGGTCTGATAGTGGCGGCCGACCGTGCTGTGGAATTCCTGCTGGTTCCGGGTCAGGGACTGTTCCAGTTGCTGGCCAAGTTGCTCCATGCGCGCCGTCATGCGTTCCATGGCCGAGGCCATTTCGGGCAGGGCTTTGGCCTGGCTTTCCAGTGCCTGAAACGCCTGGTGGCGTTGATGATCTGTAGATAGATGATGCAGCTTGTTTCGCAGCGCACTATCCAGGGCGCGGGACGCCTGCAACCGGTCCCGGCGGCTCAGGGTAGAGGCCAGCCCCAGCATGGCGGAGGCGGCCACGCCGGCAATGGAGGTGCCAAAGGCGAGACTCAAACCGGCAATCGGTGCGGCCAGTGCGCTGCGAATAGCGCTCAGTTCGGTACTGTTATCCAGCGCCGAGGCGGCGCCGCCAAGGGTCACAATCATGCCCGCAAAGGTGCCCAGCAGGCCCAGCATCACCAGCAGGCCGGTCAGGTAGGGTGTCAGTTGCGGGCCGGGTAATGCGGCGGCATGGCCCTCGATTCGCCGTTGCACCGGGAACTGCATCGGGGCGGGCAGTGTGCCAAGCCAGTGGTTAACCTGCTCCTGGCTTTCAGGTAACTGATGAACCTGTGCGTTCAGTTCGCGGGTTTGTCGGCGGAAATTCACCAGTTCGCCAAAGCCGAGACAGTAAACGGCGCCAATCAGCCCGGTAAACGCCAGCGCCAGCAGGTCGGAACCGACAAATCCGGCACCAATCCAGGCTACCACGGCCAGGCCGATGGCAAACGCCAGGGTAAAGAACAGTTTACTCATGGGGTGTTGTTAACCTCTTTGTGGCAAGCCTCCAGCAAACCCAGAACCGGTTCCAGCCGAACATCCAGTTCAGCGAGTAACAAAGACTGCGCTTCCTCGCAGTAACGGTGGAACCAGTCGGCCGTTGTGGCCGGGGTAGGGCTTTGCTCCGGGGTGGTCGATCGGTGCTCGAATCGTTGTTCAAGTACCTTGGGAATATGGGAAAAACACTGTGCGGTATACCCGGCCATCGTTTGATCAAACACGGCGTCCAATTCGGCCAGGTGAGCCAGCTTCGGGCCCTGATCTTTCATCGATTTTCGAACCTTGTCCCGCAACTGACGGCTGTTGGCCGCCACTTTGCGTTGGAGTGCGAGCCAGGTATTGAGAGCGGCTTCAAGCTCGGGTTCACCATCAAACTCCAGATCTGAGCCAAACCCGCGAATACGCTGAACCAGTGCCCTGCGTATCGTCGCCAGCTCCTCGGTTAACCGGTCTACCACGGCGCCCTGAGGCGTGCCTGGCTGTTTCGCCCGATAACCAATGGCCGCATCCAGGGTCATGGTGTTGCCCAGACCGAACAGCCGGCTCAGGCGCTCTGCGAAGCAGGGCAACTGGGTGCCGTTCAGCGTTGTCGCTGAATCATCCAGTTGGCGCAATAGCCTGGCTCTGAGGCCAGTATTTGCCAGAGGTTGCGAGGGCATTGGCTGGGGTTTCACTCCGGTTTCCGCGCAGGTAACGTTCAAAGCTCGCTATTCTACTGGCTAAGCGGAGTGAATGATAATGACTGTAGCGTGAGAAATGAGCGCCTAGCTGGCCTCTGGCACAGGCACAGGGTGGCGCCAGGCAACCAGGAAAATCATCAGCCCGGCCACGGCGGTTGCAGCTCCTACGTAGCCAGTGGATTGCCAGCCGAAGCCAGCGGTAATGGCCAGCCCGCCAAGCCATGGGCCAAGGGCGTTGGCGAGATTGAACGCGGCGTGATGGGAGGCGGCGGCCAGGGTCTGGGCGCCGGTGGCTACGTCCATCAGGTGGGTTTGCAGAGCCGGGCCCAGCGCCACCATCAATGCGGTCAGGAAGCAGACCACGAGTAACACCGGCAATGAGCCTGTGGCAGACGGAAAGACGCTCAGAATCATGGCGCTGAACACCAGGATCACGCCAACGGCCCGGAATTGCAGACGGTCAAACAGCCAGCCACCAAGCAGGTTGCCCACAAAACCGCCCATCCCGAACACCACCAGGGCCACCGGAATCCAGACCGCATCCACTCGGGTGACTTCCAGCAGCGTCGGGGCTAGGTAACTGAACACCGCGAACATGCCTGCGAAGCCGATAGCGCCAATGGCCAGCGCAAACCAGATTTGTGGTTTGTTAAAGGCGCGGACTTCGCTTAACGGGCTGTGCCTTTGTTCCTGCGGATTTTTGGGCAGGAACAGGGTAACCAGCACTACGGTGAGTAACGACACCAGGCCAACAAAACCAAAGGCATAGCGCCAGTCCATGGATTGCCCCATCACCGTGGCCAGGGGGTTGCCGATCAGCAGTGCTAGGGTCAGCCCCATCATGATCTGGCTCACCGCCTTGGCCCGCTTGTGTACTGGCACCAGCGAGGCTGCCACCAGCGCAGCAACACCGAAGTAGGCGCCATGGGGCAGTCCGGCGATAAACCGGAAAACCAGCAGGGATTCGTAATTGCTGGCCAGAGCGCTGGCCAGGTTACCCAGCGCGTAGAAGGACATCAGTAGTATGAGCAACTGCCGCCGGAAAAGTTGCGCACCGAGAATGGCCAGAATGGGTGCACCGACCACCACGCCCAGCGCATAGGTGGAGATAAGGTGGCCTACCTGTGGCTCAGAGACGCCGAGATCCTGGGCGACATTGGGCATCAACCCCATGATGGCGAATTCGCCGGTACCGATACCAAAGCCGCCCATCGCCAGCGCAAAGACGATCAGCCAGGTCGGAAGGCCGGATTCGGGGTTGTGGGTGGCGGCGCTCAATCTGATCTCCTTGATCCAGTCAGGGAAGAGAAAGCCCGCCATTGTCAGGATTGGGTGCTCTAACGGCTATAAGCGATTATGAGGATGGACGTTAGCTTACTAATTCAAGCCGTAGCGGCGTTCGCGCTCAAACCGGAAAAAGCCCTCTTCCTCTTCCCGTTCGATGGTCGGAGCAGAAAACCCGAAATGTTCCTGGCGAACGGCTTCTTCGGAGTAGCCTATCTGGCGGCGCAGATCGTTGATGGTTTGCTGGCGCTTGTCTGCAGGCAGGCTGGCAAGCTGCTGTTGCACGCTGTCCATGGCAAACAGGCCCGGACCAGTGTGGCATTGCCGTAGTCCACCGCCTCTCAGTTCTTGACCTGTCTCAAGTGGCGGTCAGCACTGGCTTGTATTTTTTCCATCAGCGTCAATTATAGGTAGTCAGAGAAACCTCTTTGGTCAGATGCGAGGAGCGCCATGGATTTCAAAGACTATTACGCCGTCCTCGGTGTGAGTGAGTCTGCCACGCCCGAGGAGATCAAGAAGGCCTACCGTAAGCTGGCGCGGAAGTACCACCCGGATGTCAGCAAAGAAGCCGACGCGAGCGACCGTTTTAAAGATGTGGGCGAAGCCTATGAAGTGTTGAAAGACCCCGAAAAACGGGCCGAGTACGACCAGTTGCGCAAGTACGGTGCCCGCGCCGATGGCTCATTCCAGCCGCCACCGGGCTGGCAGAGTGCCTCGGGCTTTGGCGGTGGAGGATACACCGAGGCCGACGCTCGCCAGTTCAGTGATTTTTTTGAGGAAATCTTCGGCGGTGGCCGGCGTGGAGGCTTCGGGGGTGGCGGTTTTCACCAGAGCATGAGAATGCGGGGCGAGGATGTGCATGCCCGGCTGGCCCTGTTTCTTGAAGAGGCTTTTAACGGTTGCGAGAAACAGGTGTCGTTCACGGTTCATGAACCGGATGACCATGGCCGCCTGATACCACGCCAGAAAACCCTGAAAGTAAAAATCCCTGCGGGCATGCGGGAAGGGCAGCATATCCGGCTGAAGGGCCAGGGCGCACCCGGAATTGGTGGAGGTGAGCCTGGCGATCTGTTTATCGAAGTGGAACTGGCGCCCCACCCTCACTTCAGTGTTGAGGGCCGGGATGTGCTGCTTACCGTGCCGATTTCGCCGTGGGAAGCCGCCCTGGGGGCAACGGTCACAGTGCCAACGGTGACCGGAAAGGTGAATGTGAAGGTGCCGAAGGGGGCCACCAGCGGGCGCAAACTCCGGCTCAAGGGCAAAGGCTTTCCGGGCAAACACCCGGGCGACCAGATTGTGGTACTGCAAGTGGCCATGCCCGAACAGCACACGGCGGAAGCCGAAGCACTCTACGAGAAGCTGGCTGAGCTGGAGAAAGGGTTCAATCCGCGCAGCAAGCTGCACGTGTGAGGGAGGCGAACATGACGAGTAAAGACCGGATTCTGATGGTGGAAGTCACCGACACCGATGGCAGCACCTTCTCGCTTCGGGAAATCTGCGAACGCGGGGGCTGCCATGCAGAGTTTGTGATCAAACTGGTGGACTATGGAGTCATCGCGCCACTGGACGAGGTGCCGGAAGTGCGCCAGTGGCAATTCGACGTGGCCGCATTGAGTCGCCTGCAGAAAGCGCTGCGCCTGCAGCGGGATCTCAAACTCAACCTGCCCGGGCTGGCCATGTCGCTGGAGCTGCTGGACGAAGTACAGGGCATGCGGAGGGAGGTGGACCGCCTGAACCAACGCATTCGTCAACTGATGGGCGAGTAGCGGTATTTTGTCCCGGGGGCTGAATGTCTGGTTCAGCTCCCGGACACGTTTCCAGAAACGATTCACGAAATTGTCATCTTCCTGAACTGGACAAATTTAAAATTTGGGATTATTTTCCTACTTAAATAGTTGGGAAAACATTCCCAAATAGTGTGGCGCTGAAAACAGCGCCGGATTCTGTCAAATCAGTCGGGAGAAGGAAGATGAAGCGCAACGGACTTTCAAAGGCGATCAAGTTGGTTCTGGTTGGTACCTTGGCCGGCGGTCTGGCCGCCTGTGGTGGGGGCGGCTCTGGCTCCTCCGGTTCAGTAAGCACCGGTGCCAACGCCGAGGGCACCAGTGTGGGTGCCGTCACCGGTTTTGGCAGTGTCTACGTCAATGGCACCCGGTTCGCCACCGATGGCAGCGTGAACAGCGACGACGGGATCGAGCGGGAGGACCAGCTGGAAAAAGGCATGGTTCTCAAGGTTAAAGGCAGCTGGGATTCACGTGGCGAGGGGCAGGCGAGTGATATCCGTTACGACGATACCCTCCGTGGGCCACTCACCGGCGCAATCTGGGACTCCGTTGCAGCTACGGGTAAATTGCAGCTGCTGGGGCAGACGGTTGCGCTGACCAACCAGACGGTATTCCGCGGGGCCACGCCGGTTGAGCTTGCGGCACCGCTTGCCAATTATCGGGTTCGGGTAAGCGGCTGGCGCCTGAATGACGGCAGCTTCCGGGCCAGCTTCGTGGGTGCTCGTTCGCTGGACTCGGATTTTGACGATTTGAATGAAGCTGAACTTGAAGGCGTGGTCCAGAACCTGAATGCGCAGTCGCAGACCTTCACCATCAACGGTTTCACAGTGGATTACACCAGCGCGGTCGCGGATGATGATTTCAGTCTGGACCAACTGGAGAACGGGCTTGTGGTTGAGGTGGAAGGTCAGCTCAACGCAGACGGCAATGTCCTGCTTGCCGAGGAAATTGATGATGAGGACGACCTGTTTGACGACAACGATGACGTTGAAATTTCCGGTGATATCTACGATTTCGATGCGTCTGCCCGCACCTTCCGGATTAATGGCGTGCTGGTTCAGCTGAATGCTGAGACTGAGTTTGACGACATCAGCGAGGGCAGCCTTCAGGATGGCGTGTTCGTGAAAGTCGAGGGTGATTTCCGCAACAACACTCTGCTGGCGGAAGAAGTGGAAGGCCGGGAAGGCGATGCGGAACTGGACGGCATCATCCAGCAGATCGATCTGGACAATGAGTTGCTGGTGGTCAGTGGCGTTCGCGTTCAACTCACCGCCAATACCCTGATCGACGACGATGACAGCGATAACGACCTGCGTAATCGGGTTGATGACATCAACGCCTTCAGCGTTGGGGACTATGTTGAGGTGGAAGGTCGTCAGCGTACTGATCACCTTGAAGCCTTCATCATTGAGCGGGAAGACAGCGACGAAGATGATAACTTTAAGCTGGAGGCCAGAATCGATGCCATTTCCGATACGTCGGTGACGGTGATGAATCTGGAAATCCTGCTGAATGGCTTCAGCGTTGCGGGCCTTCAGGTTGGTGATGAAGCCGAGGTTGAATACGCCCAGACCATCGGCGGAGAGTATGAGTTGACCGCAAACCCTGAAAACTGAGGTTGAAGGACACAGGTTGCGGGGGATACCGCAACCTGTGTCTGGTTTTCCGGGGCAAGATGGGAATACAATCCCAAATATGACTGATGCCAAATCCAATCCCCTGCACCAAGCGCTGTTCCGCATTTTGCGCCCGATGGCCAGGCTGCTGCTGCGCAATGGCGTTCCGTTCGGCGAGTTCTCTGAGCTGGTGAAAAGGGCGTATGTGGAGGCTGCGTTGGAAGATTTTTCCGATGGCCGCCGTAAACCGACCGATTCCCGGGCGGCCGTCATGACCGGACTGACCCGTAAGGAAGTACGCAAACAGCGGGAGATCCTGGCGGGCGAAAACCCGGTTCGGGAAACCACCTCCCACGCCAACCGGGCCTCACGAGTGGTCTCCGGCTGGGTTCACGACACCGGTTTCCAGGCCAGTAACGGAGAACCCGCTGCCCTGGTGTTTGAAGGCCCGGGCAGCTTCAGTGAGTTGGTTCGAAAATACAGCGGCGACATGACGCCACGGGCCGTACTGGATGAGCTGCAACGTGTAGGCGTGGTCAGTGTGGATGTGGACAGCGGCCAGTTGCACCTGAAGCAACGAGCCTATGTTCCCACCGGAGACAGCGAAGAAATGCTCCAGATCTTCGGCGAAGACGTATCAGATCTTGTAGCTACCATTGATCACAACCTGGTGAGCAGTGAACACGGGCAGCAACCCCTGTTTCAGCGAACGCTCACGTACAACGGTGTTCCACCAGACGTCATTAATGAGTGGCGCGAGCGTGCCGCAAGGCAGTCCCAGGCCCTGCTGGAAGAACTGGACAGCTGGTTAGGGCCTCACGACCGGGGAGTATCCGGCCAGGAGGGCGGCGAATCGGTACGGACCGGCGTCAGCATTTTCTATTTTGAAGAGCCGGTTCAGACGAACAAGAGCGGAGACGAATGATGATGGCTCTTAATGTCCCGACCGGACAGCCCCCGCGCTGGCAAACCACCGAACTGGTCAGCACGCTGCTTTCGCCGGGAGCCCGTCAGGTGGTGAGATACTGGCTGAGTTCCGAGCATTTCCTGGATGAGGAGAACCACCCGAGGGTGGTGCTTGCAACGCCCCATGAACCCCATTCCTTTGTTGACCTGGTGCAAATCGCCAACCCAAACCTGGTGCCTTCTGTCGTGCTTGCGGAACTGCTTCGAAAGGGCATTGTGGAAACCCTGGAGAGCGGTCACGTTCTGTTAAAGAGAAGCGCTTATGCTCCCTGGGGTGCTACCGGTTCACTGAGCCTGGGCAATTACGATGATTTTGTTGACATCGACAAGCTACGACGACGCCACAACGACAGCTGACGATCAGTGGCGGGCCCGGATGGCCTGCAGGAGAGAACAATGTTCAGAGCAGTAACGCTTCACAGAATGCTGAAACTCGCCGCCGCACCGATCGCACTCGGCGTGTTGAGTGCCTGCGGCGGCGGTGGCGGTGGTGGAGTCGGCGTTGCCGACGGCGGCATCCGAGGCACAGGCTCCAGCGTTGGGCCGGTTTCCGGTTTCGGCAGCGTCTTCGTCAATGGCGTGAGGTTTGAGACGGATGGTCGCGTCAGCAGTGATGACGGCATTGAGCGTGAAGACCAGTTACAGGAAGGCATGATCCTGAGGATCGAAGGCGAGTGGCGGGTTGATGGCCGAGGGAATGCGGAGTCGGTCGAGTACGACGATACCTTCCGTGGGCGTGTGGACAATCTGATTCAGACCCTGGATGCCGACGGTATGGTCGAATCGGTGCAGTTCACTATCTATGAGCAGACTGTGGTTGCCGACCAGCAGACGGTGTTCAAGGACATTACGCTTGAAACCCTGGCAGACGGCGCTTTCGTGCGCATCAGTGGCTGGCGTGAGCCGGATCCCAACGGTCGGTACGGGGCAAGCCACATTGGTTTGATGACGCAGGATGAAACCAACGTAGAGATTGAAGGCCGCATTGACAAGGGTTCATTGCAGCTGAATCTGAATCAGTTCAGCATTAACGGGCAGTTAGTCTCGTACACTGACAGTGCGTTCGTCGGGTCGCTGACGGAAGCCGATCTGGCAGATCTTCTGCTGGTGGAAGCCGAAGGTACGATCTCCAATGGCGTATTGATTGCCCGGGAAATCGACGAAGGCGAAACCCGTCGCTACCGTCGGGGCTCCGGCGATGACATTGAGTTCTCAGGCCCCGTGAGCACCGACTACAACGCATCGACCCGCTCCTTCCACATCAACGGCCTGATTGTCTTTGTCGATGACAATACCGAGTTTGATGATGGTTTGTCGGCCTCGGATCTGACCGCCGGCATGCTGATACAGGTTGAGGGGGATTTCCAGGACAATGGCTCCGTACTGGCTGAAGAAATTGAAGCTCGTGAAGGCAACGCGTCAGTAGACGGTGTCCTCGACGTCAACACGCTCAACTTCAACGACCAGACCTTCCGGGTTGGTGGTGTGTTGGTGCAGCTCACGCCACGGACGATCATCACCGACGATGACAGCGATCTGCGCCTGAAACTGGCGGACCTGAACGGCAGTTATCAGTTGGAAGTGGAAGGGATTGAGCGGCAGTCCGGCTCTGGCGTTGTGCTTGAAGCGATAAAGGTTGAGCGCAATGAGGAAGACAATGGGCCAGCGGCGGATCGTGAATATGAAAGCCAGGGTCAGCTCACGCACGTGCAGGGGACTGTGTTCACGGTACTGGGAATTGATGTGCAAACCACGATAGATACCCAGTTTGAAGGCACCAGCCGCGACGAGTTGATTGATGCCTTCGATGCCGGGCAGCGGCCGGTACTTGAAGTAGAGTATCGTGAGCCAACACCGGGCAACTTCGTGGCCGATGGAATCGAACTGGAAAGCGAAGACTGAGCCATGAACCACCTCGCCCACACCTTCCTCGCACCGGACTCACCGGAGGCGAGAGTGGGCAGTATCCTCGGGGATTTCACCCGGGGGCTGGACTGGGATCATGTGCCGGCGCCGGTGCTCGAAGGCGTGCGGCACCACCTGGCGGTTGATGTATTCACCGACCAGCATCCGCAGGTGCTGGCCAGCAAAAGCCTGTTCTCAAAAGAGCGCCGGCGCTTTGCCGGCGTGGCCCTGGATATCCTCTACGACCACTTCCTGCTCCGGCACTGGGAACAGTTCAGTGACTGGGACAAAGATACCTTTATCCGGACCGTATACCAGGAACTGCAAAGCCACCGGGCGCTGATGCCGGACAACATGGCTGTGGTGACCCGCCGCATGGTTGAACACGACTGGTTTGGCGCCTATCAGGATCTGGACAACATCGGTTATGCCCTCGACAGGGTGGCCGGCCGAATCCGCTTTGCTAACCGGTTTACCGGCATCATCGACGAAATTCGGGCCAACGAAGCCGAACTGGAAGGCCATTTTCTGGCCTTCTTCCCGGAACTTCAGGCCTTCGCCAACCGCTTTCCGGAATCATCCCATCAGGCGTGAACGGGCCTGCTGATATTCCGCTTCCAATCGCTGAACCAACGCCTCAACAGGCACCACATCATGAATCTGGCTCACACCCTGGCCGGCTGACCAGACCGTCTTCCACGCTTTGGCTTCATCGTCCATGGGCTTGAGTTTCTCGCCGTAATTCACATCGCCGGCCTGATTCAGCTTGTGCATATCAAAGCCCGCGGCTTCAAGACTCTGGCGCATAAAGCTGGCCGGTACACCGGACACCGCCGGGGTATGGATGATATCCGCTGATACGGCTTCGATGATCATGTTCCGATAGGCATCCTCTGCCTCGGATTCCTCGGTATTGATAAACCGTGTCCCCATATAGGCCAGATCCGCCCCCAGTGCCTGGGCTGCCAACAGATCCTCTCCGTGCGACAAACCGCCGGCCAGCAAAATGGTGCCATCGAACACCTCACGGATTTCATGCACCAGTACAAACGGGTTGGTGGTACCGGCATGGCCACCGGCCCCTGCACTCACGGCAATAATGCCATCCACCCCAGCTTCCGCCGCCTTACGGGCATGCTTCTGATTGGTTACATCATGGAACACCAGCCCACCATAACTGTGCACCGCCTCCACCACCTGGCTGGCCGCGCCCAGGGAGGTAATCACCATCGGCACTTTGTGCTTCACACAAAGCTCCAGATCCGCCTGCCAGCGAGGATTGGTGCGATGCACCACCAGATTAACCGCATAGGGCGCGGTAACTGAGTCCGGATGGGCCTGTCTCCATTGCGCCAACTCTGTGTTCATCTGAACCAGCCATCCCTCAAATCCCTCACTGCTGCGCTGATTCAGCGCCGGGAAACTTCCCACCACGCCCGCCTTACAGCAGGCCAGCGCCAGCCGGGGCGAAGAAATCAGAAACATTGGCGCGGCGATCAGGGGTAATGAAAGAGAATCTTTGAGCTGAACGGGCATTGGCATGATTGGTCCTTGATTTTTATTGGAACTTTCTCAGGATATAGGGGATCTTAGCCTGCCCGACGAGCAGTGGACAATCGTTCCAACGGGTGACAGGACAAAACAAAAGGAGCCCACCATGGGTGAAGCAAAAAGACGCAAACAAACCGGCGCCCCCGCACCGCGTAAGCACAGAAACAAGAAACCGGCCATCATCGGCATCTCGGTAGCGGTTGTCATTGCCGTAGCGGTAGCCGTGTACTTCCTCACCCTGCCGCCCAAACCAACCTCCGAGGCACTACCGGTAGCCGCCCCCAACGCATCAGACTTCCCGGCCTCCCTCGACCAATACGGCATCTCCATTGGCCCGGCAGACGCGCCCGTTGTCGTACGCGAATTCGCCGACTACCAATGCCCCGCCTGCGCCAGCTTCGCCTCAGCCAGCAAACGCCTGAAACAGGAATACGTAGACACCGGCAAAGTCCGCTTCGTCTATTTCGACCTGCCCCTACGCCAACACCAAAACGCCGTCCCCGCCGCCCAGGCCGCCCGCTGCGCCGGAGACCAGGGCCAATACTGGCCAATGCACGACAAACTCTACGACGCACAAAGCGAATGGAGCGGCTCCAACGACCCGGTAACCACCTTCACCCGCTACGCCAACGGCCTGGGCCTCGAAGAACGCCGCTTCCGCCGCTGCCTGACCACCGAACTCCACAAAGAAGCGGTAGAACAAAGCCTGCAAGTGGCCACCCAGATGCGCGTAATGAGCACCCCAACAGTGATGGTAGACAACATCCAACTAACCCGACCGGGTTGGGGACAGCTCTCCGCAGTAATTGAGCGCGAACTGGAAAAGGCGAATAACTAAGCACACGCCGCAATAAGTCCGACGGCAAACCGAAAAGTTAGCCACTGGGTGGGGAGAACTGTACAAAAGCCTACGGAGCCATGGATGGCGGAGCGGAGCGTACAGGGACGTATTCACAGCGTCTTTTGTACAGTTCTCCCCACCCAGTGGCGGGAACGCGGGAACAAAGGCACCCAAACTAAGTAAACCCCGACTTGCACCGAAACCCCAGTTGGTTAAACTTTGCCCCGTAACAAACATCAAACCATGCTCCGGATTTACGATCCGGCCCGCAGGAGAAACCATGAGCAACGAAATAGTCGTCTGCGCACTCTACAAGTTCGCAGTATTGAATGATTACAAAGACCTACGCCAACCCCTGCTGAACCTCATGCTGGAAAAAGACGTCCACGGCACCCTGCTGCTGGCACGGGAAGGCATCAACGGCACCATCGCCGGCAGCCGCCAGGGCATCGACGCCATCAAAGACTGGATCGCCAGCGACGAGCGCTTCGACGGCGTGGACTACAAAGAATCCTTCGTAGACATCCAGCCCTTCAAGCGCACCAAGGTCAAACTCAAAAAAGAAATCGTCACCATGGGCGTTGAAGGCATCGACCCCAAACGAGTGGTTGGCACCTACGTCGACCCCAAAGAATGGAACAACCTCATCTCAGACCCCGAAGTACTGCTGGTAGACACCCGAAACCAGTACGAAGTTGAGATTGGCACCTTCAAAAACGCCGTCAATCCGGCCACTGACACCTTCCGGGAATTTCCAGAGTATGTGAAACAGAATCTGGACCCCAGCAAACACAAGAAAGTCGCCATGTTCTGCACCGGCGGCATCCGCTGTGAAAAATCCACGGCGTACCTGAAAGAACAAGGGTTTGATGAGGTATACCACCTCAAAGGCGGCATCCTGAAATACCTGGAAGAGGTGCCCCAGGAACAGAGCCTTTGGCAGGGCGAGTGCTTCGTGTTTGACGACCGGGTAACCGTCAACCACAGCCTCGAACGTGGCGATTACGACCAGTGCCATGCCTGCCGCCGGCCCATCACCGAAGAAGACAAACAACGCCCGGAATACGAACAGGGCGTAAGCTGCCATCAGTGCATTGAATCACTGACAGAAGAACAAAAAGCCCGGTTCAAGGAACGTGAGCGCCAGATGCAACTGGCCCGGGAACGCGGGGAAGCGCACGTGGGTGGTGAAGCCGCCCGCGTTATTGCTGAGCGGAAGGCCCGCAAGAAGGCCGAAAGGGAAGAACAGGCCCGCAAAAGTCTGGAGGGGGAGAAAGTTCGTAAGGTTGTTAACAACTGAAAACTAACCCAACCAAGGAGATAACATGGGTATCAGAAAACCACTGGCAGTCGCATGTATGGCACTGGCCCCGCTGGCCCAGGCCCAGGACAGTGGCAACTGGACAGGGGAGGCAGAACTCGGTGTGCTGGTAACCTCCGGCAACACCGAAGAAACCAAAGTGAACGGTCGCCTGGGATTGCAGCATGAGACCCAAACCTGGCGCAACACCGGTGAGTTCAGCTCCCGTTACACAGAGACGGAAGATCAGACCACCGCTGAAGAGTACAAGGCGGCCCTCGAAGCTGATTACAAATTCGACGACAATCAATACTGGTTTGTGCGTGGCTCCTATGAAGACGACCGGTTCTCCGGTTATGACTTCGAATCCACCCTCACCACCGGTTATGGAAACCGTGTTTGGCAGGCAGGGGATCGTTCCTTCCTGGACCTCTCAGTGGGAGGCGGTTATCGCTACAACAAGCTGCGGCAGGAAAACCCCGATGGCCGGGATGTGGAAGAAGAGGCCATCGCCCGCCTGGCTGGCCAGTTCGATTACGCGTTGTCTGAAACTGCCCTGTTTCGCCAGAAACTGAGCACCGAGATTGGCCTGGATGAGAACAACACCATCAGCCAGTCCGAGACCTCGCTGCAGAGCAACATTGTCGGTAGCCTCTCCATGAAAGCGGCTTTCCGGGTAAAGCACGTGTCTGATGCGCCCGTTGGCTCAGACAAAACCGACACCGAGACCTCGCTCTCACTGCTGTACGGCTTCTGATTCCGGATTCCCGGAGCCAACGAAAAAGGGGCAGATGGTAAAATCATCTGCCCCTTTTTCGTTATCCAGAACCTCAGACGTTGTTCCGAAGTCCCAACTCATCCGGGTAGGGGGTCAGGTACTTCTGGGTGTGCAGATAATCCACCGGCTCCTTACGCTGGGCCAGTCGCAGTAGTGTCATCGGCACCACCAGTGGAATCTCGCCGCGCCGGTAAGCTTCAATCTGCTCCAGCAGCACCGCTTTCTCTTCCGCTGCCATCCCGTCTTTCAGGTAGCCCAGCAGATGCTGCATGGCATTCACGTGAGAACCCCGGCTTACGCGCTGGGTCATGGCTTCCATAAAGCCGTGAATGTAGCGATCCGCAATCTGCGCCAGCGGCTCGGCTTTCAGATCGGCGAGCATCGGGCCAAGCTGCCGGTAGATTTTTTCAGAGTGGGCCAGCAACGTGAACTTGTGGCGCTGATGGAACTCCAGCAAGGATTGCTTGGTCAGCTTGTCGCCGGCCACGTTCTGCATCCAGTCGTCGTAGGAGAACACGCGCTCAATGAAGTTCTCCCGCAACATGTCATCGTGCAGGCGGCCTTCTTCCTCCACCGGCATTAACGGGTAGGCCTTCATCAGCGCCTCGGCAAACATGCCACGGCCATCCCGGTGCATGAAATTACCTTCCGCGTTGTGAATCTTGATGCGCTCCATGCCGCAGCTGGGGGATTTCGCCATCAGGATGTAGCCACGCAGGTTGGCGAGCGAGGGCATCACCTCGGCAATGAAGTTCTGCATGCCTTCGGTGTGGTCTTTGGTGCCCTTGCTTTCCACCAGGTGCAGGCCGTCTTCGTGCTCGCGCAGGTGAATGGCCGGGCGGGGAACACCCAGGCCGGCTTCCAGTTCCGGGCAAATAGAGCGGAACTCAAAATGCTTGGCCAGCACCTGGGTGCAGTATCGGGAATGCTTGTGGCCACCGTCGTGGCGAACTTCCTTGCCGAGCAGGCAAGTGCTAATGCCAACAGGAATACCGGTCACTAAAACTCTCCAGCCGTTGGATGATCGGGTACTACACCACTATACGTTCTCTGAGTATAGCCCGATCAATTACAGACCCGGGGCTCCAGTTGAATGCTGAACCTCTGAAAGCCTCAGCTCAGGGCCTGCTCAATCAGCTGTTTCTGGTGCTCGGCAAATCCGCGAATCAGCGCCTGGGCCTTGTCGGCGTCTCTGGCCAGGACTGCCTGGGGAAGTTCCGAGAAAAACTGACTGGTCTGTGCCAGCCCCTGGCGATATCGCTCCGCGCTGAGATAGTACGCGCGGCTGACAGCCGGTTTGAAGTTGGAAAGGGCTTCCGTCAGGTACGGGTTGTCCACCACCTTACAGCAGGCCTCCATCACCCCGAAACTGGCCTCTACCACCGCGGTAATGTCGGTGGCCGGTTGTTTTACCTGGTCCACCACCTGGGCCACGGCGTCGAGCATCATCGGCTTGTCCGATTCCTGCCAGCGTTCACACAGGCGGGCGGCCAGCATCATCAGCAGGTGCATGTACACGTCATACAGCTCTGAAGCGTAATCGGCGTTCAGTTTGGTGGCAGAGGCACCTTTGCGCGGCGTGATTTCCACCAGGTGCCAGCGTTCCAGGGTATACAACGCTTCCTTCACAGACGCCCGGCTGACCTTGAGTTCGTTCGCCAGGCTGGCTTCCTGAATACGTTCACCGGGGCGGATCTGCCCGGTCATGATGCGTTCCGCCAGGTAGTTGGCTATCTGCTCCGCCAGGGTGTTGGGCACCTGAAAATCCATAAGGGCTCTCTGAACAGGTTGAACAATCCGGCTGGCCAAAGAGGGCAGTACGCCGGCAGATGGTTGAACGCGCATGAGTTTATCACAGCCTCTTGATGGATGGATTCAGGCCCGCGCTGGGCGGGTGTTTCGTGACACTTGTCAAAAAATAACCAGAACAATGCTTGACGACTGATATATTGTAGGACAATAATGCAGAAAAAGTAAGGCCATTATTCCCATCCCGACACAACGTTTTACAACAAAAGGGGGCTACCATGAGCTCACGTCTGATTACCTGGAATACCGAGGCTGGCCGCCGTCGGGTTCTGATTACCCTGAAAAAATACAGCTACTTGATTGCCATGATTCCCCTGGTGCTGCCGCCGTTGCTGCTGGCGGCCGGGGAAAGCACCGGCCTGATCAATCTGTTTGCCTGGGGTGTGCCGGTGGTGGTGTTCGGAATCATTCCATTGCTGGACATGATGCTCGGCAAAGACGCCCTGAACCCGGATGAGCAGGACGACGTGCCCCGGCTGAATCAGGAAAAGTTCTACAAAGTCATCACGCTCGGCTGGGTGGCTGCCTACGCCGCCTTGCTGGTCTGGAGCATGACTACCCTGGCCTCCGGCGTGTTCAGTGTGGCCGGCGCCATTGGCTGGGTGGTGTCCATCGGTATTGTGGGCGGTTTGGGCATCAACGTAGCCCACGAGTTGATTCACAAAGATGGCAAGCTGGAACCCTGGGCCGGTGGCTTTCTGTTGTCGCTGGTGTGCTACGCGGGCTTCAAGGTGGAGCACCTGCGGGGCCATCACGTGCATGTGTCGACGCCGGAGGATGCGTCATCCTCACGCTACAACCAGTCCCTGTACAACTTCCTGCCCCAGGCCTACGTGCGTAACTTCATGAATGCCTGGAAGCTGGAAGCCGAGCGCCTGAAGCGCAAGGGGCAGGCACCTGTGAGCTGGCGTAACGAGCTGATCTGGTGGTACGGCATCAGCCTGCTGGCTCTGGTGGCCTTCACGGTTGCGTTCGGCTGGCTCGGCGCCGCCTTCTTCCTGGGCCAGAGCTTTATTGCCTTTACCCTGCTGGAGATCGTCAACTATCTGGAACACTACGGCCTGCATCGCCGCAAGCTGGACAACGGCCGCTACGAGCGAACCACGCCGGAGCACAGCTGGAACAGCAATTATTTCCTGACCAACGTGTTCCTGTTCCAACTGCAGCGCCACAGTGATCACCATGCCTTTGCCAAGCGCCGTTACCAGGTGCTGCGCCATCACGACATCGCGCCGCAGTTGCCGGCGGGTTACGCCACCATGGTGGTGCTGGCCTGCATCCCGCCCCTCTGGCGCAAGGTGATGAACCCACGGGTAGAAGCCTATTACCGGGGCGAAGAGCACCAGCTTACCTCCTGACAGTTCTCTCATTAGCTCCGGCCTGCATGGCCGGGGCGATACCGCCTTCAGAGTGTCTCTGGAGAATGCCGGGGTAACACCCGGCCTTAAAGCCCCGTGAATTCGTCTCTGGTTCACGGGGTCTTTTTTTACCCTTGAAATCCGGGAAGGGGGCACACAGGTATATTGGCTGAACCCTCCATCCGATAAGGACACTCGACATGCCCAAGCATTTCGAACAGGCGCCGGGCCTTTACGACGCCCCGGTTCCCGAGACCGAAGGTTACGTATTCAACCAGACCATGATGCGCATCAAAGAGCCCGAGCGCTCCATGGACTTCTACACCCGCGTGATGGGCATGCGCCTGGTGCGCAAGCTGGACTTCCCGGAAATGAAGTTCACCCTGTATTTCCTGGGCTATCTGGACGACAAACAGGCTCAGCTGGTACCCAACGATGACGCCCACCGCACCACCTTCACCTTTGGCCGCGAAGCCATGCTGGAGCTGACCCACAATTGGGGCACGGAAGACGACGCTGATTTTGCCTACCACAACGGCAACGACCAGCCCCAGGGCTTCGGCCATATCGGCATTGCGGTGCCGGATGTGTATGCCGCCTGCGAACGCTTTGAAAAGCTGGGCGTGGAGTACGTGAAAAAGCCGGACGACGGAAAAATGAAAGGCCTGGCCTTTATCAAAGACCCGGACGGCTACTGGATTGAAATCCTGCAGCCGAACATGCTGGAGAAACAGCGCAAAGACGGCTGACCCGATATGGCCCCGGCTTCAGTCTGAACGACTGTTGCCGGGAGCGTTGCCGTAACGGGAAGCCACAATAACCGCCATGGTCAGTATCACAGCCCCGGTAATGCCGATGGGCCCCAGCACCTCACCCAGAATCAGCCAGGCCAGAAGTGCCACAAACAACGGCTCCAGCGTGACAATAATGCTGGAAAGCGTGGCAGGCGTGGTCTTCATCCCCGCGAAGAAGCACAGGTAGCCAATACAGGTTGGCACCACACCGATGTACAGCACCATCAACCAGTGGGAAAGCCCCAGGCTGGCCAGCCCGGCAAAGCCACCGGTCAGCGCCACTATCGGCACCAGCATAAGGGTAGCGGTCAGAAAGCAGATAAAGGCGGTGGTGAACACCGGGGTGCCGGCGGAATTGTAGCGACTGGTGAGGGTAAAGCCGGTGTATACGGCTGCTGCCAGCAATGCCATCAGAATACCCGCAAGCCGCAAGGTGCCGGCCGTGTCTATATCACTGGCCACCAGCATGCCAGTGCCGAGGATGGCCGCAAACGCCGCCGCCAGTGTCAGCGGGCCGGGCTTCTCGCCTAACATGGGTGCCGCCAGAATGGCCACCAGAACCGGCGGCAGACATAACGAAATCAACGTGGCAATACCGGCCCCGGTGAGGTCAACGGCCACCAGATAACTACCCTGATAAAACGCCTGGAATAACCCCATTGCTGCTAATGGTAATAAGGCCTTGGCGCTGAGCCCGCGCAGTGAACTACCGGCGACCTTCTGGCCGGGATGTTGAACTTCCAGCTGTCGCTGTTCCCGCCGCATCAACAGGTAGAAAAACGGCAACGCAACCACCAGGCGCAACAGCGCAAGCGTAAGGCCGGTCAGCTCGGTGCCGGTAAACAGGAATTTGGCAACAATGCCGGTGGTGCCCCACAGCAGGGCCGCGAACGCGATGAGTAAAGCGCCATGAATCATGAAAGTGGCCAACGCAATGAATGTAAAGCCAAAAAGGGTAACAGTGGCTGGCAGTTGGCGCTATAGGGGAAAGAACGGGCAGCCAGGGCTGCCCGGAGGGCTTTAACGCTTACTCGGCAGACAGCCGATCGGCATTGCGCTCAACGGTGCGAGCACCGATGCCTTTCACATTGGCCAGGTCTTCCACAGACTGGAAGGGGCCATTTTCAGAGCGGTAAGCCACAATGGCCTCGGCCTTGCTTTCGCCAATGCCGTTCAGGGTGGCCAGCGTGGCAACGTCCGCCTGGTTGATGTTAATGGTAGCCGGCTGTTCAGCGTGGGCGAAGCCTGTGGCCAGAGAGAACAGCAGAACGAGGGTAGCCAGAATGCCTGTGTGTTTCATCGGAGAACTCCTTTTTAAAGACGTTGTTATGAGACGTCAGGAGTAACAAACCGTGGGTGTGGGTAATGGGCTGGAGCGATGAGAGAAACGGTAAAACGGTAGGCTGTGTAAGTGCACGGAACGGGACCACAGTCCGTGTAGTCCCCAAATTCCGTGGCTGACCCCTGCCTGATCCATCAGGCGCGCATCATCCTGAGCACTTCGTCCTTGCGTTCGTCCCTGTAAGCCCTGTTCCATCGGGCAACTCCGGTTCCGTGGAGTTTCCATCCCTGAGCCAACGTCCGTGCTGGCTTGTCATCCCTGACAATGCTCATTCTACGCCTGGCCGGTTCATTAAGAATCGGACATCTGCCTGTCGGTGTGTGCGATATTTCCTACAGCGCTGTGAGCCTGCCGGTGAACCTAAGTTCATTGTTTCACGGGGCTTTTCTGGGCAATTTCTTGCCCGCCACGATGGGCTTCGGCGGCCTCTTTTATCTTCTCCATGGTGATTTCCCGCACCGCTTTCTGGCTGGACCGGATGTGCCGGGTCAGCCGGTCGGCGGCATCGGTGGCATGGCCGGTGCGAAGTGCTTCCAGAATCTGAGCGTGTTCTATATAGGTGGCATCCACCCGGTCATCCCGGGTGAAATCCAGCCGCCGGATAATCCGCAGGCGGTCGGTAATTTCCCGGTGAATGCGGGTCATCTCCCGATTGCCGGCGGCGGCCACCAGGTCGCAATGAAAGCTCTCGTCCAGCGCCCGCACGGTGCTGCCCACGGCCCGTTCGGAGGGGTGGTCCGGGTTCCAGATGGCAATCAGGGTGCGCAGGGTTTGTGGCTCCGCGGGCAGGGCGCAGATTTTGTGCATGGCGGCCCGTTCGAGGGTAATCCGCAAGTCGTAGAGTTCTTCCACCTGCTGAAAGTCAAAGGGCTTAACCTGCCAGCCACTGCGAAACAGGACGTCGACGTAGCCTTCCCGCTGCAACCGGTACAGGGCCTCGCGCACCGGTGTCCGGCTGGCGTTCAGGCGAGCACCTACGTCGCCTTCGCTGAATTTGTCTCCGGGAATCAGGCGGAACTCAAATATATCGTCCTTCAGGGCTTCATAAACCCTGTCTGCCATGGAGGCCTTTCTTTTGGTGGTCGTTTTCATTTTCGGAGTATTCCCTCTTTGGGGGTGTCCTCTTGTTTTGGAGTTTGGCGCTGGGCCGGCTGTTGGGGTGGGCCTTTCAAAAGACGCCGTGAACCCATCCATGGGGGCTTGAGCGCAGCATCCCTGCTGCGCACACTTTTGAAAGGCCCACCCCAACATCCGCCCCGACTCCCCAGGCCTGTTAGAGGCGTCTGCCGAGAAAGTGGAGTTGCCACGTTATTCCACATCGAGTTTCAGGCAATCGTAATCAGTTTTTTATGCCGCAATCACAGGAGCCAACCAAGCCGATGTGCGGGAACCCCTCCACAGACTGTGCGCAGCAGGGATGCTGCGCTCAAGCCCCCATGGATGGGTTCACGGCGTGTCTGTGGAGGGGTTCCCGCACAGCGGCGCTTTCGCTAACCAAAGCGGCCAGCACCACTGAAACACACTCCCAACCTAGACTTCGATACTCAACAGCGGCTCCCCGGGAGTAACAGACTTCCCAGGCTCCACATGCATAGCACTGATGGTGCCAGACAGCGTCGCATTCACCTCGAACTCCATCTTCATAGCCTCTACGATCACCAACGGATCACCCTCCGCCACCGTATCCCCCGGCTTCACCAGGCACTTCCAGATATTGCCGGCAATCTCCGCGCTCACCAGCTCCCCAAACCGCTCCAGGTCTGAGGTATCCGGTTTTGGCGGGGCCTTGGCCAGGCGGTCGAGTTCTTCGGCTTCGCTCTCCTTCCACAAAGCCACCTCTTTAGCATAAGCCGCCTGCTGCAGTTTGCGGAACTCGGTGATGGAGCTTTCGTTGGCGTCCAGGAAGGCCTGGTGGGATTTCAGATCGAAGGTTTCTTCTTCGATTTTGATTTCCAGCTTGCCGGCGCGGAACTGGTCGCGCATCTCGGTCAGTTCGTCTTCGGTGACCGGGTAGTAGCATACCTGATCAAAGAACCGTAACAGCCAGGGGGCGTCTTCGGCGAATTGTTTGTTTTTCAGGTATTTGTTCCAGATCGGCAGGGTTCGGCCCACCAGCTGGTAGCCGCCGGGGGAATCCATGCCGTAGATGCACATGTAGATGCCGCCGATGCCTACGGTGCCTTCGGCGGTGTAGGTTCTGGCCGGGTTGTATTTGGAGGTGAGCAACCGGTGGCGTGGGTCCAGGGGCACGGCGCAGGGGGCGCCGAGGTAGACGTCGCCCAGGCCCAGTACCAGGTAGCGGGCGGAGAAGAGCACGTCTTTGACGTCGTCCCGGCTGGGCAGGCCGTTGATGCGTTGCATGAAGTCGACGTTGTTGGGTAGCCAGGGCGCGGTGTCGCGAACGGACTGGCGGTATTTCTCCACGGCTTCCAGGGTGGCGCTGTCTTCGAAGGCCATGGGCAGGTGGATAACCCGGCTGCGCACTTTCAGTTCGTCGGTGGGCGGCAGGGTGGCTTCCAGGTCCAGCAGGTAGGTCATCAGCGCTTCCTGGGACAGCAGGCGGGCGTCGTACCTCAGCTGCAGGGAGCGCACGCCGGGGGACAGTTCCAGCAGGCCGTTGGGTTGTACATCGGCGATGGCTTCCATCAGGGCGTGGATGCGCATGCGGGCGCCCAAGTCCAGCACGTTGGCGCCGTATTCCAGCAGGATGTACTGGTCACCGGCCTGGCGGTAGGTCACTTCCGGGCGGCCGTCGGTTTCGTCCAGGTGCGCCAGGATGGTGGCAGACAAACCGTTCAATGGCGCCAGGTCAGGCGCCACCAGGGTGACCGCCGGCGGGGCCATCAGGCTCTTGATGGCCAGTTCCTGGCGTTCGGCCAGTTGCACCGCCGTGTCGTTATCAATCGCTACAAACCGGATGGTGTCGCCGGGTTTTACCTGGCCGACTTTCCACAACTCGGCTTTGGCGATGGTCACGGGGCACACAAAGCCGCCCAGGCTGGGGCCATCCTTGGTGAGAATCACCGGCATGTCGCCGGTAAAGTTGATGGAGCCGATGGCGTATTCGGTGTCGTGGATGTTGGACGGGTGCAGGCCCGCCTCGCCGCCGTCTTCACGGGTGAATTCCGGTTTCGGGCCGTTCAGACGGATGCCCAGGCGGTTGGAGTTGTAGTGTACTTCCCAATCCTGCTCGAAGAACTTCTCGATGGATTTTTCCGAGAAGAAATCCGGGGCGCCGTGGGGGCCATAGAGCACTCCGATTTCCCAGTGGTTGGGGTAATCCGGAATCAGGTCTGGGTCTGCCGGGGCGGGGTCGTGGGTTGGCCCCGGGGTGGTGCAGGCGGGCAGTTCCAGCTGGCTGATGCCGAGCATGTCGCCTGGGCGCAACGGGCGGCCGCCGTGGCCGCCAAACTGGCCCAGGGCGAAGGTAGACCGGCTGCCCAGGTACACCGGCACATCAAAACCGCCGCGTACCGCCAGATAGGTACGGCAACCTTTGATGGCCTTGCCCACGGCCAGTACCTGGCCGGCTTTGACGGTAATGGGTTTCCAGAATTCCACCGTTTTGCCGTCGAGGGTCGCGTCTGTAAGCGCACCGGTCAGCGCTACTACGGAATCCTTGTGGAATTTCAGGCTGGGGCCGATCAGTGTGGACTCCAGGCCGGCGGCGTCGTTGTGGTTGCCGACAATCCGGTTGGCAATGCGGAAGGCGTAGTCGTCCATCGGGCCACTGGGCGGTACGCCGATGTTCCAGTAACCCACACGGCCAGGGTAATCCTGCACCGTGGTGTAGGTGCCGGGTTTCAGCACCTCGGCCACTGACGGCTTGAACTCAAAGCTCTCCAACGCGCGGGTGGAGACAATGCCATCCTCAAAACTTTGCTGGGCCACCACCTGGCGCAGGTAATCCAGGTTGGTGGCGATGCCCATCAATCGGGTTTCCGCAAGCGCCTGGCGCAGTTTGGCCAGCGCGTCGGCCCGATTGGTGCCGTGCACAATCAGCTTGGCGATCATCGGGTCGTAGTGGGCGGACACTTCACTGCCGTTTTCCACCCAGGTATCCACCCGCACGCCGTGTTCCGGCCAGTACACATCGGTCAGTTCACCGGGGGAGGGCTGGAAATCTTTCAGCGGATCTTCCGCGTAAATGCGCACTTCCATGGACGCGCCGTCCAGTTCCGGCTGGAAGGTGGCCAGGTCCGGGCTTTCGCCGGCGGCGATTTTCAGCATCCACTCGATCAGGTCCAGGCCGGTGACAGACTCGGTCACCGGGTGCTCCACCTGTAAGCGGGTATTCACTTCCAGGAAGTAGAATTCGTCCCGGTCGGCGTCGTAAATGTATTCCACGGTACCGGCAGAGCGGTAATTCACCGACTGCCCGAGGGAGACGGCGGCATCCAGCATGGCCTGGCGCGTGGCGGCCGGCAGGTTAGGCGCCGGCGTTTCCTCTACCACCTTCTGGTTGCGCCGCTGCAGGGAGCAGTCCCGTTCGCCCAGGGCCACCACGTTCCCTTGGCCATCGCCGAACATCTGCACTTCCACATGGCGGGCCCGGGCGATGAAGCGTTCCAGGAACACGCCGCTGTCGTTAAAAAAGCTCTGGCCCTGGCGGCGCACGGTTTCGAAGGCATCCCGCAGTTCGCTGTCGCTGTTGCAGCGGGTCAGGCCGATGCCGCCACCACCGGCGGTGCTTTTCAGCATCACCGGATAGCCCAGGCGCTCGGCGGTTTGCAGGGCTTCGTCCAGGGTTTCCAGCAGGCCGCTGCCCGGGGCCAGGGGCACGCCAGCGGCTTCCGCCAGTTCACGGGCCCGGTGTTTCAGGCCGAATTCGCGCATCTGTTCCGGGGTGGGGCCGATGAACACAATGCCTTCGGCCTCGCAGGTTTCGGCGAAGTCGGCGTTCTCGGACAAAAAGCCGTAACCGGGAATGATGGCTTCCGCGCCGGTTTGTTTGGCCGCCGCCAGAATCTGGGCCTTGTCCAGGTAGGTTTCGCTGGCGCCTTTGCCCACCAATGCCACGGCTTCGTCGGCGGTGGTGACGTGCAGGCTGTGGCGGTCTTCATGGGAGTGAACCGCCACGCTGCCGATGCCCATGGCTTTCAGGGTGCGAATGGTGCGAACGGCGATTTCGCCTCGGTTGGCGATCAGGACTTTCTTGAACATGTTGTTTGGTCTCCGGAGTAGGTGGATCAGGCCCTGGATTTAATGAAAGCTCGCCAGCCGCCGAATTCGGTGACGTCGCGGGCGCCGGTGAAGCCGTAGCCTTCGCAGATAAAGCCGTTCACCCAGCGGCCATCGGCCAGCTCAACATTGCCGATGCCCAGGGGGGCGGGGATCAGGTCGACGAAGGAGCCGAATTCCGAGGCGGCCATTTCCCAGACTTCCAGCACAATTTCGGCGCCGCCGTCTTCCACCCGCTTCAGGCCCGGTTTGGGCGGAGTGGTGTTGGGCAGGGCGTACAGGCGGTAATTGGGCGTGGTGGTGGTTTGCTCCAGCAGCCGGGCCTTGCGTTCGGTAAGCTGGGTGTTCAGGGGCATGCCGGATAAATGGGCGCCGACTACCGCTACCTGAATGGTCGGAACGGCCGGTTGGTAAGTAACCACTTCCTCCGGTCGGGCTTTATCTGTGGCGCCCAGGGGTGTTGGGTGGGCATTCAGCCAATGGCTGGCCAGGGTTTGCAGTTCCCGGTCTTTCCAGGCACCGCTTATCAAGGTCACGCCAAAGGGCAGGCCGTCGTCCCGGAAGCCGGCGGGCACCGCCAGGGCGCACATATCCGCCAGGTTCACGAAGTTGGTGTAAGTGCCCAGCTGGCTGTTCAGTGCTACCGGGTCGGCATTCACCGCTTCAATGGTCGGGGCGATGGGCGCGGTGGGCACCAGCAGGCCGTCTACTTCTGCCAGGAGGCTGTCGATCTGCCGCAGCAGCTCTTCCTTGCGGTACTGGGCGTTGAAGGTGTCGGTGGCGGTGAAGCGTTCGGCTTTGCTGATAATGGAGCGCACCGTCTCGTTCATATCGCCGGCGTGGCCTGCCATAAACCCTTTAACGGCCGCGTGGCGCTCGGCTACCCAGGGGCCTTCATAAAGCAGGGCGGCCAACTCCAGCAGCGGGCTGAAATCCAGCGGCACCAGTTCAACACCGGCGGTATCCAGCTGGCGCCACTGGCCCAACGCGGTATTCCAGGCCGCTTCCGCCTGCTGGTCACCAAAGAACTCGGGGTGTTCAGGAATGGCCAGGCGCTGCACCGGGCCGGGGCGGCGAAGGGCTGGGGCATCCAGGGGCAGGGCGCTGGGTGCTTTCCGGGAAAAGGCATCGGCGGAATCAAAGCCCGCCATCACCTCTGCCACCAGGGCGGCATCGCCAATGGTCAGGCCGAACACCGAGACACAGTCCAGCGACCGGCAGGCTGGCACCACACCGTTAATGCTGAACAGGCCTTTGGTGGGTTTCAGCCCCACCAGGTTGTTCAGGCCGGCGGGCACGCGGCCGGAGCCGGCGGTGTCTGTGCCCAGGGCAAAGGGCACCAGGCCCCGTGCCACCACAGAGGCAGAACCAGAGCTGGAACCGCCGCTGATCACCTTCGGGTTAACACTGTTGGGTACCGCACCATAGGGCGACCGGGTGCCCACCAGCCCGGTGGCGAACTGGTCCAGATTGGTTTTGCCAATCACCACGGCGCCGGCGGCTTTCAGTTTGCGCACCACGGTGGCGTCTTGTTCGGGGGTGTAGGCAAAGGCCGGGCAGGCGGCGGTGGTTTCAAAGCCGGCGGCATCAATGTTGTCTTTCACCGCGAACGGAATGCCATAAAGCGGTAACTGCTCCAGATCACCGTCAACGGTTTCCAGCTGGTCTGCCAATCCGGCCATGGCCTGGTGGAAGCCGTCTTCGCCCAACCGGGAGATCCAGGCGTTGTCGTCACCTTTCAGGTAATCCAGCAGTTTGCTGATCAGGGCTTCTGGCTCGGCGCCTTCTCTGTAGGCCTGTTGCCAGTCTGCGATCGTCCATCCAAGGGTGGTTGGCATGGGGTGGTGTCCTCATGTGTGGTCAAACTTGTATACATGAGCAATGGCAAGCTGCGTGCCAGACACCGGATAAACGTCACTATTTCAATAAAAACAGTTGGTTAATGGTTTTTGCGTGATGAGTGTGCAAAACCGGCGTGCACCAGTAAGGCGCAGAATCACGCCAGAAGGCACCAAAATCAGGCCTCAATCCGGGTAAATCACCGGCCCTGGCGGCCTTTGGATAGCTTGTATACTAGATAACTTATTGGTTTTTCGTGCTTTTTGTAGGAGTTGGAACGGCAGATGCAATCACCCCGTTGCGTTTGACGACTCATAACCCAACGAAAAGGACGCGCAACATGAGCATCAAAAAACACGTGAAAATGGGCCTGTCTGCACTGGTACTGTCTGTCTCCTTCCACGCCATGGCGGCGGAAGACCCCATCAAAGTGGGCATTCTGCATTCCCTCTCCGGCACCATGGCCATCAGTGAAACCGCACTGAAAGACACCATGCTGATGCTGATCGAAAAGCAGAACGCCGAAGGCGGTGTACTGGGCCGCAAACTGGAGCCGGTCGTAGTAGACCCCGCCTCTAACTGGCCGCTGTTCGCTGAGCGGGCACGGGAACTGCTGGAAAAAGAAAAAGTAGACGTGATTTTCGGCAACTGGACCTCGGTTTCCCGTAAATCCGTGCTGCCGGTGGTGGAAGAACTGAACGGCCTGCTGTTCTACCCGGTGCAGTACGAGGGTGAGGAATCTTCTGAAAACGTCTTCTACACTGGCGCTGCGCCCAACCAGCAGGCCATTCCAGCGGTGGATTACCTGAAGAACGAACTGGGTGTTGAACGCTGGGTACTGGCGGGCACCGATTACGTTTACCCGCGCACCACCAACCGCATCCTGGAAACCTACCTGAAAGACCAGGGCGTGGCCGATGCAGACATCATGATCAACTACACCCCGTTTGGTCATTCCGACTGGCAGTCCATCGTTTCCGACATCAAGAGCTTCGGCAGCGCCGGCAAGAAAACCGCCGTGGTTTCCACCATCAACGGCGACGCCAACGTGCCGTTCTACCGGGAGCTGGGTAACCAGGGCGTATCCGCCTCCGACATTCCCGTGGTGGCCTTCTCCGTGGGCGAGCAGGAGCTTTCCGGCATCGACACCGCGCCGCTGGTGGGCCACCTCGCCGCCTGGAACTACTTCATGAGCGTGGATAACGAGGCCAACTACGACTTCATCGACGCCTGGGTAGAGTTCAAGGGCGACGAAAAAGCCGTCACCAACGACCCCATGGAAGCCCACTACATCGGCTTCAATATGTACGTTGAGGCGGTGAAAAAAGCCGGCACCACCGATGTCGACGCCATCAAAGACGCGATCATCGGCGTAGCCGTACCCAACCTCACCGGCGGCATTGCCACCATGATGCCCAACCACCACATCACCAAACCGGTACTGATTGGCGAAATCCAGGACAACGGCCAGTTCTCCGTGGTCTGGGAAACGCCGTCTACCGTGGCCGGCGATGCCTGGTCTGACTTCCTGCCGGGTTCCAAAGACCTGATCAGTGACTGGCGCGCCCCGCTGCGTTGCGGCAACTTCAACGTGGTCACCGGTAAGTGCGGTGGCTCTGCGGAAGTGGCTTCCAACTAAGTGAACCAGCCGGGCAGGTGAGCCTGCCTGCCCGGCTTTTCCACCCTGATTTCAACGCCAACAGGAATGAACCATGAGCATCTTCCGACTGCTCGCCGGGCTCGCTTTGGCCTGGTGCCTGGCCCTGGGGCCTGCGGTGGCCACTGCCCAGGTGCAGGACGACACCGCCCAAACCCTATTGCAACGGCTCGCAGAAGCCAGCAACGCTGAAAAAAGCAAGGTACTGAAACAGATTGCAGAAAGCGGAGATGAACGTGCCCGTGGCTGGCTGGAAGCCTTTGCCGGCGGCCGCCTGGCAACGGTGAAATCCTCTGGCTACGTGGTGCTGGTAACCAGTAACACCGGCCGCAATTGGCAGGTGGCCAGCGCCGTGACCGGTGACAGCATGGGCGAGATGTCTCGCCGTGATCTGGACAGCATTCGGGTGAACAACGCCCTGCGCAGCCAGGTGGAAGGCATTCTCTCGGTGGTCGACCTGAGCGTGGCTGATCACCGCACCCGCCGCGCCGCCGCCCGCCATTTGCTGGGCCGGGTAGATACCGTAACCGCACCGTTGATTGAAGAACGGCTTGAGGTGGAAGACAACGACCGGGTGCGGGAACTGCTCGCCAATGCCCTGGCCATCCACCAACTGGAACAAGGCGACATCAACGCCATCGAACAACTCTCCGGCAGCCTGAACTCCCGCGTGCGGGCTGCTTTGAATAATGCGGCCAGCAGTGACGACCCGGCCATCGCCGCGGCTGCCGAAAAAGCCCTGGCCAGCATCGAGCAGAAACTGAAACTGAACAAAGCGGCTGAGACCCTTTACTTCGGCCTCTCCCTCGGCTCGGTACTGGTACTGGCCGCCATCGGCCTGGCCATCACCTTCGGCGTGATGGGCGTGATCAACATGGCCCATGGTGAGCTGATTATGCTGGGTGCCTACACCACCTGGGGCATGCAGCAACTGTTTCCCGGCCAACCGGGGCTGGCGCTGATTCTGTCCATCCCAGCCGGGTTCATGGTGGCCGCGCTGGCGGGCATCATCATCGAGCGCAGCGTGATCCAGCACCTTAAAGGCCGCCCGCTGGAAACCCTGCTGGCCACCTTCGGCATCAGCCTGATTCTGCAGCAACTGGTGCGCACCGTGATCTCACCGCTCAACCGCACCGTGGTTACCCCGGAGTGGATGAGCGGCTCCATCATGATCAACGAGGCGCTATCCCTCACCCTTAACCGCCTGTACGTGATCGGCTTTGCCCTGGTGGTGTTTGCCGGGCTGATGCTAATCATGCGCCGCACCCGTTTGGGGCTGGAAGTGCGCGCCGTCACCCAGAACCGCGCGATGGCCCGCTCCATGGGCATCAAAGCCACCAAAGTGGACATCATGACCTTTGCCCTCGGCTCCGGCGTGGCCGGGCTGGCGGGCGTGGCGCTGTCACAGATCACCAACGTAGGCCCCAACCTGGGCCAGAACTACATCATCGATTCGTTCATGGTGGTGGTGTTCGGCGGCGTGGGTAACCTCTGGGGCACCCTGGTAGCAGGGCTGACCCTGGGCACCATCAACCAGGTTCTGGAACCATGGGCTGGCGCGGTACTGGCCAAGATCATGGTGCTGGTAATGATCATCCTGTTCATTCAAAAACGGCCGAGGGGGCTCTTCCCCCAGAAAGGCCGAGCGGCGGAGGGCTGAGTTATGGCTTCATCACAAACCTGGCTGCTCCGGCCCCTGCAGGAGCGCTCAACCCAGATCTTCCTGGGCGTGCTGTTCAGCGCCTTGATAGTAGTCACTTTTCTGCATCTGTTCATGCCCCAGGACAGCGCCCTGCACGTGAGCGCCTATACGGTTACCCTGCTGGGTAAATACCTGTGTTACGCCTTGCTGGCGGTGGCGGTGGACCTGGTGTGGGGTTACCTGGGCATTCTCAGCCTGGGCCACGGCGCCTTTTTTGCCCTGGGCGGCTACGCCATGGGTATGTACCTGATGCGCCAGATCGGCGACCGGGGCGTGTACGGCGACCCGGTACTGCCAGACTTCATGGTGTTCCTGAACTGGGACACACTGCCCTGGTACTGGCAGGGCTTCGACATGGCCTGGTTTGCCTTCATCATGGTGCTGCTGGCGCCGGGCTTGTTGGCACTGGTTTTCGGCTTTCTGGCCTTCCGCTCCCGGGTAACCGGGGTGTACCTGTCCATCATCACCCAGGCGCTTACCTTCGCGTTGATGCTGGCCTTCTTCCGCAACGAAATGGGCTTTGGCGGCAACAACGGCCTGACCGATTTCCGGGAGATTCTGGGCTTCAACCTGCGCAGCGATGCCACCCGCCTGGGACTGTTCATAGCCACCGGCATCGCCCTGGCCATCGGCTACCTGATTTGCCGGGGCATTGTCACCAGCAAGCTGGGCCGGGTGAGTGTGGCCTGCCGCGACGCTGAAGCCCGCACCCGCTTTTTGGGGTACCGGGTAGAACGGGTGCAGCTGTTCGTGTTCGTGGTGTCAGCCATGCTGGCGGGCGTGGCCGGGGCCCTGTATGTGCCGCAGGTGGGCATCATCAACCCCAGCGAATTCTCGCCGCTGTTCTCCATCGAAATCGTGGTGTGGGTGGCCCTGGGTGGCCGCGCAACGCTGTACGGTGCCGTGATTGGCGCCATCCTGGTGAACTACGCCAAAACCGTGTTCACCGGCGTAATGCCGGACGCCTGGCTGTTCGCCCTGGGCGCGCTGTTTGTGCTGGTGACCGTGTTCCTGCCCAAGGGCATTGCCGGCCTGCTGCAAAAGCGCAGAAAGGCCAAAGACGAAGATACCACCACCGGGCAGGAGGCCACCGCATGAGCATGTTCGAACAACTCACCAACCGCGACCGGGTATTTGAATTCCTGGCCCCGGCCGCCTCCCCGGTGGATGTGCGCCACGGCCCCATCCTGTACCTGGAAGACGTTAATGTGAGTTTTGATGGCTTCAAGGCCATCAACAACCTGAACCTGACCATCGACGACGGCGAGCTGCGCTGCATCATCGGCCCCAACGGCGCGGGCAAAACCACCATGATGGACATCATCACCGGTAAAACCCGCCCGGATACCGGCTCCGTATGGTTCGGCAGCCGCCACAACCTGCTGACCATGAACGAGCCGGACATCGCCAGCCTCGGCATCGGCCGCAAGTTCCAGAAACCCACGGTGTTTGAAGCCCTCACCGTGTTTGAAAACCTGGAACTGGCCATGGCCGCCGACAAGCGCATATTCCCAACCCTGACCGCCGTCATGAAACCCGAATACCGGGACCGCATCGACGAAGTGCTGGAGATGATCAAACTCAAAACCCTGCGCGACAAACCCGCCGGCATCCTCTCCCACGGCCAGAAACAGTGGCTGGAAATCGGCATGCTGCTGATGCAGAAACCCCGGCTGCTGCTGGTGGATGAACCCGTGGCCGGCATGACCGAACAGGAAATGGAACGCACCGCCGAACTGCTCACCAGCCTCGCCGGCAAACAGTCCGTAGTGGTGGTAGAGCACGACATGGGGTTTGTGCGCTCCATCGCCCGCCAGGTCACCGTGCTGCACCAGGGCAGCGTGCTGGCCGAAGGCTCCATGGACCAGGTCTCCAACGACCCGGAAGTGATCAAGGTATACCTGGGGGAGGAGGCGTAATGCTCAAGATCCAGAAACTCAACCAATACTACGGCGAAAGCCACACCCTCTGGGACCTGGACCTGGACATCCCCCAGGGCCAGTGCACCTGCGTGATGGGCCGCAACGGCGTGGGCAAAACCACCCTGATGAAATGCATCATGGGCGAGGAAACCACCAGCAGCGGCAGCATCGAATTTGCCCAAGATGTGGAACTGACCAAAAAGAAAATCGAAGACCGATCACGCTTCGGCATCGGCTACGTGCCCCAGGGCCGGCAAATTTTCCCCCTGCTGACCGTGGAAGAAAACCTGCGCACCGGCCTGGCCGTGCGCAAGGACGGCAGCAAGAAAATCCCCGAGCGGGTGTATGAGCTGTTTCCGGTGTTGAAGGAAATGAAACACCGCAGGGGGGGTGACCTTTCTGGCGGGCAGCAACAGCAGTTGGCGATTGGCCGGGCGCTGGTGATTGAGCCCAGGTTGCTGATTCTGGATGAGCCGGGGGAGGGGATTCAGCCGAACATTGTGGCGCAGATTGGGGAGGTTATTCGCAAATTGATCGAAGAGGATGGACTTACTGTGCTGCTGGTTGAGCAGAAGTTGCCGTTTGCGCGGAAGTATGCGGATCGGTTTGCTATTTTGGATCGGGGGCGGCGGGTTGCTGAAGGGCGGGTTGAGGAGCTTTCTGATCAACTGATTAAAAAGCACCTTACAGTATGATGGCTTGCACAAGCTTATCCGTCAGCAGAAATCGCAAGAGGCTATATCGGCGTTTTGCTTAGAAAGATTGGCTGCGCTGGTCGGGGTGGCTTCAGTCTCTCGGCCGCAGCCTTCTATATGCTCTTACTGTGATCAGTTTAGGTAGCTCGACACTGAGAACCAAGTTTGCTCGTCTAGCTAGGGAAACAGGCAGCATGCACTGCTGTAAGTAGCGGAATTTTACAGTCTTTTACAACAAGCAACGGGTACCTAAAGTTAAGCTGGCAAAGCTGCTTGGGTAAGCCGGCAGCTTTTTGCTGCAAGCCTCACAAGCATGGATGTCTGCCAAGCAATTGAAAAACATAATATTTTAAGTGGGTATTGTAGTTTGATGGTTTCAATATTTTCGGGTCGAAGACTACCGTACATAGGCTATTTCATCTATGATAACTTTGCGATATATAGAAATAGCAGTGGAAAGTGAAATAATCATGAACTTCAAAGATTTTCCAGACGCGGAGTTGTATACTTTCTTTCACGAGCTCAAAGCAGAGATGAGCCGTCGAAAGTTAGCAATTGATGTTGGTAAAATTGGTGAGGAAAGGGTTATAGAGTTCTTTTCACAAAGTACCAGTTTGCCTAACTTGACAGATGCCGCCCCTGGCACAAAAAATGTGGATGCTCTATCCAGACACGGTGAAAGATACTCCATAAAGACAGTATTAACTTCAATAAAAACTAGCTCAATATATCCTGAGCCAGAAGATGAGAAGCAATCTTTTGAGTATATGGTAATTTTGAAGTTAAACTCAAATTTCTCTATAAAAGAAATGTATCGAATTAGCTGGGCTGAGTTTTTACTTGTTCGGGCATGGGATAAAAGGATGAGTTCCTGGTATGTTCCTGTAAACAAAAAGAGATTAAAAAATGTTGAACGGATTGTTTAGCTAAAAACTGGAGCATGCTGTGGCAAAACTAAATCCCAGGGCTAGAATTATTCGAACGATTGGTGATCAGCTTATAAGTGGACCGGAAGCGGCTATTATTGAGTTGGTAAAGAATTCGTATGATGCTGATTCGTCTGAAGTTTCTGTTGTTTTTAATAAAGATGATTTGGGAAGGTTATCTATCACAGTCAAAGATTGTGGCCATGGGATGACTCGCTCAGAGATATTAGATACTTGGTTTGAACCAGCGACAAACACAAAAGTTAAGAACCCAAGCTCACGAAGCGGAAGCCGGCGAATGCTCGGCGCTAAGGGGATTGGACGTTTTGCCGTTTCTAGGTTGGGAAAAATCAGCTTGATGACATCGGTGGCTGAAATCAGGTCCGAGTCAAAAAGCATACTTCAAAAGTCGACTGTCTATATCGATTGGTCTCAATTCACAGCTGACAGATACCTCCATGAAATAGAAATTGATATCGATTCGGAGAACTTGTACTCGAGCGTTGAAACTGGTGTAGAAATTGAGATAACAGATCTTCGCGATGTTTGGTCCAAAAGACAGCTTGAGAGGTTGATTATTGAGTTGAGGCGTCTTGCTCATCCTCAGGAAGACGATGCTTTTAGCATCAGACTCGATATAAGTTGTTTTTCCAAGAAGGATGATGGGTTCTCCGGATCCGATCTTTTTGATGAGCATAATTCTGACGTTTTTGTTAATTCTGATCCTGATTACGATAAGTACTTAATTAGACCGTTTGCTGTCGGAGATACTTCCGATTATAAGTTGGTCGGAGACTTTGATAAGGATGGAAAGTTTTCGGGATCGTTTCAGATACAGAAGGGTGACGGTGTTGTTCATGACTTGATCATAGCGCCACCTAAGATGTCAGAAGATGAGAAGGCGTGTGGTCCTGTATCTATTAAATTCAATATTTATGATAGGGAGCAAGATTCGATACGCCAGTTATTTGAAAGAATGGAAATTAATTTTGATAAGATTGGTATTCGAAGAGCAAGAAAGATTCTAACCGATATGTCTGGGATTTCTATTTCTCGTAATGGTTTTCGGATTCGACCATACGGTAGCCCTGATCATGATTGGCTAGAATTACAAGCGAAGAGAATTCAGGATCCATCAAAAAAATTAGGTTCGGATCAGGTTTCCGGATATGTTCTCATTAAAAGTGAGGGGGAGTCCGGAATAGTTGAGCGAAGTAGCCGTGAGGGGCTAGAAATAACTCCTGAGTTTAATAGATTGAGAAGTCTAATTATATCGTTGCTGCCTCACGTAGAAGAGCGACGTTTTAAATTTAGAGAAAAAGCGGGTTTAAGTAGACGGCCTTCAACTAATACGGATAAGGCGCGGGATGCGGCAAAGTTAAAGCGAACCACCCGTGCTCTGGAGAAGGTTCCCGAAGAGTATAGAGAAAAACTGGCTAATGCACTGCAGAAAGATACAGCAACGTTGTATGAAATGCTTGATGAGGTCGATAGCTATCAAAAAGTTCTTCAGTCTAGAGCATCATTGGGTTTGGTTGTTGCGGAAGTCGTACATGAAGGTAGACGTCTTTTAGACCCAATGTTTTCGTCTATAAAAGAGTTAAGATCTGATTGGGAGTTAGCATTTAGCGATAATGAACTGGGTAAATTATATAGAAAGCACTTCCCAGAGAATATTGAAATGGCGTTTAAAGGAGGAAAGGGTCTAGCTTCTTTATTTAAGAAGCTGGATCCGGTCTCTGGTCGGAAAAGAGGTCGCCCTGCTAACTTTTATTTTCGCTCAATTCTGGATTCGGCTCTTTCAATTCTTTCAGTGCCAATAGAGTCCAATAGTATTAAGCTTTCTATAGATAATATTGATTCGCTTATTTGCTACGGCTACAAAGAAGATGTTCAAGCGTGTCTTTTGAATTTGTTTGAAAACGCAATTTTTTGGCTTGGCAGTAATTCTAGTGAAGATAGAGAAATTGAAATTGTAGGTGAGTATTTTAAAAATAAAGTTAGGGTGCGTGTTTCAAATAACGGTCCCCTTATCAATGACGAATATAGGGATAGAGTATTTGATGCTGGGTTCTCTTTAAAATCGGATGGTACTGGCTTAGGGCTTGCGATCGCACGCGAAACCTGTAGAGCTAGTAAAGGTGACTTGAAATTGGATCTTAACGACATAAATACAACTTTTATAGTTGAGATTCCAAAGGGACAGGAAAATGATTGATATTAGGATATTAGTTGTTGAGGATGATGATGCGCAGCTCGAAACTTGGTCGCGACAGTTGAGCAGGTTTAATACAAAGAATGGGACTGAGTTTGTCATTGATAAAGCGAGGACATTTTCAGAGGCCTTCTCACTCATCTCAGCTCGAAAATATGACGCTGCAGTGATCGATATTAGACTGAAAAGAGATGGAGGCGTAAAAGACGCCACCCACGATGGGAATGAAGTTAGAAAGATGCTTTTGGATACAGAGCTTGCAGTAGTTGCACATGTAACTGGTGAACCAAACGCATCGGATATGGCCGATGAGTCTCGGATTGTTAAAGTGTTCGTCAAAGGTGGTGACGATGACCAGGAGCAGCCTATACAATATGAAATCTTGAGCTGGATTGATCAACAGACTCCTATGATTTCGGCGATTAGGGAGTCGAAGAAGTTAATTAAGACTCATTTAGCTCACGTTTTTTGTCAATCAATATGGCCTCGTTGGGAAAATTGGGCATTAAAAGATGCCGAAGACTTTCTCAGCTTAAGTTTGGCGAGACATTTATCTTCACATCTCCATACTGACCTGTTATATGGAAGTGATGGAAAGGTCCACCCTGAAGAATGGTATTTTTTACCTCCGACTAGGTCTGAATTTCAAACAGGCGACATTACTTCTGATGCTGAAAATCAGTTGATATTGGTTAGTCCACGTTGCGATCTCGAACGACTGGAGCCAGGTGATACGCTTTTGTTTGCAAAAATGCTTGATGTGTCTGGAGAGTGGGCGAATGACTTGGATAAGCTAAGTGAGAAGTCTGCCGAACTCCATAGGCAGATTTCCGATGCCTTTAACTCGGGAAATGTGCAGAAGGCTGAAAGTTTGAAAAGAAAGATAGCTGGAGAGGAGTCAACGTTTAGGCAAAAATACTCCGGACACTTGCGCAATAAATTTTCATTCCACTTCTTGCCAAAAATCAACACTTCAGATGGCAAGGGGGTCGGGCCATTTTTCGTTGATTTCAGCCATATACTGCCTGTGGAGTATGAGTCTGAGAAGTTTAACGAGTTAAAGAGATCCCGTATTGCTTCTTTATCTCCAGCATTCTTACCATCGCTGGTCCAAAGGCTGGGTGCTTACATAAGCAGAATTGGATCGCCGGACTATAGTCATATCCATTGAGTTTCGTGAGCGTTTTTTTCGTTATATCAAGCTGAATTGAGGTGAAGGATGAGGTTATTGTCCGTTATTTTCAATCTCAATAAGTTTATTGAATATTGCCTTCATTACTGGTGAGCATACGCCGTTTCCACAAAGCTTAACTTTGTCTCTTCGGCTGCCGTGAGGTAGCTGGTGTTCGCTGCCCGCTCCCATGGCTCTCAAGAGTTCATCAGGTTGCAGCATTCTCAGATACGGGATGTCGTTTTGCCAAGTGACTAATCCAAAGCGATCCAGTGTTGTCACCGTACGTAGCGGAACATCCAAGGACTGCCAGCCGCCAGCGTAGTCTGAACCATAGTAGACGATAATAAAGTTCTTGCCTCTTCCAAGCTCGGCAATCGCTCTTTCGGCACGCAACAAGGTTGCTGTAGCTCGCTTTTCCGTGTAGAGCGGTCTGCTTTGGTACTTTCCGGTTTTATCGACAATGGATCGTGCAGATTTAATCTTTCCGGCGTACAGGACTTTCAGGTCTTCCTCAGATATTTTCGATCCATTTCTATCACAAACTAAGAACATACGTTTGCGAGCCTGGGGAGCGCCAAAGTCAGCGGCGTTGAGGTAAAGGTCATTAACTTCATACCCTTTGGAGCGAATATCGTTGACGAGCTCGCTGTGCCTCCCCCATTTCCTCATGCGGTTGACGTTCTCGACGATGAGCCAGCGTGGTTGCATGGCCTCTAGCCAGGGAACAATTCCAATTGCTGTTTCTCTGCTGCGTTCGCAGCTTGGCTTCGCGCCTCTTGCAATAGAGTGAGAAGTGCATTCTGGCGAAGTCAGTAGCACATCCGGATTGTGGTGCTTCGCCAGATCGGACGGGCTCAGGTCCTCAATCGGCGAACAAATCACTTCGGCTGACGGAAAGTTGCTTTTGTATGTCTTTGTTGCTTGGTCCCATGCATCGACTGCGAGTATTGGTGTGGCGCCAGCTGATACAGCGCCGCGTGCCCCAAGCCCTCCGCCACAGAAGAGATCTACGAATTTGAGCATGTTAAGTTTATTGCCTAGATTGCCGGAATTTTGAGATTGTACCAGGCTTTGTCTGTTGAAATGAGGGGTGGGGGAAAATTAATGCATTTAAAGGCGACCGGATGTTGGTGTGAAAGGTGGCAACCATGACTGATGTGGTGCCACCTCAGGTTCGTTCGCGGATGATGGCAGCTGTAAAATGCAAAAATACCAAACCAGAGATGGTTATTCGCTCTGGATTGCATGCACTAGGTTTCCGATACAAGCTGCATGATTCACGCTTGCCCGGAAAGCCAGATTTGGTTCTTCCAAAATACCGGGGGGTCATTCTGGTTAACGGCTGTTTTTGGCACATGCATGAATGTCAGCTTTTTAAGCTGCCATCGACTCGTAAAGAGTTTTGGCGTGAAAAGCTCGAGCGGAATCGTCAAAGGGACTTACGAAATATAGATCGACTCTTGGCATCAGGTTGGAGGGTTATGGTCGTCTGGGAGTGTGCTTTGAAAGGACCGCGGAGGGGCGCAAAGGATACGATCCTGGGAGAGTGTGTCCACTGGCTTTTAAGTGATGTTGAATTCGCGTCCTTGGAGGGTAGGTAAGTGGTCGTTAACTTAGATGGTTGGGGGCCAGATATGGCGATTAATGATACCTCCAACTATCCTGGCACGATATAAAGGCTGAAGTGATGGAACTGTATTCGTTTGATGATGTTGAGGAAAAAGTGTTGGAATCTGAATTTTTCCTCGGAAAGATGGTTGAATCTGCACGAAATTGGTCTGAGTTCAGGTTTTACATCAGCGCGTATCTTTCTGCTGCTCGTTCTATAACGTTTGCCCTGCAGAGGCTAAAAGACATTCCTGGACTTGATGCTTGGTATCAGTCACATAGGAAAGCGCTAAGTAAGAATCCGATAGCAAGGTTCCTCCTTGGTGCAAGGAATAATAATGTACATGGCGGGGGGATTCCTATTGCGAGCGCTGCGTATAGCCAAAATGGTGCAGTTTATCGGTTTAGCGAGCATGATAATCGGAACCCTGATGATGTGCTTGCATGCTGTCGGCTTCACTTCATTGAATTGCTGAAGGTTGTATTAGACTGTTATTTTAAGCTAGGCGTCCACATAGACGCTCAGCAGTACTTCACGCGTGAGCACTTTGATTCAATGGGGCTGTCTATCGATGATGCTGAAGTTGAAATATGGGGGTGGGTAATGACCTCATATATTGAAGAAGGGCTCAATAAAGATGAACGTTGGTATGAGTTGCGAGGCCAGGTTAGTGGTAGTAAATTAAATCATCTTTTTTTGGGTTACCTAAATAAAGTTACGCCGCAGCCTAACCAGCCAGATTATATAAATGACTTTGAGTTTTCATATGATGACAGAGGGTGGAATCATATCCCTGTTGGCTTTGTTTCAGAAGGTGACTATAAAGACTTTATTCAGGATTTTGGGGTGCTGATAGTCTAAAAATAGCGGGGCAGGTCGGTTTCATCGGAAATTGGTAGCGTGCTGAAATCGATGCCTGGAAATTTGGGCAGTTTTTTACGGAAAACCGGAACAGATTACTTTTTTACGTTCCGGTTTTGGTTCATGGGCAATATTATGCGTAGTTTGCCCGGAGCCCGATATGATCAAGCGCAGTTGTTACAGTTTTCGGAACAAGTTTGAGCCGTCTGCGCTGAAGGTTTCTTACTCAAAAAATTACTGTGAGTGCTGCAGTGTGGAGCTGTTTGGTGAGGATTATTTAAGTTTTGCCAGAAAGTCCTCCCCAACTACGCAGAAGAACTTGGCTATCCACTTTGCAGAGCTTCTTTTCGCGGGTACTTGCTTGTTGTTATGGCTTTCGATTGGCCAGTTTTGAAGGCTGATGCTGGGAATCCAATCGGTTCCGGTTCGCGGTCATCGGAAAAATAGACCTGTCCCGGTTTTGCAGACACAGAGGCAGCATGAAGTATTTCGCTTACGGATCGAACATGTCACTCCGCAGATTAAGAGCGAGGGTTCCAAGCGCGGAGCGAATCGGTATGTTCAGGCTGGTTGAGCATGCCCTTCGGTTTCATAAGTGGAGCAGGAAAGACCAATCCGCTAAATGCGACGCACTGTTCACCGGCAATCCGGAGGACTTTGTCATCGGCGCACTGTTTGAGATACCGCGCAGCGAGAAAGGCCCGCTGGACAGGGCTGAGGGGTTGGGTTTCGGTTACGACGAAAAGCGGGTAACGGTTACGGATGCTCTCGAGCCTGTAAATAAATCTGTGTAACTGCCCACCCCATTACAGGTGGCCGTCCAGGCGGTCACCGAATTCGATAATAAAGCGATTCAATGCCGGCTTCCAATCACGGATCGGCATGGTCCATTTCTTTGAGGCCTGCTGGATCGCCAGGAAGGCCACTTTCAGGGCCGAGTCATCGCTTGGGAACAGCTTCCGTCGCTTGGTGGCTTTGCGGATCACGCTGTTCAGCGACTCAATGGCATTGGTGGTGTAGATCACCTTCCGGATCGCCGGAGGATACTCGAAGATGGTAATCAGATTGTCCCAGTGGCTATGCCAAGAGCGAGAGATCTGTGGATATTGGCTGTCCCAGCGTTCTCCAAAGGCCTCCAGTGCCTGCCGGGCTTCGTGTTCTGAGGCAGACTGATAGATCTGCTTCAGATCGGTCGTAACGGCCTTGTAGTCCTTCCAGGACACATAACGCAGTGAGTTGCGAACCATGTGCACGATGCACAGCTGTACCTTGGTCTGCGGGTACTCAGCGGCAATGGCATCCGGGAAGCCCTTGAGACCGTCCACGCAAGCGATCAGGATGTCCTCCAGGCCCCGATTCTTGAGTTCTGTCAGTACCGACAGCCAGAACTTCGCGCCCTCAGTTTCGGCAAGCCACAGGCCCAGCAGTTCCTTCTGGCCTTCCATGTTGATGCCCAGGGCCAAATATAGGGACTTGTTGATCACCCTCTTGTCCTGACGAATTTTCAGAACGATGCAGTCCAGATAGACGATGGGGTAGATCGGATCCAGTGGCCGGTTTTGCCACTCATGAACCTGCTCGATCACCCGCTCCGTGACCTTGGATACGAGCGTCGCCGAGATGTCCGCATCGTACATCTCCTTGAAGGCATCCACGATATCACGGGTGCTCAGGCCCTTGGCGTAAAGCGCCAGGATCTGGTCATCCATCTGAGTCAGGCGGGACTGGCCTTTACGGACGAACTGAGGCTCGAAGGAACCGTCCCG
>NZ_LOCO01000015.1:0-15531 GCF_001574445.1 Marinobacter excellens LAMA 842
CAGGACGTTGATAGGCTGGGTGTGTAAGCGCTGTGAGGCGTTGAGCTAACCAGTACTAATTGCTCGTGCGGCTTGACTATATAACACCCAAGACAATTGCGGATAACGCAGAGCAAGGCAAACGCCAGGCTCCATAGAAATCAACATCACGTTCCATCTCGTCCTTCCCAGTGATCATCCGTTTTGCCTGACGACCATAGCGGTCTGGAACCACCTGATCCCATCCCGAACTCAGAAGTGAAACAGACCAGCGCCGATGGTAGTGTGGTTCGCCCATGTGAGAGTAGGTCATCGTCAGGCTCTTAATACCGAAAGCCCCAGCGTCCTTGATGCTGGGGCTTTTTTATTTTGGGCCCGTTATCGGCTGATCAATTCGATCACCCCACCTACAATGCTGTGCATCAATTCAAACTGTTCATTGGTGTGCTCAATGTGATTGTCCAGGATGTTGGCCTGCCAGCTGCTAACCCATACCAGCGCTACGACCAGTAACACTGCCGTAGCCATCAGCCATCGGATGCTTCGGCTTTGACGGTTGATACGATCGGCGTGTTGGCGATGGGCGTTTTCGCTGGCTTGCCTGAGCTCCCTTAACTCTTCCTCAAGCTCTTCATAGGCTACTTCCAGGGTCGACATCCGACCGGTGAGTTTACGGGTAGCCTGCTCGGTATTCTCCTGTGCTGTTCTGCCAGTTTCTTCCACCGCGATTCTGAAAGCTTCGCTGTACTCGGGTTCCGGGCTGTTTACCAGTAAGGTATCCAGAGTTTTCTGCAGGTGCTCTCGATCAATCTGCTTGCGAATAACGCCAGCAGCGCCAAGGGTCTTTGCTTCGTCAATGTAGCGCTCGGCGTTCTGTGAGGTGTACATGAAAACAGGTATGTCGCGTGTGTGAGGCTGGCTTTTGAGTTGTTCCAGAGCCTGAAATCCGTTCATGCCCGGTAGAAGGTGATCCAGAAAGATAACGTCATAGGACTCGTGCTGGAGTAGCGAGAATGCTTCCTCTGCCGTTGAGACTCCTTTGCTACTGATGTCTGATCGTTCGAGGAGCCGGGCCAGGATGATCCTGGCAGTCGACGAATCTTCGATAATCAGTGCGTGCGCCCGTGCCATTGTAAGTGTGCTCCCTGTCCTTGCTCCGCCATCACGATTCTGTAGCTGCATTGGTAATGCAGGATTGCTTGTCGCACTATAAGCGGAGTTCAAAAAATATACAGGGGAGAGGGCGCCAGAGAGTCAGTTTTGCGACGCTCATTTGATTTTTCCAGGAAGGCACGATCAGGGCAGCCAGATTTCAAACACCCCTCCACCATATTTCCCACCGTTGTGCAGCGTTATTGAACCGGTGCGGTCGCCTTCTGTATGCAGCTTGGCCACGGAAGACGCGAAGAAAAGACCAAGGCTTGTGCTGCCGCTGTTGAAGTCGAGGGATTTGAAGCTGAGCGTCCCGGTATGTTGCATGCTCTCCGGATAGCCTGTGCCGTCATCTTCCACACCAAGCACCAGATAGCCATCCTGTTCCCGGGCGGTCAGGCGGATTCTGGTTTTGGTATAACGGATGGCGTTATTGATGGTGTTGTTGAGCACCCCGGTAAGCAGATCGTCATCAAAGAAACCATTGATGTCATCGGCTTCGATGGCGTAATCGATGCCCAGGCCATCAAGCAGGGGGACGTGTCGTGCCATATGCTCGGAGAGAAAATCCGGTACAAAGTGTTCATCAATGTGGGCTGACAGATTGTTCTCACCCAGCCGATAGATGCCCAGCAGCTGAACAAGGTCATTGTGCATGCGCTCGGCCTCGTACTGCAGCATATTGAACTTGCTGGAGCCGGACAGTGACTCTTCATGTTCGGTACGGAGTTCATCAAGGGTGTTCAGCAGCATGCCCAGGGAGTTTTTCATGTCATGCACGGCTGAAGCCAGTACCATTGAAAAGTCGATGTTGTGGTCAGTCATGCAGTCAGTCCTTTCAGTTTTCTGGCCAGTGCGCTGTAACGGCGGTGCTGTCTGTGTTGTTCAGGCAGACCTTCGAGCCGCCTGAGGCATTCCTGGCAGGTAGTGAGCAGGCTATGATCGTCAGGAGCCTGATCATACTTTCGCAGTAACACCTGAATCAGGTTGAGATTCAGAGCGGCATGATCCGGAACGATCGCCAAGGCTCGGTTGAAAGCCTCGACCGCGCCGTCCAGATCGCCGGATTCGAATGCTTTGATTCCATCCCGGTTGTATCCCCGGGCTTCTATTTTCTGGCGGAAGCCAACGGGTTCATCGAGAAGGTTTTCAATTTTCTGCAGAGTTTCCGGGTTGTCTCCGTAACGAGCCGCCAGATCCGATAGCAACGACTTGGCCTCTTCATCACGCCCCAACCTGAACAGGGTCTTGGCATAGTCGAGGCCCAGATCTGCTGGGATGTCTTCCAGTGTTTCCAATTCTGCCCGTAAGTCGCCCAGCAGTTTTTCTGCAGATTTCTGGTTGCCCTGTCCGGCGTGAACACGGCATTGCACAATACGACTTTTCAGGCCAATGCTGTCGTCGTCGGCGAAACGCTTTTCCATCTTCGATAGCACATTCAAGGCTTCTGCCGCATGTTCCGCACCTTCGGCTTCCGGGTGTCCTTCGCTAAGGTCGGAGAGGCTTTGAGCCAGCGACAGGTAGTGATCAGAGTTATCGTGAATCGAATAGGTTCCCAGTGTCACCGTCTGCCGCCAGGCCTGTGAGGCAGTGTCTATGTCCTGGTTGGTACCGGCCAGTAGCGCCAGGTGCTTCTGGCGTAGCAGGGCGTTTGGTGAGTGTTCTGCGGCTTTTTCCAGGATCTGCTGGGCTTGTACTGCTTTGCCCTGCTTTTCCAGCCCTTCGGCCAACAGGTCGTAGGCTTCCATGTAATCGGGGTGTTTGGCGATCAGTGCTTTCAAACCTTCCACAGAGTCGTCAAAGTTTCTGTTACCCAACAATACCTTGCAACGGCCCAGTCGGGCCCAGGAAAGCTCCCGCTGCGCAAGTACCTCGTCATACACTTTCAGGGCGTGTGACAGATCGCCGACGATGAAATAGAGTTCGCCCAGGGTTTTCATTAGCCAGGTTTTGTACCTTGGTTGTTTGGGCAGTAGCTGTAGGCACTGTGAAATGGCCTCAGGGTAGTTCTCCCGATCCATTTCACGGGTAATCGGTAGCAAGGCACTACGTTGCTGAACCAGAGCGCCAAGGCGCTTCTCCAGCATGGCGCGGTTCAACGGCTTGGTCAGGTAAGCATCCGGTTGGTATTCACGGGCGCCCATGACCATCTCTTTGGACGTTTCGGCGGTCACCATCAAGAACAGGGAGGAGCGGCTCAGAAGCTTTTTGTGCCGGAGCTCCTCAAGAATATGCTGGCCGTTCTTGCCTTCCCCCAGGTTGTAATCACACAGGACAACATCTACGTGGTTGTAGGTGCAATACTGGATTGCCGGGGTGGCGTGAGCCACCAGCTCGATCTTGTCTGCGCCACAGCTTCTGAGCATCTGGCGCATCGATAGACGGAAGTTCTCGAAATCATCAACCACCAGGAAGTTGAGCTTTCCAAAGGGGTTGATCGCGTCTTTCCTGTCGGTCTGGTTCATGCGCGCTTCTGTTTAAGTAGTTTGTTGACGAGCGCTCTCAGTGCCGCCGGTTTAACCGGCTTGTAGAGAACCTGATAGCCGCGGTTTCCAGCGTCTTCGCGTACCTCTGGCGCCATATAACCGGTAATCAGAATGCCCGGTATGCCATGGCCAAGTTTGTCTCTGATGCTGTCCATAGCATCCAGCCCATTGCGGTTATCATCAAGCTGATAATCGGCAAGTATAATATCCGGTAAGCGGTCTGCCAGTTTTTCCAGGGCATCTTCCAGGCTTTCGGCCGCAGTCACATCACACTGCCAGTTACCCAGTAACGCGACCATACCCTGAAGTATGGCTGGATCGTTATCGATACACAGAACATGCAAGCCTCCCAGACTGGATACCCGCCTTGTGCTGGCGCCTGGCTTGTTGTATTCGGCGCGGCTCAGGTCTGGCGGTGCAAGTGGTACGGTGATACCGAAAACGCTCCCTTTGCCCTGAACTGAGTGTACGGTGACCGGGTGGTTCAGCATGCCGCTGATGCGGTCCACAATGGCCAGGCCAAGACCCAGCCCCTTCTTGTCACGGCCATGCTGGAAGCGCCGGAACTCCTCGAAAATATGGGTGAGCTGGTCTTCGGACATTCCTGGGCCGGTGTCCCAGACCTCAATGCGCAGGTAGCCTTTGAGCCGACGGCAGCCCATCAGTATCTTGCCACTGGCCGTGTAGCGAATGGCGTTGGACAGGAAGTTCTGGACTACCCGGCGTAGCAACTTGACGTCTGATCGTACCCAGGCACTGCTGGGAACAACATGCAGGTCCAGCTCCTGATCTTTGGCGATAGCAGAGAATTCCGTTGCCAGGTGGCGGAGCAGTTCGTTGACCGGGAACACGCCGATATCCGGCTCCAGTGCCCCGGCGTCCAGCTTGGAGATATCGAGCAAGGTGCTGATGATCTCTTCAGCCGCGCCAAGTGAGCTGTCGATGTGCTCAACCAGTTCACGGGTATCACCTTCAATAACCTTGCCTGACAGGGCGGAGGTGAATAGCCGTGCCGCATTCAATGGTTGAAGCAGGTCGTGGCTGGCCGAGGCAAGAAACCGGGTCTTGCTCTGGTTGGCCTGTTCCGCGACTGATTTTGCTTTCAGCATCTGCTCGTTGATCACCTGCAGTTCCTGAGTACGTTCCCGTACCCGTTGCTCCAGGTAGATATTGGTCTCCTTCAGGGCCTGCTCGGTGCGACGCATGGCTGTAATGTCCTGGAACGTGGTGACATAGCCACCCCCGGGGATGGGACTACCATCTACCCGGACAACGGTGCCATCCGGACGCTGACGTTCGTAAGACATGGGTTTGCCTTCGCGCATGCTGTTGCAGCGGTTATCGATGATGTCATCTATGCGTCTCGCTGACAGGTTGGCGTTAGTCAGGTTGTAACGCATCAGGTCTTCCACCGGCCGGCCAACCCGGACGAATCCTTTCGGGTAATTGAACAGCTCCAGGTAGCGGTGGTTCCAAACCACCAACTGCTGTTGATGATTGACCACCGATACACCCAGGCTGATGTTCTCGATTGCGGATTGCAGCAGCTCGCGGCTGAAGGTCATGGCCTGAGACGCTTCATCTACGATGCTGACCACATCCTCGATCTGCATATCCCGCCCGGTCAGGGTGGACTCCAGGACGACACGGGCGGTAGACGCACCAATAACCGAGGCCAGTTGGCGCTCGATGTATTTCATCAGGTGGGTAGAGGCGGGCCGGTGCGGGTACAGCCTGATGGCGTTGCGGCGCTCGTAATTGCGGAAGACGCTCTCGGAGCGTTCCTCACCCATGAAACGATCGGTCAGGGCCTGGAGATCGGAGGTCAGGACTTCGCCCTGCCAGCTCTGATGTTGTGCGCTTTCCGGTTTTGGCTGGGCTTCATGGAAGAAGGCGGCAATCTGGATTCGTTCGCGGATGCGCTGCCGGGTTACCAGTGACAGCAGGATGTAGGTGCCAGTGTTAATGCCGAGGCTCCAGATAATGCCGTGGCTGATCTGGTCCAGCTCAGAGCCGAACAGGGCAGTCGGGCGGGTCCAGTTCAGGCCAAACAGCCCCTGTTCGATCAGCGTGTCGGCAATCCAGCCGGTGGACACCATGGCTGGTAACAGCAGGGTGTAGCACCACATCAGGAAGCCAAGACCGAGGCCCCAGGCGGCCCCGGTAAAATTCCCGCGCCGCCAGATGATGCCGCCCACCAGGGCTGGCCCAAACTGGGCGGCGGCGGCAAAGGACAGCAGGCCGAAAGCGGTGAGGCTGTAATCGGCGCCCGCCATCCGGTAAAAACCGTAAGCGGTAAACAGCACGACAAAGATGGCTACCCGGCGAATGGTGAGCAAAAGGAAGCTCAGGTCTGTCCTGCGGTTCATGCCGGGCCGGAAAAAACGCAATAGCCCGGGCATGATGATTTCGTTGCTGACCATGGTGGCAATGGCCACAGAACAGACAATAACCATGGCCGCTGCCGCTGAGCCGCCGCCGAGGAAGGCTAGCACGGCCAGCCATTGCTCACCCGCCACGATGGGCAGTTGCAGGATGATAATGTCGGGATCACCGCCGGCGAGATCGGAGTTCAGTAGTCCTGCAGCTGCAATGGGCAGTACAAAGGCGCTGGCAATGACCAGGTAAATCGGCATGGCCCACCGCGCTGTCTCAAAGTCACGGTGATCAGCATTTTCCACGACCATGACGTGAAACTGGCGGGGAAGGCAGACAATCGCCAGCATGGCGATCAGGGTTTGAGTGAGGAACGCAGGTGTCTCAAGGGAACTGGTGGTCAGGGTGCCCACCAGGTCGGCCTGTTTCACCCGGCTGAACAGGTCGCCAAAACCATTATAAAGCCCGTAACCAACAAACAGGCCAACAGCGATGAAGGCCACCAGTTTGATCAGTGATTCAAAGGCGACCGCCTGGATCATGCCTCGATGATGCTCGGTTGATTCAAGGTGTCGGGTGCCGAATAACACGGTAAAGACTGCCAGGGCCAGGGTGATGTACCAGGCGGAGTCATTCCAGGCAGCCGTGCTCAGTTCCTGGTAGCCGATTCCCCCCTCGGTCAGTACGTTAAAGCCCAGCGCAATGGCTTTGAGCTGCAGCGCAATATAGGGAACGCTGCCAATCAGGGCAAAGATGGCCACCATGGCCGCCAGCACCTGGGACTTGCCGTAACGGGAGGCGATAAAGTCGGCAATGGAGGTGCTGTTGTTGCGTTTACTGATGTAAATAATGCGTCGCAAGAGCGGTGCAAAGAACAGGAATACCAGTAGCGGCCCCAGGTAGATGGGAAGAAAGGCAAAGCCTTCCTGGGTGGCTCGCCCGACGGCACCGTAGAATGTCCAGGAGGTAAAGTAGACCGCCAGTGATAGAGCGTAGATGTGGGTTCGCGCCAGCCTGCGTCGATACAATCCCGGGTGTCGGTCACCCGCCCAGGCAATGACGAACAACAGGGAAATGTAGCTAATGGATATAACTATCAGCAGCCAGGCGCTAATCATGCTTTGTTGTTATCCGGTTATCCGATGTCAGTTACCGCACACGGTTCTGTAAAGAGGATCGTTTGCGGTCAGCAACTTCATATTGTCCACCCGTGGCACGCCATCTGAACCAAGGGGAACCAGCTCCCGGCTCTGGCAATGGATCAGGTGAGCCCGGTGTGATACCGCGTCTGTCACGGTTTGCTCAAAACGGTAGAGGGTGAAGCGAACAATATCGTCGTCGCTGGTATCTCGGCGGAAATCACTGGTGTCGACGGTGGAGAAGGCGGTGACATAGGGAAATACGAAGGTCCAGGGGCGGAAGAAAATCTTCTCCTGCTCAGTCGCCACGACAACCGCCTCTTCAGGGAGCAGTGATCGCTTGTGGTCATACCAAGTGTATTCGCCATAAACAAGGTAGCCGAGCATGCCGGCACCTGCAAACACTGGAATGATCCATCGCGGTGCACGCTTTGCGGTGGCGGCGCGAATGCCCATGGCGATGCCTGCGGCCCCGAGACCGCAAACAATAGTGGCAACAAAAGTCCAGAACATAGGATTGGATTCCTTAACTCAAAAAAGAACGGGCTCCCTCAGTGAGGAAGCCCGTTCGGTCTCAACCCGTCATTCGTTTCAATGAATCAGGCTGTCTTTCAGCTTAGTGGTCTTGAGCGCTGCCGGCACCGCGTGGGTAACGGACGCTTTCAACCAGCTCCTGGATTTCAACAGGCGGCTCGGCAGTCACTTTCGATACCCCGAAGGCTACCGCAAAGTTGACCAGAGCACCAACCGCACCGATGGACAGCGGGGAAATACCCAGTACCCAGAACTCGGCGGTATCCGGCAGGTTGTTGGTTCCCGGAATGAAGAACCAGCCCTTGTAGATGAAGATGTAGACCAGGGTGAAGATCAGACCGGCCAACATACCCAGGGTAGCGCCTACGTTGTTCACGCGCTTGGAGAAGATCCCCATCATCAGCGCCGGGAACAGGGAGGCGGCAGCGATACCAAAGGCCAGTGCGACCACCTGTGCCGCGAACCCGGGCGGGTTGGCGCCCAGCCAGGTGGCGACGACGATGGCGACGGCCATGGAGATCCGTGCCGCCAACAGCTCGCCCTTATCGGTGATGTTGGGGTTAATTCGGCCTTTGATCAGGTCGTGACTCACCGCAGAGGAAATGGCCAACAACAGACCTGCCGCAGTGGACAGAGCTGCAGCCAGACCGCCGGCAGCAATCAGGCCAATAACCCAGCCGGGCAGGTTGGCGATTTCCGGGTTGGCCAGTACCAGGATGTCGTTGTTAACAGACAGCTCGTTGCCTTCCCAGCCGCGCTCTGCTGCGGTGGCTGCGAAATCGGCGTTGCCGTCGTTATACACCTGGATGCGGCCGTCGTTGTTTTTGTCCTCGAACTTGATCAGACCGGTTTCTTCCCAGGTGGCAATCCAGGCAGGGCGCGCATCGTACTCGATGGGCTCGGCTGCAGTGCCTTCCGGATAGATCGTGGTCATCAGGTTCAGACGCGCCATGGAAGCAACAGCCGGAGCAGTCAGGTACAGCAGGGCGATGAAGACCAGTGCCCAGCCGCCGGACCAACGAGCGTCAGCTACCTTGGGAACGGTGAAGAAACGGATGATAACGTGGGGCAGACCAGCGGTACCGATCATCAGGGACAGGGTAAACAGAACCATGTTCAGTTTGTTGTCGATGTCCGCTGTGTATTCCCGGAAGCCGAGGTCGGTAACCACCATGTTCAGTTTTTCAAGCAACGGCAGACCGGATTCAGTATGGGTTGAGAACATACCGAACATCGGGATCGGATTGCCGGTCAGCTGCAGTGAAATGAACACCGCCGGAATGGTGTAGGCGATGATCAGTACGCAGTACTGGGCCACCTGGGTGTAGGTGATGCCTTTCATGCCACCGAGTACGGCGTAGATAAAGACCACAACCGCTGCGATCATCAGGCCGTTGGTGGCGTCTACTTCCAGGAAGCGGGAGAAGGCAACACCGGCGCCGGCCATCTGGCCGATAACGTAGGTGACGGAGGCAACGATCAGACAGATAACGGCGACCAGACGTGCGTTGGCGCTGTAGTAGCGGTCACCAATGAACTCGGGAACCGTGAATTTGCCGAACTTACGCAGGTAAGGAGCCAGCAGCATGGCCAGCAGAACGTAGCCGCCGGTCCAGCCCATCAGGAACGTGGAGTTTGCATAACCACCGGCGGCGATAAGGCCCGCCATGGATATGAAGGACGCGGCAGACATCCAGTCGGCGCCGATCGCCATACCGTTGGTGACCGGGTGAACGCCGCCGCCGGCAACGTAGAAATCGCTGGTGCTGCCGGCTTTCGCCCACACAGCGATCAGGATATACAGGAGGAAGGAACCCCCGACGAAAAGCAGGTTGATTGCAAATTGGCTCATGGTGTCTTACTCCTCATGTACGCCGAATTGCTCGTCGATCTTGTTCATACGCCAGGCGTAGAAAAAGATCAGGGCAATGAAGGTAAGAATGGAGCCTTGCTGGGCGAACCAGAAACCGAGATCGGTGCCACCGACCGGAATGCCCGCCAGCATGGGACGTAACAGAATGGCGAAACCATAAGACACCAGGGCCCAGATAATCAGGCTCCCGAATATCAGGCGCAAGTTCGCCTTCCAGTAGTTTTCAGCGTCGTAGCTATGACCTGACATACACATCACTCCTGTATTGTTGTTGTGGAGGTTGGGTGGATTACTTGTGGGGTGTTGCGGATAGAGAATTTATTATTCATGTAGTACTTCTCCGACTTGTTGTCTCCTCCGACTTTACTGGTCAATGGAATTATGGATATTGGCAAATGGTCTAACTCTCAGTAACTTGCCTTGTAATTGGTCAAGGGCATCAGGCGCTGAAGCAGGTTGTCAGTAGCGGTGCATGTTCTGTAAACGGCGCTGATAATGCAGCTTTTCCGCCAGTTCTTTCAGGTTCTTGGCGCCATTTTTTTGCGCCCGGTTCAGGGCCATGAGTGTCAGTTCTGCGGTCACCAGGGCATCGGCAGCAGCGTGATGCCGTTCACTGACTTCGAGTTTGAAGAAGTCGGCCCAGTGGTCGAGGCTGCGCCCTTTCGTTTCCGCTTTTGGGAATATCGCCGGTAGTAGCTCGGCAACGTCCATCCAGATGTGGGGAACGGTGTAGCCAAGTTGGGCTTTCAGAGTTTTTTCGAGGAATTTCTGGTCGAATGCGGAGTGGTAGGCGAGAATTGGGTCGCCGTTCATCCACTCCAGCAGGTAGAGCAGTGCATCTTCGGTTTCGTGGCCCTGGGTCAGGGCCTCCGGCCCGATACCATGGATCAGCACGGTTTCCCGGATATCGAGCTCCGGTCGGCGCAGGATCAGATCAAACTGATCATTCAGGTGAATAACTCCGCCCTCAATAGCCACAGCGCCGATGGCGATAACTTCATCTTTCGAGGTATTCAGTCCGGTGGTCTCAAGGTCCAGTACGATCAGGCGGCACCGGGACAGCGGCTGGTCGCTCACCGTTTTCGGCGTGGGCAGGTTGTCTGGATCGTGATTGCCAACGGCGCCGCCCCTTCGCTGTGCCAGCCATTGCTTGATGTAGTCGAGCATGGTGTTTCCGGTACCTAGAGTTGGTAAGTGACTTCCAGCTTTTGCTGCAGCCTTTGAGCCTGGCGGAAAGACTCCCGCAGGATGCGTCGGTCGAGCGGGTTCAGGTCGTCCGGATCAATGTAGTTGGTCAGTTCCTCGCCCCTGTCCAGCATCTCCTGGTGGGCACGCATACGGATGGCCTGGATCAGGCTGTACGCCTCTTTCCACGCGTTTGCATCTTTGGCGTCAAAAACCCCCTTGCGGGACAGGGCGTCCATTCGCTCCAGGGTATTGGCAGCTTCCACCCCGTGGGCCAGGGCGAATACCCGGACGGATTCGACAAACGGCGCCAGGCCTTGTCGTTTCAGGTCCAGAGAATGCTTTTTCTCGTCATTCAGATAGCGAAAGTTCCTGAACATGGTGAGCGGTGGTTTGCGTTGCAGCGCATTGCCCGCCAGCATCTTCTGGAACAGGGCGTTCTTGCGAATCCTGTCCAGAACTTTCTCCAGCAATCGGTGCAATGGCTCCGTTGGCCCGAATACTGAGCGCATATCGAGGAAGATGGATGAGTACACCAGATTCTGGGGAGTGGAGGCGTCGATAAACCGAACGAACCAGTCATCCCACTCCCGATCACTCAGACACAGTTTCGGGTTGCTTGCCATGATGTTGCCTTTACACAGGGTAAAGCCACACTCGGCCAATTCATCATTCACCTTGCGCGCGAACGGCAGCAGTTTTTCCCGAACCTGGTCCTCGGTCATGTCCTCGGGCGTCTCGAACAGGATACCGTTGTCCTGGTCGGTCAGCAGAGTTTGTTCCTGCCGGCCTTCGCTGCCAAAGGTCAGCCAGGTGAAAGGGATACTGGGATCGTTTTTCTTCAGGTTCAGTTCCAGTACCCGCCGGACGGTCACATCGTTGAGCGTGGTGATGATCTTGACCACCTGACCGGAGTCCGCGCCGTGGGCCAGCATGGAATCCACCAGGCGGGAAACGTCGGTGCGCAGGCTCACCAGCGTGCGCAGGTGGGTGGCTGTACCGATGGTCCGGGCCAGGTTCACCAGGTCCACGCGTTGGAGGGAGAACAGGTCCCGCTCGGAGACCACCCCAATCAGATGGTTTTCCTCATCGACCACGCACAGATGTGCAAAGTGGTGCTCGGCCATCAACATGGCCGCTTCAAAGGCATCGGCCGTTGAGGGTAAACAGCAGGGATCTGCTGTCATGACCTGCCGGATAGGGGTGTCGAGGGGGCCTCGTTCCTCGGCAATCATGGTCCGCAAATCGCGCAGCGTGAAGATGCCCTTCGGGTGGCGGTTGTCATCCGTAATAATGATGCTGCCCACATTATTCTCATGCATGCGGGCCACCGCCTTGCGCACCGGCAGGTCAGGCGAGCAAACGATGGGATTGCGCAGGGCGTAACGTTCAAGCGGGGTATCCAGGCTATTGCTGGACCCGATCGAGGCCATCGCCTTGGACTGGATGCGCTGGTTGACCTGATCCAGCAGGCTGCTGACACCGCGCAGGCAGAAGTCCCGGAAGGGTTCGCTTTCGGAGAACAGGGTGATGAACGCTTTTTGTTCAATGCTCAGGCAGAAGGTGTCTCCGGAGGCCCGGTGCAGGGTACGGGTAGGACGCTCGCCAATCAGGGCAGCCAGCGGAAAGCATTCGCCCTGGCTGATTTCGAAGGTGGTTTCTGCCCGATCCTCTTTTTCGTTGTGGCGTTCGCCCCGAATACGGCCTTGTTTAACGATGTAAAAGCGCTTTACTACGCCGTCATCCGGCGAGAGCACCACGTCTTCATCGGCGTAGAACCTCAGGGTGGCATGTTCAGCAAAATGGGCCAGGTGGGTGTCATCCATGCTGGAAAAAGGTGCATGTTCCCGCAGAAATGTCATGATGGCTCGGGTGTTCTGGGGGCGGGATGTGTCCTGGTTCGCTGCTGCCATATCGCAATCCGTCGTGGGTCGGAGTTGGTCGGCCTTCGCCGCTGTTCCGTAGTTATTGTTGTCCGCTTGCAGTGTAGTTCAGCGGAGCCATGTTATGCCCTACGATTTTGGTCGAAACGTGTCTCAGGGCTTTTCTTTATGGTAGCCCGGCACGGTGGTAGAGTTCTGACATTCGTCAATCCAGAAACAGATAGCTCATGACCAGTAAAGATGAACGCCTGGCGTTTCTTGAAGAGATGAAGGATGTCCGGCGTATTCGGAAACCCAATCGGGCCGAAGTGTCGACCCCCAGGGAGCTGACGCCCGGGCATCTGGAACGGCAGAAAGCGGCCGTTGAAAAGCCGGTTCGTGACCTGAACCCGCTGACTTCTGACATGGTTGAGCCGCTGACGGCCCATGACGTCCTTAGCTGGATGCGGCCCGGTATTCAGCATGGTGTGTTCCGCAAGCTCCGGCTGGGGCAGTACCCGATCGAGGCCAGGCTGGATCTGCACCGGATGACCGTTGAGGAAGCCCGCCGGGAGGTATTTGCGTTTATCAACGATTGTGTGCGCTACGGCTTGCGTTCAGTCATCATTTTGCACGGTAAGGGTGAGCGCAACCCCGATGGCATTGCCCAGTTGAAAAGCTACCTGGCGAAGTGGCTTCCGGAACTGGACAGCGTACTGGCCTTTCACTCGGCCCAGAAACACCATGGTGGAACCGGCGCGGTCTATGTCATGGTTCGCAAGAGCGACCGGGACAAACAGAATAATCGGGAATTGCATGGCCGCCGGTGATCAACGAATCACGGTACTGCATTTCAAACAGCTGATGAGGTTATTGATGATGAAAAAGGGTTCTCTGGTGGTGATTGTTATGGCCGGCCTGTTCACTCTGGCGGGTTGCAAAGACCGGGTGATCTGGGACGACAACGGCAAGGTGGAGAGTGCCACCAAAGATCGTGAAGTCTGGGATTCCAATGGCAAAATGAATACCGGTGACCGCAAGATCTGGGTAGACCAGGATGGCAAAGAAGTGATCAAGTGAACGAATTCGTCTTCCAGCAAATAATAAAAGGAAAGGCCCATGGCATTCAGCCTGACGATTAACGGCCAAAGGCACACAGTTGATGTTGATTCCGATACGCCTCTGTTGTGGGTGATTCGGGATGAAGTTGGGCTCAAGGGCACCAAGTTTGGTTGCGGTGCCGGCTTGTGCGGCGCTTGCACGGTTCATGTTAACGGTCAGCCAGCGCGCTCCTGTTCAACACCGGTGGCGTCGGTAGACGGCGCTTCCGTGACCACTATCGAAGGTTTGTCCGAAGATGGCCAGTTGCACCCGTTGCAACAGGCCTGGATTGATCAGGGCGTTCCCCAGTGCGGATACTGTCAGTCGGGCCAGATCATGACCGCAGCGCACCTTCTGAACAACAATCCGTCGCCATCTCGTCAGGACATTGTGACCGCCATGACCGGAAACCTGTGCCGGTGCGGTACCTATTCCCGTATTGTCGCCGCCGTCGAGGCGGTTGCCGGTTCGGTTGGCCATTACCAGCCCGCCGGGGAGGACGCCTGACATGACCATGAATCGTCGTGATTTTCTGAAAGTCAGCACGGGTGCTTCAGGCAGCTTGATACTGGCGGTATCTATCCCGGGGTGCGCCTCTGTCCAGACCGGGTACCAGCCCGAGACCGGAGAGTGGAAGCCGGATATCTGGCTGGAATTGACCCGTGATGATGAAATCATCTTTACCCTGGCCCGGGTTGAGATGGGGCAGGGCACCTACACCGGTTTGACCACCCTGGTGGCTGAAGAACTGGATGTGGAGCCGAGCAGGATTAAAGTCAGGTTTGCCCCGGTGGCGCCGGAATACCGAAACCCCCTGTTTGGTTTGCAGCTGACCGGCGGCAGTACCAGCCTGGCCACAAGCTGGGAGCCGCTGAGGGTTGCCGGCGCGCAGGCCCGACAGATGTTGGTGATGGCGGCTGCCCGGGTGTGGGAAGTAGACGCGGACCAGTGCACTACCCAGGATGGCCGGGTGGTGCATCCTAACGGACTTGATTCGTTACGTTACGGCCAATTGGTGAAGCTGGCGGACCGGGAAGTTATCCGGGGCAAGGTGCCCCTCAAACCCCGCGCCGAATGGAAATACATCGGCCGCAAAGGCGGCAAGCTGGATGCCCGTGCCAAGGCTACGGGAACCGCCGTCTACGGGATGGATGTCGAGCTTCCTGGCATGGTCTATGCGGTTATGACCCGCAGCCCCCGCTACGGCGGCAAGGCCAGCAGCTTCAACCGCGATGACGTCATCGGTATGCCAGGTGTAACCGATGCCTTCATCACTGAGCGCGGTGTTGCTCTGGTTGCCCAGCGCTATTGGCAGGCAAGAAAGGCTCAGCAGAAATTGCAGGTAGAGTGGGACTTCTCTGAAGCGCTGGATACCGACACAGAAGCCGTTTTTGAGGGTTACCGCAAGGCCGCGAGTGAAAATTCCGGGGTCAAAGAACGCAGTGAGGGTAATGTCGATACGGCAGCCGATCGGGCAAAACAGGTGGTTGAAGCCGAGTATGAGCAGCCCTATCTGGCCCATGCCACCATGGAACCGATGAATGCCACGGCCTGGTATCGCGATGGTGGAATGGATGTCTGGGCACCCACCCAGGCGCCAGACCTGGGGCGCATTGCGGCGGCCCGTCATACCGATCTGTCACCGGGCAAGATAAACATCCACACCACATTTCTTGGCGGCGGGTTTGGCCGTCGCCTCACCCAGGATTATATCGAAGAAGCTGCGGCGGTGGCTTACCAACTGAAAGTTCCGGTCAAGCTGATCTGGTCCCGGGAAGAAGATACCCGCCACGGCTTCCTTCGCCCCGCCATGTTGCACCGGATGAAAGCCAGCCTGAACGACG
>NZ_LOCO01000015.1:15813-22471 GCF_001574445.1 Marinobacter excellens LAMA 842
GCGAACTGACCGGCTGGCACCACCAGATCGTCGGCCCGCAGGTTCTGGACTGGTACGTGCGCAATGCCGCACCCGCACAGTATCCCTGGGCGCCCAAGTTCCTCTACGACACCCTGGGGCGGGTAGGGCTGATGGCTGAGGGCATTGCCACACCGAAAGATATTTCGGCCATTGAAGGGGCCATTGAATACCCCTACCAGGTGCAGAACGTCAGCGTTCGTCATACCCACACCGATCCCGGTGTGCCCATCACCTGGTGGCGATCGGTGGGTTATTCCCACAACGGGTTTGCGGTGGAAACCTTTATGGATGAGCTGGCCCACGAATCCGGTGAAGATCCGTTGCAGTTCCGCCTGAAAATGCTGGATGCCGAGCCGCGCCATCGCGAGGTGCTAGAGCGCGCAGCCCGGCTGGCGGATTGGGGCCAGCCAGCGCCGGAAGGTCGCGCCCGGGGGCTCGCCTTGTTCAAGAGCTTTGGTACCTATGTGGCCCAAGTGGTTGAAGCCGGAATCGAGAACGGTGAAATACGGGTGTACAAGGTGATCTGCAGCGTGGATTGCGGCCAGGTGGTTAATCCCAGGATTGTTGAAGACCAGATCGAGGGTGGCATCCTGTTTGGCCTGACCGCCGCGCTCTACGGCGAGATCAACTTCGACAACGGCGAGATCCGGCAGAGCAATTTCCACGACTACCGCCTGATGCAGATGCACCAGGCGCCCGACGTGGTGGTGGACGTTGTTGACAGTGAAGCAGGCCCGACCGGTGTGGGTGAGCCAGGCGTGCCCCCGGTGATTCCCGCCCTGGGCAATGCCCTGTTTGCGCTGACCGGAAAGCGCCAGCGCCGCCTGCCGTTGACGGCTTGAGCCAAAGCGGTTTTCGGGGAGCGATGGCCGTCCTATAATGGCGGCCATCGCTTGCCCGGCAGGGCACGTTTCAACCGGGAGATTGCGTGTGTTTGATGTAACACGATTTGCCACAGCGGCTCAGTCCATCGTGGATGCAGGTCAGTTCCTTTACGGCCGTGGCTGGTCGCCTGCCACCAGCAGCAATTATTCTGCGCGGATCGACAGTGATCATGTGGCCATTACGGTGTCTGGCCGCCACAAGGGGCAGCTGACCACCGCAGACGTCATGGTGGTTGATCTTGACGGCCGGCCGGTCCAAAGCCAGTGCAAATCCTCCGCAGAAACCCTGTTGCATACCGTGCTTTACCAGGTGTTCCCGGAGGTTGGTGCCGTCTTGCACACCCATTCCGTAAAAGCCACAGTATTGAGTCGGCTGATTGCTGCGGGTCAGGCACTGGAGCTGGAAGGCTACGAATTGCAGAAGGCGTTTTCCGGTGTTGAGACCCATGAGGGTGCACTGAGCATTCCGGTTTTCGACAACACTCAGGATATTCCGGCGTTGGCCGAGGACACCCGGGCCTGGTTTCTGGCCCATCCTGAACACCCCGGTTACCTGATTCGCGGCCACGGCCTGTATACCTGGGGTAAGACCATGGCGGATTGCCTGCGCCATGTCGAAGCCTTCGAATTTCTCTTTGAATGTGAACTTGAAACCATGAGGGTCCGCCCATGACTACCCTGAGCATATTTCACCAGAGCCAGCCGGACGAGGCCCGCACCGTGATGACCGACCCGGGGGCTATCGGTGATGCGCTCGCCCGCCACGGCGTGCGTTTCGAACAGTGGCCAACCCGTGATCTGCCGGCGGATGCCAGCCAGGAGCAGATTCTGGAAGCCTACAGCGAAGAGGTTGCGCGGCTGAAGCAGGAATGCGGTTTCCAGACGGCCGATGTGATCAGCCTGAACCCGGACAACCCCCAAAAGGAAGCCTTCCGCCAGAAGTTTCTGGACGAGCATACCCACAGCGAGGATGAAGTGCGGTTTTTCGTGCGGGGCCAGGGCCTGTTCTATCTGCACTTTGGCGACCAGGTGTATGCCCTGCTGTGCCAGCAGAACGATTTGATCAGTGTACCGGATGGCACACGCCACTGGTTTGATATGGGGCCAGAGCCGCAATTCACTTGCATTCGCCTGTTCACCAACCCGGAAGGCTGGGTTGCGAGCTTTACCGGCGAGGATATCGCCAGTCGACTGCCCCGTTACGAAGGGCTTGCGGGAGTGGCAGGATGATTCGGGTAGTTCTGACCGATATAGAGGGCACGACCAGCTCGATCTCATTCGTGCACGATGTGCTGTTTCCCTACGCCAGTAAACACTTGCCGGAATTTATCCGCACGAACCATCACACCACGCCGGCTGTGGCTGAACAGCTGGCTCTGGTCGCAGAAAAAAGTGGTGTCGACAGTAAAGATGTGGAGGGCCTGATTGATGTCCTCCAGGCCTGGATATCCGAGGATCGCAAAGAAGGGCCGCTCAAAGCACTGCAGGGCATGGTCTGGGAGCAGGGATATCACAGCGGAGAGCTGAAGGGCGATATCTATCCGGATGCGGCGGATTATCTTCAGCGCTGGCATGATCGGGGCCTAAGGCTGTTCGTATATTCCTCTGGTTCTGTGAAGGCACAGAAACTGATTTTTGGTTTCAGTAACGAAGGCGACTTTACGCCGTTTTTCTCCGGATACTTCGATACCGGTGTGGGCGGCAAAAAAGAAGCACAGTCTTACCGCAATATTCTTGCCGAGCTAGGTGTAGAGCCGGGGACCGTTCTGTTCCTGTCGGACGTGGAAGCCGAGCTCTCGGCGGCTGAGGAAGCTGGGCTTAAAACCGTCTGGCTGGTGCGTGATGGGGAGCTTCCTGACACTGGTCGGCCTGTTGCCCGTGATTTTGCGGAGGTAGACGCGCTACTGCGTAAACGTTAGGAGGTGGTCGAATGCCCGGTAGTTCATGTCTGAAATGGCTTATTCCGGGTGTTTGTGCCTTGTTTCTGGCCGGCTGCAATCCGTTCTCCGAAGCCGAGCCGATGATGGAAGAGTACCTGGAGCGCCTTGCCCGGGTGCTGGATACGCCATCGGTATCGGTTCCCTCTGATCTTCCCCCTGCCTCCACCGTACCCCGTCGCCGCGAACGTGTGCTTGATATGCCTGAGCTGGATCTGGGCATGCTGGACTTTCTGTCGCTGTACGGGTGTGAACTTCAGTATGTGGTTGGCGAGCGAAACTCGGTGATGGGCCGGGTGATGCAGCCTCTTAACCGGCTGCGTTATGAAGTCCGGTTTATCCGAGCCGCGGAAGACTGCATGGCAGAGATCGACGATGAGCGCTTGGAGAAAACCCTCCAGGATGCGGTCGAGAGCAAGCGGGCATCGCTTCCTGTGGCGGTGTGGAATGCCACCTGGGGCACGGAAGAGATCGAACGCTTGCTGACCCTGTCAAAGGGGTTTTATCCGGTCGCTGCCGAAGGCAATCCGGTGTCTGATCTGGTGCGGGACCTGGGCCAGTTGAACCAGGCCGTATCCGATTTGTCGGTCCAGCAGCTCGATGTTCCCCTCGATGCACTTGGCGGAGTGCACCAACGCTGGCAATCGGAGTTTCGCGCCGGGCAGGTGATCAACAGCGCCCGGCTGTTGATTGCAACCCTCAATGCAGGAACAGAGACCCTGAAAGCGCGCCTTGATGAGCGTCCATTATGTCTGAATGGCCGGCCGAATAATCAATCAGAAATCGTCCGAAATTTCTTCTTCAATGTGTACATTGGTGAAATCCAGCCCTACATGAGCGATGTCAGCCGGGCCCGGGATTCGCTGATCGGGGCTCTGGCCGAGCTGGCGGACCAGCAAACTGCCGTTATGCCGGCGAGCTTTCAGGACTGGTACCAGCGTCATTTGTCAGCCGATGCTGAAGTCAGCCTCTGGCGGGAGCTGGACCAGGCCATGATGCAGCACACCCGGCACTGGCAGGAACTGTTGGAGCAGTGCGGTCTGCGCCCGGGTTGATGCGGGTTCAGCGCTGGCTTTCCGGGGTCACCCGCAGGATTTCTTCCACCGTGGTCTGGCCGGCGGCCACTTTCTGGGCGCCACTGAGGCGCAGGGATTTCATGCCTTCTTTATAGGCGTCCAGCCTTAAATGCTCGAGTTCGCAGCGATCATTGATCTGGCGAGTCAGGTGCTCGGAGAGCGTCATGATCTCATAGACCCCGGCGCGGCCCATATAGCCGGTATTGCGGCATTCGAGGCAGCCCACCGGATGATAGAACTGACGGGGAACCGGCGCTTTCCAGGGGCGGGTCAGTGTTTGCCAGGCCTGCTCGTCGGCCTCACCCGGAGCCTTGCAGTGGGGGCACAGGGTGCGGGCCAGGCGCTGGGCCATCACCCCAAGCACCGTGGCCCGGATCAGGTAGGGCGGGATGCCCAGTTCCATCAGTCGCGTGATGGCGCTCGGGGCGTCGTTGGTGTGCAGGGTGGAGAGCACCAGGTGGCCGGTCAGCGCTGCCTGTACCGCCATCTCGGCGGTTTCCAGATCGCGGATTTCGCCAATCATAATAACGTCGGGGTCTTGCCTCAGCAGGGCCCGGACTCCATGGGCGAACGTCAGGTCGATATTGGTTTGCACCTGCATCTGATTGAAGGCCGGCTCGACCATTTCGATGGGGTCTTCAATGGTGCAGATGTTCAGTTCCGGCGACGCCAGCTGTTTGAGGGTGGAGTAAAGGGTGGTGGTCTTGCCGGAACCGGTAGGGCCAGTCACCAGTACAATGCCATGGGGGCGTGCGGTCATGGCCTGCCAGCGCTCCCGGTCTTCTTTACTGAAGCCCAGCTGCTCGAAGGATTTCAGCAGCACCTCCGGATCAAAAATCCGCATCACCATCTTCTCGCCAAAGGCGGTGGGCATGGTGGCCAGGCGCAACTCCACCTCGCTGTTATCCGGTTTTCGGGTTTTGATCCGGCCGTCCTGGGGCCGGCGTTTCTCGGCCACATTCAGGCGCCCCAGAATCTTCAGACGGCTGGTGACAGCCACCCCGACATGTTCCGGAAACTCATAGACGTTATGCAACACGCCATCAATACGAAAACGCACCTGGGTGACCGCCCGGCGCGGTTCAATGTGAATGTCTGAGGCGCGCTGGTCAAAGGCGTACTGCAACAGCCAGTCGACAATCTTGACCACGTGCTGGTCATTGGCATCCGGGTTTTCGTTGGAACCTATGTCCAGCAGTTGTTCGAAATTCTGATTGCTGGCGGCACCCGGGGCCTGGCTGCCGCTGGCCTTGCTCACGGAATTGGCGAGCTGGTAAAACTCCACCGTGTAGCGCCGGATGTCTTCCGGGTTGGCAACGACACGGCGAATGTCCTTGCGAATGGCCTGTCGAAGGTTGCTTTCCCATTCGGTCTTGAATGGTTCCGTGCTGGCAATCAGCACTTCATCCTGGCGTATCTCTACCGCCAGAATGCCGTGGCGCTGGGCAAAGGCGTAGGACATCACCCGGGCGATGGCCGGCGTGTCGATCTTGAGCGGGTCTATGTGGTAGTAATCCTGGCCCGCCCATCGGGCCAGCCAGCTGGTCAGCCGATCAAGATCCAGGGTTCGGCCATCCCTGAGGCTGGTAATGCCGGCAATGGCAACCAGTTCCAGGGGGTGTCGCGGAGAAGTTCGTCCGTCCTGGGTAGCGGCCCCCAGGTTGGCCGTGAGCACCTTCTCAGCATCCTGGTGGCTGATTTCGCCACTTTCCACCAGGGCAGAGCAGATGTCTCGCAGGGTGAGGGTGTGCCGATGTGGTGGTGCTGGCATGGGGGGCGTTTGATCAGCCATCGTTGTGCTCTCCGGGTGTTATGGGCACTCAGTTGGCAACCGGCCGGTTTACTTTCAGGTGAACCATGGCGACGGTGAACAGTAGGAATGTAAGCACTGTGAGAATCATCGGGCCTGGGGCGCCTTCGCTCAGCCAGGCGGAGACCACGGCCTGGGTGAAGTAAAAAATCACCACGAAGGCCATCCAGATGTACCCGCGATTGTGCCCCCGGAATACCGGTACTGCAAACGCCAGAAGGGGTAACAGTTTCACCGTCAACATCAGGGGAATGGACACGCCTTCCACTGGCGCTGGATAGAATGTTGTCAACAGCAGTGTGGCCAATACCGCAAGGTACAGCGCAATGGTTATGCGGGCCGTGGTTTTTGCTTTTTCATTTTTGAGCATAAAAGGTTCCGGGTGGTTGAAAGTTTGGATGCTGGCGGTGATCAACCGGCAAGTTTGAGCGCCAGCCGGGCAAGGCGCTCACCAAAGGCCTGGCACAGGGCCTTTTCATGGTCACTCAGCGCCTGCTGTGCACCGGTACCTGCCCAGTGGGTGGGGCCGTAAGGCGTGCCGCCGGTCGAGGTCTCATTCAGGGCACTCTCGGAGTAAGGCAGCCCGCACAGTACCATGCCGTGGTGCAGCAATGGCATCATCATGGTCAGCAGCGTGGTTTCCTGGCCGCCATGCAGGCTGCCGGTAGAGGTGAAGGCGCCAGCAGGTTTACCAACCAGCTTGCCGTTAAGCCACAAATCGCCGGTACCATCGAGAAAGTGTTTGAGCGGGGCCGCCATATTGCCAAACCGGGTAGGGCTGCCCAGGGCCAGCCCGGCGCAGTTTGCGAGATCTTCACGGGTGGCGTAAGGGGCGCCGCTGTCCGGCACCGGGGGCATGCTGGCGCTGGTGTCTGGTGACACTGGTGGAACCGTGCGGATTTTCGCCTCAATGCCATCCGCTCGGGCGAC
>NZ_LOCO01000015.1:22761-95708 GCF_001574445.1 Marinobacter excellens LAMA 842
GCCGCGGCCAATCTGGTTGGCCATCTCAGCGGTCTGGCCGTTCCGGCTATAGTAAAGCACAAGAACGTACGGTGTAGCGTTGCTCATGTCTGCTCCAAGGGGGTAGCTCAAAGAATATCCAGTACCTTCTCTGGCGGACGCCCGAGGGCTGCCTTTCCATTGGCCAGAACGATAGGGCGTTCGATCAGTTTCGGGGTATTTACCATGGCCTTGACCAGCTCTTCCCGGGTCAGTTCCGGGGCGTTCAGGCCAAGTTCTATGTACTCGGATTCCTTGGTACGCATCAGCTGGCGGGGTTCACAACCCAGAAGATCAAGAATGCGTAACAGTTCCTGCTCTGTCGGTGGTGTCTCGAGGTAGCGTATAATCTCCGGCTCGACACCCTTTTGCTGAAGCAGCTCAAGGGTCTGGCGTGATTTTGAACACCGTGGGTTATGGAAAATGCGGGTTGGTTCTGTCATGGTCATGCCCGGTTAACAGTGATGAGTACGGTCTTTAATGAGGGCCGTAGTCTAACAGGAGGATTTACCTTGCAGTACCCTCGGTACCCGTCCGTTCCCCGTCCCAAGGTTTCTGAATGGCCCAGGCACTTGCTGCTGATTCCAGCCGTTATTATGGTGCTGGCCCTGGCGGGTTGCGAGAGAACGGAGTTGCAACGTGCCGATGGTGTGGCGGTGGACTGGGACAGTTACCGTGGCCAGTGGGTGCTGGTTAACTACTGGGCCGAATGGTGCAAGCCCTGCCTGGAGGAGATTCCTGAATTGAATCACCTCGACAAGTCACCGGGAATTTCGGTGCTGGGCGTCAATTTTGACGGTGTTGAAGGCGCGGCACTTGTGGACCTGGGCCAGAAAATGGGTATCGAATTTACCATGCTTGGCCAGGATCCGGGCCCCGATTTTGGCTGGAAAACGCCGATGGCATTGCCCGCCACCTTTGTGGTGGACCCGGCGGGCAAACTGATAGAAACACGCTTTGGTCCCCAAACCGAAGAAGATCTGATGCAACTGATCGGTAGCTGACCATGGCACAGACGTTCGTACATCTTCGCGTACACTCTGAATACTCTATGGTGGATGGCCTGGTACGGGTCAAACCACTGATCAGCCGTGTGGCCGAGTTGGGCATGCCGGCGGTGGGTCTCACCGAACAATCCAATATGTGCTCTCTGGTGCGCTTCTACAAGGCGGCTATGGGTGCTGGTGTGAAGCCGATTATCGGTGCCGATCTCTGGCTGGAAAACCCGGACGAGCCGGAAAACCCATTCCGGCTCACCTTGCTGGCGCGGGATGAGAAAGGCTATCTGCACCTTACCGAAATCATTTCCCTTGGCTACACCGAGGGTCAGCGCTATGGCAAGCCGATTATCCGGAAGGCCTGGCTGGAAGCCCGCGCGGCGGGACTGATTGCGCTTTCCGGCGCAAAAATGGGCGATGTGGGCAAGGCCCTGCTGGCGGGCAAGCCGGAACTCGCCCGGGAACGGGCCCAGTACTGGAAGAATCTGTATCCGGGCAGCTACTACCTGGAACTGCAGCGTACCGAGCGGGCAGGTGATGAGGATTGTCTGCACCTGAGCGTTGAGTTGGCGGCCGAATTGGGTCTGCCAGTGGTGGCAACCAACGATGTGCACTTCCTGACGGCGGACGATTTCGAAGCCCACGAGGCCCGGGTCTGTATCGGTGAGAGCCGCACACTGGATGATCCTCGTCGGGACCGGCGCTTCAGCGACCAGCAGTATCTTCGCAGCGCCGAAGAGATGATCGAACTGTTTTCGGACATCCCCGAGGCTGTTGAAAACACGGTCGAGATTGCCCGCCGCTGTTCGGTCAAGGTCCGGATGGGCGAATACTTCCTGCCGAACTACCCGATTCCCGATGGCATGACCATGGACGAGTACTTCCGGCATGTGTCCGAAGAAGGTCTGGAGATGCGCCTGGAAACCATCCTGAGCAAGGATGATCCGGAGTATGACCAGAAGCGGGAAGAATATTACAAGCGACTGAAGTTCGAGCTGGACATCATTATTCAGATGGGCTTCCCCGGCTACTTCCTGATCGTTATGGACTTTATCAAATGGGCCAAGAACAACGGCGTACCGGTAGGGCCCGGCCGGGGTTCCGGTGCCGGTTCCCTGGTGGCCTACGCGCTGCTGATTACGGATCTTGACCCACTGGAGTACGACCTGCTGTTCGAGCGGTTCCTGAACCCGGAACGGGTTTCCATGCCGGACTTTGACGTCGATTTCTGCATGGAAGGCCGGGACCGGGTGATCGAATACACCGCTGAGAAATACGGCCGGGAAGCGGTTTCCCAGATCATTACCTTCGGTACCATGGCCGCCAAGGCGGTGGTGCGGGATGTGGCACGGGTACAGGGCAAGTCCTACGGCCTGGCCGACAAACTGTCCAAGCTGATTCCGTTTGAAGTGGGCATGACGCTCAACAAGGCTATCGAGCAGGAGCCCCAGCTCAAGGAGTTTCTGGAGCAGGACGAAGAAGCCCAGGAAATCTGGGAGATGGCCCTCAAACTCGAGGGCGTTTGCCGTAACGCCGGCAAGCATGCCGGTGGCGTGGTGATTGCGCCCACCAAGATTACCGATTTCTCGCCCCTGTACTGTGACGACGAAGGCGGCAGCCTGGTCACACAGTTTGACAAAGGCGATGTGGAAGACGCGGGCCTGGTGAAGTTCGACTTCCTGGGTCTTCGGACCCTGACCATCATCAAGTGGGCCTTGCACATGATTAACCCGCGCCGACAGGCGCAGGGTCAATCAGAACTGGACATTGCCACCATCCCGCTGGAAGACAAGCGCTCCTTCGAGTTGCTCAAAAAGGCGGAAACCACCGCCGTTTTCCAGCTGGAATCCCGCGGCATGAAAGATCTGATCCGGCGCCTGCAGCCGGATTCCCTGGAAGATATGATCGCCCTGGTGGCCCTGTTTCGTCCGGGGCCGTTGCAGTCGGGCATGGTAGACGACTTTATCGACCGTAAGCATGGCCGCCAGCCGTTGTCTTACCCACACCCGGATTATCAGTATGAAGGCCTGAAGCCGGTATTGGAGCCCACCTATGGGGTTATCCTCTACCAGGAGCAGGTCATGCAGATTGCCCAGGTGATGGCGGGCTACACCCTCGGTAACGCCGACATGCTGCGCCGGGCCATGGGTAAGAAAAAGCCGGAAGAGATGGCCAAGCAGAAGGCATTCTTCCTGGAGGGTTGTGCCAATAATGGCATCGATGAAACCCTGGCGGAAAACATCTTCGATCTGGTGGAAAAGTTCGCCGGCTACGGTTTCAACAAATCCCACTCCGCCGCCTATGCTCTGGTGTCGTATCAGACCTTGTGGCTCAAGGCCCACTACCCGGCCGAATTCATGGCTGCGGTACTCACCGCCGATATGCAGAACACCGATAAGGTGGTCACGCTGGTGGAAGAGTGCCGGAACATGAAGCTGGACCTGCTGGTGCCAGACGTCAGTCGTTCCGCTTACACCTTTACCGTCAATGACGACGGGCAGATTGTTTATGGTCTTGGCGCCATCAAAGGGTTGGGTGAGGGCCCGATTGATAGCATTGTGGAGGCCGCCAAAGACGGCCCGTTCCAGGATATTTTCGATTTCTGCCGCCGGGTTGACCTGAAGAAGGTCAACAAGCGTGCCATGGAGGCGCTGATCCGGGCCGGGGCCATGGATAAACTGGGTGCCGGGCGCGCGCAGCTGATGGCCAGTATCGACAAGGCTGTGCAGCAGGCAGACCAGCAATCCCGAAACGATGCCGCCGGCATGATGGATATGTTTGGCGAAATGCTGGAGAGCAGCGGTGAGGGTGAAGACCCCTACGCCGATGTGGCCCATGTGCGGGAGTGGCCTGAAAAAGAACGCCTGAAGGGCGAGAAGGATACCCTTGGTATCTATCTCACGGGCCATCCGTTTGATGAATACGAGCGGGAAGTCCGGCGTTTTGTCCGTAACTCCATCGCGGATCTGAAGCCCAACAAGTCACCCCAGCGGGTGGCTGGCCTGGTGGTTGCCCAGCGCACCATGAAAACCCGCACGGGTTCCACTATGTGCTTTATTACACTGGATGACCGCAGTGCTCGTATTGAGGCGACCCTTTTCTCCGAGGCGTTTTTCGAGAACCGGGAACTGTTGCAGTCAGATCAGGTGATCGTTGTCGAAGGGCAGGTTAGCCACGATGATTACTCCGGGCAAATGAAAATGCGCGTCAGTTCAGTGATGGACGTCGCCACGGCCCGACAGCAGTTCAGTCGGGGCATTCGGCTGGCGCTGCGCGCAGATCAACTGCAAAACGGGCTGCTGGACAAACTGGACGATACCCTGCGCCCGTTCCGCAACGAAGGCAGCCCGGTGTGGATTGAATACAGCAGTGCCGAGGCCAGAACCCGCATTGAGCTGGGTGAGTCCTGGCGAGTACAGCCGGATGACAACCTGTTGTTCGAGCTCAGACACCTGGTAGGCGAGAAGTCCGTGGAACTGGTCTATGATTAATACCAATGTCCGCTTTAGCTGTGCCGGTTGCACTGCTATCTTTGTCCCAAATTCTGGTTTTGGTGGGGTGAAACCTGCCTGGCAATCAAATGATGGAACATCATGAACCCTAATTACCTTGATTTCGAACAGCCGATCGCCGACCTGGAAGCCAAGATTGAAGAGCTTCGCATGGTGGGCAACGACACCGACATCAATATCACCGATGAAATCAGTCGGTTGAAGAAGAAGAGTGTCAGTCTGACAGAAAGCATATTTTCTGATTTGCAGTCCTGGGATGTTGCCCGTTTGGCCCGGCACCCGCGCCGGCCCTACACCCAGGATTACATTGATCTGATTTTCGAAGATTTCGACGAGCTGCACGGCGATCGCCGCTACGCCGACGATTTATCCATTGTTGGTGGTACAGCCCGGCTGGACAACAAGCCAGTAATGGTAATCGGCCATCAGAAAGGCCGCGAAGTGCGTGACAAGGTCAAGCGCAACTTCGGCATGCCTCGCCCGGAAGGTTACCGCAAGGCCCTGCGCCTGATGGAAATGGCCGAGCGTTTCAAGATGCCAATCCTCACCTTCATTGACACGCCGGGTGCCTACCCTGGTATCGGCGCCGAAGAGCGTGGCCAGAGTGAGGCCATTGCCTTCAACCTGGCGGTCATGTCCCGGTTGAAAACGCCGATTATCTCTACAGTGATCGGTGAGGGCGGTTCCGGTGGTGCCCTGGCCATTGGTGTGTGTGATCAGCTGAATATGCTGCAGTACTCCACCTATGCCGTTATTTCGCCGGAAGGCTGCGCTTCCATTCTCTGGAAAAGCGCCGAGTATGCAGCCCAGGCTGCCGAGGCCATGGGTGTCACCGCCCAGCGCCTGAAAGAACTGGGTGTTGCCGACAATGTGATTGAAGAGCCCCTGGGCGGTGCTCACCGTAATCCGGAGAAAATGGCGGAAACCCTGAAGGCCCGGTTGGCCAAGGGTGTCGCGGAACTGAGCCGGTTACCTCTGGACGAATTGGTTTCCCGCCGGTACGAGCGCCTTACCAAATATGAAAGCGGGCGGTAACACCGCCCGGGAATCTGGCTGGCCCGAGGATCTTCTCGGACCGGTCAGCTCACTCCCTGACAGCTCCCGCATCCTGGTCGCCCTCAGTGGTGGCCTGGATTCCAGCTTGTTGTTGTATGTGGCGGCAGCCTGTCACCGCAATGTCTGTGCTCTGCACATTAATCACCAACTCCAGCCCAATCACTCGCAGACTGAGCAGTTCTGCCGGTCGCTCTGTGAGCGGTTGGCGGTTCCCCTCCTTGTTGAGCGTGTGGACGTTTCAGTGGGCGAGTCTGGCTCCGGTGGTCTTGAGGAGGCGGCCAGGATGGCCCGATATGACGTGTTTCGGCGGGTACTGGGGGCTGGCGACCTGTTGTTGATGGCCCACCACGCAGACGATCAGGTCGAAACGGTGCTGTTTCGTTTGCTCCGGGGAACCGGTGTAACGGGTCTGGCGGGCATGCCTGAAAGCCGCCGTCTTGGCCAGGGAGCCCTGTTTCGACCCTGGCTGGCGGTAAGCCGTGACCGGCTGGAGCAGGTTGCCCGGGATGTCGGTCTCTCCTGGGTGGAAGATCCCAGCAATACCAGCCTGGCATTTGATCGCAATTACCTGCGCCACGCTGTGCTGCCGGGGCTCAAGGAGCGCTGGCCGGGCCTGCTGAAACGGGTGGAGCACAGTGCCAGGGCCTGCGCCGAAAGCGACATTCTCAATCATCGGTTGGCGGAATTGCAGTGGCAGATGTGTTCTGATTCAGGTCAGCTCCGACTGGCGTCGATTCAGGCCCTGAGCCCGTTGGAGCAGAGAAATCTGGTTCGATGGTGGATTCACCGGCAGGGTTTGAAAATGCCTGCCCTGGCAGATTGGGATCAGTCGCTGGCGGAGTTGGTTCAGGCCGGCGAAGACCGGACGCCGGAGATTCGTGGTGATGGTTTCAGTTTGCGGCGATATCGGGGCTACCTGTACCTGGTGCCAAACGTGGAAGTGCCGGCGCACTCCGCTGGCCTTGATCCCGGCCGCCCAATGCAATGGGGCCCCTGGACACTACGGCTCACGCCAACAGCCACTACACCGGAAGCAGCGCCCCCGCCAATACGGGTATCTACGAGGCAGGGCGGCGAAAGGCTTCGCTTTGAGGAGGGCGGACACTCTCGATCGTTGAAAACCTGGTTGCAGGAACAAGGAGTGCCGCCCTGGGAGAGGGCTTTACTGCCGCTGGTTTACCACGAAACACCCGGTGCCAGTGAGCTGATTGCCATTGGCGATTTGTGGTGTTCTGAACAATACTCGGGAGGCGCCCCTGCCACCGGTTGGCGGCTGATTGTGGAGAGGGATTGTGATTGAGTACAGGGGGGCTTTCTGGTAGTCTGGCGACCCATCTTGAGATGAACAATCTCCCTCCTTCACCGAACCAGATAATCACGGAATCTGCATGACGCGTTATATTTTCGTCACCGGCGGTGTCGTGTCCTCATTAGGCAAAGGTATTGCGTCTGCCTCACTGGCAGCCATCCTCGAGGCACGCGGCCTGAAGGTCACTATTCTCAAGCTGGACCCGTACATCAACGTGGACCCCGGCACCATGAGCCCGTTCCAGCACGGTGAGGTTTTTGTCACCGAAGACGGCGCGGAAACCGACCTCGACCTGGGCCACTACGAGCGCTTTATTCGTACCCCCATGAGCAAGCGCAATAACTTCACCACCGGCCGGGTGTACGAAGAAGTTATCCGTAAAGAGCGTCGCGGTGATTATCTTGGCGGTACCGTGCAGGTGATCCCGCACATTACCGACGAAATCAAACGCCGTGTGGTGGAAGGCGCAGCCGGCTCCGATGTGGCCCTGATTGAAGTGGGCGGCACGGTCGGGGATATCGAATCCCTGCCGTTCCTGGAGGCCTGTCGTCAGCTGAAGGTGGAAGTAGGTTCGCAGCGCGCGCTGTTCATGCACCTCACTTTGGTACCTTACATCGCGACCGCCGGCGAGATCAAAACCAAGCCGACCCAGCATTCCGTAAAAGAAATGCGCTCCATCGGCCTGCAGCCGGATATCCTGCTGTGCCGCTCCGAGCACGAAGTGGACGCCAGCTCCCGTCGCAAGATTGCCTTGTTCACCAACGTGGAAGAGCGGGCGGTTATCCCGATGCAGGACGCCAAGTCCATCTATGCCATTCCGCGCATGCTGCACGAATACGGCCTGGACCAGCTGGTCATCGACCGCTTCGGCCTGGATGCCCGTGAAGCAGATCTGGGCGAGTGGGATGCCGTTGTGGAATCGTTGATGAATCCGCAGCAGGAAGTCACCATTGCCATGGTCGGCAAGTACATGGAGCTGCTGGATGCGTACAAGTCGCTGATTGAATCCCTGCTGCACGCCGGCATCAAGACCCGCACCAAGGTCAATATCAACTACATTGACTCCGAAGACATCGAGCGTGATGGCACCCGTGTGCTGGAATCCGCCGATGCCATCCTGGTGCCGGGCGGTTTTGGCGAACGGGGCGTGGAAGGCAAGATCCGCACCGTTCAGTACGCCCGTGAAAACAAGGTTCCGTATCTGGGCATCTGCCTGGGTATGCAAGTGGCGGTTATCGAATACGCCCGCAACGTGGCCGGCCTGAAAGACGCCCACAGTACCGAATTCCGCGAGCACACCCCGGAGCCGGTGGTTGGGCTGATCACCGAATGGCTGGATGCCAGTGGTGCTACCGAAGCGCGTACCGAAGCCTCTGACCTTGGTGGTACCATGCGCCTGGGCGCCCAGGACTGCATTCTGACAGACGGCTCCACGATCGCTGCCTGCTATGGCAAGAAAACCATCCGCGAGCGCCATCGCCACCGCTATGAAGTCAACAACCACTTCCTGCCCAGCCTTGAGGAAGCCGGCCTGAAAATCTCTGGTCGTTCCGCAGATGGCAAACTGGTTGAAGTCGTTGAGGCGCCGGAACATCCGTGGTTCGTGGCATGCCAGTTCCACCCGGAATTCACCTCAACACCGCGCGACGGCCACCCGCTGTTCAAGGGCTTTGTTGAGGCGGCACTGGCCAACCGGAAAGGATCCTGAGCATGGCGCAGAGAAAGGTAAACGTCTCGGGCATTGAGGTTGCCAACGACAACCCGTTCGTATTGTTCGGTGGTATGAACGTACTTGAGTCCCGGGAACTTGCCTTTGAGGTTGCTGAAAAGTACGTGGATGTTTGCGGTCGCCTCGGCATCCCGTACGTTTTCAAAGCTTCCTTCGACAAGGCCAACCGCTCGTCCATCAACTCCTTCCGGGGCCCCGGCCTTGAGAAGGGGTTGCAGATCCTGGCGGACATCAAAAGCAAGTTCGGCGTGCCGATCATCTCTGATGTGCACGAGCCGGAGCAGGCTGCGCCTGCAGCTGAAGTCTGCGACATCATCCAGTTACCGGCATTCCTGAGCCGCCAGACCGATCTGGTGGTGGCCATGGCTAAAACTGGCGCGGTCATCAACATCAAGAAAGCCCAGTTCCTGGCGCCCCAGGAAATGAAGCACATCATCACCAAGTGTGAAGAAGCCGGCAACGACAAGGTTATCCTGTGCGAGCGCGGCAGCAGCTTCGGTTATAACAACCTCGTGGTGGACATGCTGGGCTTTGGCATCATGAAATCGATGAATGTGCCGGTGATGTTCGATGTGACCCATTCGTTGCAAATGCCCGGTGGACGAGCAGACTCAGCTGGTGGCCGGCGTGCGCAGGTTACCGACCTGGCGCTGGCGGGTATGTCTCAAGGCCTGGCAGGCTTGTTCCTGGAGGCCCATCCGGACCCGGACAAGGCCATGTGCGACGGCCCGTGCGCTTTGCGCCTGAGCCAGCTGGAGCCGTTCCTGCAGCGGGTGAAAGCTGTAGACGACCTGGTAAAAAGTTTTAAACCTATCGACACCGCCTGATTGGCGGTGTTCGTTTTTGTTTGCTTGGGGGGAACCGAGCGGGCGGGGATGGCTTTATGAAACACGCTCCTTGCGGCACGTCCATGTGACGCTTGGGCTCCGCCATCCATGGCTCCGCACAGTTTCATAAAGCCATTCCCGCCCGCTCTCGATCAAACTAATTTATAACCTTTAAGATATTGAACAAACGGAGATTCACTGGAATGACCAAGATTGCCAACATCAAAGCCCGTGAGGTTCTGGATTCCCGCGGCAACCCTACCGTTGAAGCCGATGTTATTCTGGAAGACGGCACCATCGGCACCGCTTGTGCGCCTTCTGGTGCATCCACCGGTTCCCGCGAGGCGTTGGAGCTGCGTGATGGTGATGCTTCTCGTTATCTGGGTAAGGGCGTCCTGAAAGCGGTTGATGCGGTAAACAGCAAGATTCGTGATGCATTGGTCGGTAAAGATTCTGCGGATCAGCGTGGTCTGGACCAGATTATGCTGGATCTGGACGGCACCGAGAACAAGGCCAACCTGGGCGCCAACGCCATTCTGGCAGTCTCCCTTGCAGCGGCCAAGGCGGCTGCTGTTTCTCTGAAGAAGCCGCTGTATGCGCACATTGCTGATATCAACGGCACTCCCGGCGAATTCTCCATGCCGGTACCGATGATGAACATCCTGAACGGTGGTGAGCACGCGGATAACAACGTGGACATCCAGGAGTTCATGGTTCAGCCGGTTGCTGTGAAGAGCTTTGCAGAGGCTCTGCGTGTCGGCGCCGAGATCTTCCACAGCTTGAAGAAAGTGTTGAAGTCTCAGGGCCTGAACACAGCGGTGGGCGACGAGGGTGGTTTTGCGCCGAACCTGCCGTCCAATGAAGCGGCCCTGGCTGCGATCAAGCAAGCTGTTGAAGACGCTGGCTATGAACTGGGCAAAGACGTAACCCTGGCGCTGGATTGTGCCTCTTCCGAGTTCTACAAAGACGGTCAGTATCAGCTGTCTGGCGAAGGCAAGAGCTTTGATTCTGAAGGCTTCGCCGATTACCTGGCAGGCCTGTGTGAGCGTTATCCGATTGTGTCCATCGAGGATGGCATGGACGAAAGCGATTGGGATGGCTGGAAGATCCTGACTGACAAGCTGGGCAGCAAGGTGCAGCTGGTTGGTGATGATCTGTTTGTCACCAACACCAAGATCCTGAAGCAGGGCATCGAGAAGGGCGTTGGTAACTCCATCCTGATCAAGTTCAACCAGATCGGTAGCCTGTCTGAAACTCTGGATGCCATCAAGATGGCTCAGGACGCCGGCTACACGGCGGTGATTTCTCACCGTTCCGGTGAAACGGAAGACACCACCATTGCTGACCTGGCGGTTGCGACCTGCGCCGGCCAGATCAAGACCGGTTCTCTGTGCCGCTCAGACCGGGTTGCCAAGTACAACCAGCTGCTGCGTATTGAAGAGGCGCTGGAAGGTAAGGCACCTTACCGTGGCCTGAGCGAGATCAAGGGTCAGGGTTAAGACCCGCGACATTTTTGAGTCTGCCAGCGCGCGCTGGTAAGTAACAAAATGTTAAGGCCATCGCGTTCCGGATGAAAATTCGGACACGATGGCCTTTTTGTACAGTGACTTACAAGAATTTGTTGCTAATCTACTATAAGGTCTATACTTGACCTTCGACTCTTTCGATAAATCTGGTTATTTTCTGAGCTGATTTGGCATGAAAACGCTTTGGGCCATTCTGGTAGTGCTGATTCTCCTGCTGCAGGTTCGCCTGTGGGTCGGGGAGGGTAGCTTTGCGCAGGTTTGGTCGTTGGAGAAGGCGATTGCTGAGCAGCGGGCGGAGAATGCCGGGTTGGCGGGGCGTAATGACCGGCTTTATGCGGAGGTGCGGAATCTTCGTAACGAGCAGGGGGCGGTGGAAGAGCGTGCCCGCATGAATCTCGGGCTAATTCGCGAAGACGAGACATTCTTTCTGGTCGTCGAGAATTAGTTCTGGAGTTAGAAGCGCCGGGGGTGTCCTTTCCGGGAAACGCTACGAGCACCCGCAAGCGGGTCCGGCCAGCAATCGCAGATTGCTGTCGTTCGGCTGCGCATGAAGCTATGCTTCATTAACGCTTGCCTCACCCATGTGCGCTTCTCTCAGGCCATCCATGGCCTTCGAAATTCCCGGAGAGACACTCCCCGGCGCTCTCCTGACACAGTGCGGGCCTTCCGATTATGAAACCTCAACTTTGGCTTGTTGTTCCTGCCGCCGGCATCGGCCAGCGCATGAAAGCTGAATGTCCCAAGCAGTACCTCAAGATCAATAACCGTTTTATCCTCGATATCACGCTCTCCCGTTTACTGGATAACGCGCCGTTCAAGGGCTGTATGGTGCCGTTGAGTCCGGCGGATCACTGGTGGCCGGATAGTGAATCCTCCAGAGACGATCGTATCCAGACCTGTACTGGTGGCAAGGAGCGGACGGATTCGGTGCTTTCGGCGTTGCATGCGCTGGCGGAGCAGGCGGGTGATTCCGATTGGGTGCTGGTGCATGATGCGGCTCGGCCGTGTTTGCATGCCGATGATCTTTCCAACCTGATCGATACGCTGTCTGGCCACCCTGTTGGCGGGCTTTTGGCGGCGCCGGTGGCGGATACTTTGAAGCTGGCGGATGACGGCGTTCCGCCAGAGGTGGCGCAGACGGTGGATCGGAGTCGGTTGTGGCGGGCGTTGACGCCGCAGATGTTTCGGTTTGGTGCGCTCAGGGCCGCTCTTGAATCCTGTCTGGAAAGTGGTCACGGGGTTACCGATGAGTCCTCTGCGATGGAGTTTTCCGGTAAGATGCCTGTTCTGGTGGAAGGGCGGCCGGATAATCTGAAGGTTACGGTGCCGTCGGACCTTGCGCTGGCCGAGTTTATTCTGGGTCGGCTGTAGGGTTTTCCCGCCTCTTGTTTATTTCTGTTTTTCTCGGAGACGATGATGCGCATTGGTCAGGGCTTTGATGTCCATGCCTTTGGTGAGGGCAGTTCTGTCATTCTGGGTGGTGTTGAGATTCCCCATAGTCATGGCTTGAAAGCCCATTCGGATGGCGATGTGCTGTTGCATGCACTGGCGGATGCCCTGCTCGGTGCGGTGGCGCTGGGTGACATCGGGCATTTTTTTCCGGACACCAGCGACGAGTGGGCGGGGGCCGATAGCCGGGATCTGTTGCGTCGGGTGATGCAGCGGGTATTGGAGGAAGGCTTTGCTGTGGTGAATGTGGATACCACGATTATTGCCCAGGCGCCGAAGATGGCACCTCATGTGGAGGCGATGCGTCTCAATATTGCTGAGGATCTGGGGGTGCCGGTGAATCGGGTGAGTGTGAAAGCCACCACCACGGAGAAGCTTGGCTTTACCGGGCGCGGTGAGGGCATTGCCTGCCAGGCAGTGTGTTTGCTCGAACCGGTGGCCATGTGAGTCAGGATAACGGTGGGCCCCGCTGGCGGCTTGAGTGGCCCACGTCTTCGGGCAAGCGCCCGGGCAAGGCGCAATTAAAGTCGGTTCCTGAGGATTTCCGGGTTACGGAGAGACTCTGGCCAGATTCTGAATTGCCAGGTTCCGTGCATGGAGGGGCCGGTGAGCACTTGTGCGTGCGTCTTGAGAAGTCTGGCGACAATACCGAGTATGTTGCCCGGGAGTTGGCGGCCTTGGCGGGTTGCAAGGCGTTTGAGGTGGGCTTTTGTGGTTTGAAGGATCGCCATGCGGTTACCAAGCAATGGTTCAGTCTCTACTGCCCGGGCCGGGAATCCGAGGATGCTGCGCTGCTGCAAGCCATTGGTGCCCGGTGGCCAGTGTTGGCGAGTGGCCGCCATGCACGCAAGCTTCGCCGGGGCGAGCATCTGGGCAATGAATTTGATCTGGTGTTAAGGCAAGTCAGTGGCAATAGAGTGGACATTGAGCAGGCGCTGACGTTGCTTGGCGAGCGGGGAGCCCCAAATTATTTCGGGCCGCAGCGGTTTGGCATTGGCGGCGGCAATCTGGAACGGGCAGTGAATCTTGACCCTTCCCGATTGAACCGGAAGAAAGGCGGCCGTCGCGGCGGTGGCGGAAGCGGTTCGAAAAACGTATTGTACTTTTCGGCGGCACGTTCCTGGTTGTTTAACGAAGTCCTGGCTGCTCGGGTTGAAGCGGGCAACTGGTTCAACGGTGTGCCCGGAGAGCCCTCTGAAGACGGCCAGCCTACCGGGCCACTGTGGGGCGATGGTGGCACTCTGGCAACTGGAGAATTGGCGGAGCTTGAGCGGGCAGTGGTGTCAGAGCACCCGGAGTTTGAGCGGCTGTTTCTCAGCACCCGCATGAAACCGGAGCGTCGGGCCCTGGTAACCCGGCCTGAGCAAATGAACTGGCAGTGGCAGGATGACAATGCCCTGCGGATACAGTTTTTCCTGCCACCGGGGCAGTATGCCACCACGGTGCTGGGAGATATTTTTGAGCTGCAGGACATGAGCCTCAGCCGTGATAATAAGCAAGAAAGCTAGCGGAGAACACTGTGCGTATTTTGTTGTCCAATGATGATGGCGTGCATTCGCCGGGTCTTGTGGCCCTGTTTGAAGGCCTTGGGGGCCTTGGTGTGTTGGAGGTGGTTGCGCCGGACCGTGACCACAGCGGAGCCAGTAATGCCTTGACGTTAAGCCGCCCGCTGACGGTGGAAGAGCACCCCAACGGGTTTCACTCGGTTGATGGTACGCCCACCGATTGCGTGCATCTGGCGGTGAACGGCCTGTTCGATCAGCCTTTTGATCGAGTCGTGTCCGGTATCAACACCCACGCCAACCTGGGCGACGACATTATCTATTCCGGAACGGTAGCTGCGGCCACTGAAGGTCGTCACCTTGGGCTACCGGCTATTGCCGTATCACTGGTTAACGATGGCCATTTCCATTATGACACCGCCGCACGGGTGGTTCGTTTGCTGCTGGAGGACAAGCGGGCCCTGGCGTTGGGGCCTCGTTCAATCCTCAATGTGAACGTTCCTGATCTGCCTTGGCACGAACTCTCCGGTATCCAGGTCACTCGCCTGGGCCATCGGGAGAGGGCAGAAGGGGCGGTTCCGATGACTTGTCCCCGAGGCAAGCAGCGCTACTGGATCGGTGCCGCAGGCCGCGGCGGCGATGCCGGGCCTGGCACGGATTTTCATGCGGTACGTGAGGGTTATGTTTCCATTACCCCTGTCCACGTTGATATGACCCGTTACGAAGCACTGCCGGGGCTGCGGGACTGGGTAGATGGTTTGGAAGGTGCCAGGGGGGCGACATCGTGATCGCTCAACTTGAAGGGATCGGTATGACGTCCAGGCGCACCCGCCTGCGACTGGTGCAGCGGTTACGGGAAGCTGGCATTGAATCAGACCGGGTACTGGAGGTGATTGGTCAGGTACCCCGGCACATCTTCCTGGACGAAGCCCTTGCCCACCGCGCCTACGAGGATACCTCACTACCCATCGGCTATGGCCAGACCCTCTCCCAGCCCTACATTGTTGCCCGCATGACGGAGCTGCTGCTGGCGCATCAGCCGGCCCGGGTGCTGGAGCTGGGCACCGGTTCCGGGTATCAGACCACGGTGTTATCGCAGTTGTTCGATGACATCTACAGCGTTGAACGCATACGCCCGTTGCAGGAGCGAGCCCGGGACCGTCTGCGGCAGCTCAATATTCGCAATGTCATGCTCAAGCATGCGGATGGTGGTATGGGCTGGCCCGAGCGGGGGCCTTTTGATGGCATTATCGTGACCGCTGCGCCGGTAGACGTGCCACAGGAATTGCTCGATCAGCTAGCCGACGGTGGTGTACTGATCGCCCCGGTTGGCGAGCACCAGCAGGTTCTGGTGGAGATCATTCGTCGTGGGGAACGTTTTGAGCGGCGCGAACTGGAGCCTGTTCATTTTGTACCCTTGCTGGGTGGGGTTGTTCGCTGATGCAGCCTAAGCCCGATAGCGAAACAAACCGCGCACATCACCCGGCCGCGGTATTCCTGCGGGGTATGGCCATGGGCGCTGCGGATATCGTGCCGGGGGTGTCTGGCGGCACCATTGCGTTCATAACGGGCATCTATTTCCGCCTGCTGGAAGCCATCAGCGCCACACCGGTGGCCTTTGTCCGGAAACTGCTCAAAGGGGATGTGGCCGGCTTCTGGCGCTCGGTGGATGGTACCTTCCTGGTGTGCCTTCTGGCCGGTGTGTTAACCAGTATTGTCAGCCTGGCCTCGCTGATTACCTGGCTCCTGGAGAGCCATCCGGTGTTGATCTGGAGCTTCTTTTTCGGCTTGATTGTTGCGTCTGTCTGGCATGTGGGGCAACAGATTCGACGGGCAACGCCGGCAATGTTGGTTCCTTTGGCCTGCGGTATTGTGTTTGCCTGGTGGGTAACCACGTTGCCAGCCAGTGAGCTGGCACCAACGGGCATTGCCTTCCTGGGTGCGGGGGCACTGGCTATCTGTGCGATGATCCTGCCGGGTATCTCCGGCAGCTTTCTGTTGTTGATCATCGGTATGTATGCACCGGTCCTGGCGGCAATAAAATCCGTGGAACTGATCCATCTGGGGTTGTTTGCCACGGGCTGCCTGATCGGCCTGCTGTCGGTGGCCAGGGTAATCACCCTGGCGTTCCGGCATTTTCACGACACCGTATTAGCGCTATTGACGGGCTTTATGGTGGGGGCGCTGAGCAAGGTGTGGCCGTGGCAGAAAACCCTGAGTTGGCGTACCAATAGCGCTGGTGAGCAGGTGGCCGTGAGCCAGGCTCCGGTAGGCCCGGAAACCTGGGCCAGCCTGTATGGCCAGGACCCGCAGATAATGCTGGCCATCGCCATGGCCATTGCGGGTTTAGTCGTTGTGCTTGCGTTGGAATGGTTTGGGCGGATATCGGCCCGACGGCACCAGAATGTCGGGCCTTGACCGATAAAAGTGTTACCTGACGCACAAAATGTCGTTCCGGACGGTAACAAACCTGTGCGCAGAGTAACTTGGAATTGATTACAAAATGTGCAATATATTAGTAGGTTAGTCCTGAAACATGAGAAATTGCATCGAAAGTGATCAGTTTCTTAGATAGATTTATCATAATCAGGCGTTTGTTATTACGTGATTCTCTTTAGCCGGCACATTCAAGCTGTTCTTCCTATCAGGCTGCCGCCTGCTACGGAAGCGTTCTGCCGGCGGCGCACCGGCCTGCCCGTTGTGGTATCTGCTGTCCTGTTGCTGTTGGCAATGCTTGGCTTATCCGGCTGCAACACCAACGCGATCTATGGCGACGACCTTTACAACCCCCCTGTGTATTGGGGTAGTCATGTTGTGAAACCCGGGGAAACCCTGTACGGCATTGCCTGGCGTTATGGTCGCGACTATCGGGAGCTGGGTGATGCCAATGGCCTGGCGCCACCCTGGAACATCAAAGCCGGGCAGGTGCTCCGGCTCGACAGGAAGGGCACCATTCGCCAGACCGCGCAGGCATCTCCTCCGCCCAGACAATCCGCGCCTGCTCCCAGGCCCAGCACCAGCACGAGGGCACCAGCGCCCACAGCCTCCAAACCGGCTGCCAGAGCACCGGCCCCGGCGCCTCAGACGCGCACGGGTGGCCAGGTGGCTTCTGACATCCGCTGGAACTGGCCGCACTCTGGCACCGTTATTGCAAACTTTTCAGAGTCAGGAAAAGTCAATAAAGGTATTGATATTGCCGGGAATCCCGGTGATGCTGTGAAGGCGGCGGCGAATGGAAGTGTGGTGTATGCCGGTAACGGGTTGCTGGGTTACGGGAACCTGATTATCGTTAATCATAACGAGCACTACCTGAGCGCATACGCACACAACCGCAAGATTTTGGTGCAAGAAGGGGAGGATGTAAAAGCCGGACAGGTAATCGCGGAACTGGGAAGTTCTGGCACCGACAAACCGATGTTGCATTTCGAGATTCGCAAGAACGGCAACCCGGTTGACCCTGCCAGATACCTGCCACGACGTTGATTGATCAGAAAACTGGATATTTCTGAACAGATTACCGGTAAGGCCTGACTGAAAACCGCAAAGTAAAAAAAACAAGAACGGCAACTGTGATTGCCAGCCAACAAGCTAATGTCCTGAAGAAAACCAAACCGGAATAGGCCCGCAATAACAAGAAGTATCGGGCGTAACAGGATTATTGAGAGGCGGGGTAAACCATGTCAGCAGAGCAAGAAGACATCATTATTGATCGTGTTGCAGATCTGGATGAAGCAGACGATCATCTGTTAGCGGAAGATAAGCCTGAAAAACCATCGGCAGACGACTCGGTGGCAGAAGCGGAAGACGATTTTCCCACCCAGGGAAAGTATTTCACCAGTCAGAAACAGCTCGATGCTACGCAGCTGTACCTCAATGAAATCGGTTTCTCACCACTACTCACGCCTGAGGAAGAAGTCTACTTCGCGCGGCTCGCCCGTAAAGGCGAAGAGTCCGGTCGCAAGCGCATGATCGAAAGCAACCTGAGACTGGTTGTGAAAATCGCCCGGCGCTATGTGAATCGTGGGCTGACCCTGCTCGACCTGATTGAAGAGGGTAACCTGGGCCTGATCCGTGCCGTTGAGAAATTTGACCCGGAGCGGGGCTTCCGGTTTTCAACCTACGCCACTTGGTGGATTCGCCAGACCATCGAGCGGGCGATCATGAACCAGACCCGCACCATCCGCCTGCCCATCCACGTGGTCAAGGAGCTGAACCTTTATCTTCGGGCAGCCCGGGAGTTGACCCAGAAGCTGGACCACGAGCCCACCGCCGAGGAAATCGCACGCATGGTGGACAAGCCGGTGGCGGATGTGAAGCGCATGCTCGGCCTGAATGAGCGCGTGGCGTCCATGGACACGCCGATTGGTGCCGGCAGCGACAAATCGCTGTTGGACACCGTCGCCGATGAGGGCGCTCTGGACCCGGCGGATCTGCTTCAGGACAACAACATGTGTTCCTGCCTGGAAAAGTGGATTGACCAGCTGAGCGACAAACAGCAGGAAGTGCTTTCCCGCCGTTTTGGGTTGCGCGGTTACCCCATCAGTACCCTGGAAGAGGTGGGCCAGGAAATCGGGTTGACCCGTGAACGAGTGCGCCAGATCCAGGTTGAGGCGTTACGGCGTCTCAGGGAAATTCTGGAAAAAGAAGGTTTGTCTGGTAGCTTGCTGTTTAAATAGCCCCGGAGCCAGGGATAAGGAAAAGCCAGCCATGGCAACATGGCTGGCTTTTTTGTTAAATGTGGCAGCAATTGAGAACCAGGTGGCGATAGGCCTCTAATTTTCATTGTTAGAATGTCGTCTCCCGGCGGGAATAGGGTGTCGAATCCGGGGACGAATGAAACATTCAATAATAATGATCGAAAGGAAAGGACTATGAAGAAGACGCTTATCACAGGTTTCGCATCTCTGCTGCTGACAGGCGCTTTGGCTGCACCGGCTTATGCCCTGAATGTTGGCGGTGTCGATGTGCCGGACACCTATTCTGCCATGGGGCAGGAGTTGCAGCTTAATGGCGCAGGAACTCGCTCCAAGTGGTTTATGAATCTGTACGTTGGTGGCCTTTATGTACCGGAGAAAGTGGCCGATGCTGAAGCGGTTATTGATGCCGATGAGCCCCAGGCCATTACCCTGCATATCACCTCTGGCATGATCACCAGCGAGCGCATGACGGAAGCCACTATGGAGGGATTCCAGGCGTCCACCGGTGGTGACCTGTCTGGTATTCAGGCTGAGGTAGACCAGTTCATGGCGGTATTCCAGGAAGAGATCAAAGAAGGCGATGTCTTCGATCTGGTCTATGTGCCGGAGCAGGGCGTTCAGGTGCTTAAAAACGGTGAACAGCGCGACACCGTGGGCGACCTGGAGTTCAAGAAAGCCTTGTTTGGTATCTGGCTGTCTGACAAGCCGGCTCAGAAAGACCTGAAAGAGAAGATGCTGGGCAAACGCTGAAGCAATCTGTTTGCCTGCAAAAAAGCCGGCATTTGCCGGCTTTTTTAATGTTGGATTACTGGTAGTCCCGTTTCTGCTTGAATTCGCAAAGATCTTCAATCAGACAGGCCCCACACTTGGGCTTGCGGGCGGTACAGGTGTATCGGCCATGCAGAATCAGCCAATGGTGGGCATCCATCAGAAACTCTCTAGGCACCAGCCTCATCAGTCGTTTCTCAACTTCGACCACATTTTTGCCCGGCGCAATACCGGTGCGGTTTGAAACCCGGAAAATATGGGTATCAACCGCCATTGCAGGCTGTCGGAATGCTGTATTCAAAACCACGTTGGCGGTTTTACGACCAACGCCGGGCAGGGCTTCCAGGGCCTCACGATTGTCCGGTACCTGACTGTTGTGCTGCTCCATCAGAATCTTGCAGGTTTTGATGACATTCTCGGCTTTACTGTTAAACAGACCGATGGTTTTGATGTATTCCTTCAGGCCGTCCACGCCCAGTGCGTAGATGGTCTCGGGTGTGTTGGCGACGGGATACAGTTTATCGGTGGCCTTGTTCACCCCTACGTCCGTTGCCTGAGCAGACAGAATCACGGCAATCAGCAGCTCAAACGGCGTACTGTAGTTCAGCTCTGTCGTGGGATTGGGGTTTTCGTCCCGTAGCCGGGTGAAAATCTCAATTCGCTTCTGTTTGTTCATCGTGGCTCAAAATTCATTGTTCAGGAAATGGTGCCGGTTACCCGTACCCGTTTACTGCCTGCGCTGGTGCTCGCGGGCTCTGCCGCCTTCCGGCGCTCTTTGATCTGGTGATCAATGCCGTTCTTGAGTGCAATCAGCAAGCCGAGACCAACGAAAGCCCCCGGCGGCAGTACCATAAACAGCATATCCGGATAGTGTTCAAAGGGCCGGATCACCCAATCACTCGCCATGGGGCCCAGCAAAAGATGCATGTCGGCGAACAGGGTGCCCTGGCCAACGAGTTCCCGCATTCCACCCAGTACCACCAGCACCGCCAGAAAGCCGAGGCCCATCATCGCGCCGTCCAGCAGGGCCGGTAGTGGCGGGTTCTTGGATGCAAAGGCATCGGCACGGCCGAGAATGGCGCAGTTGGTCACGATCAGCGGAATGAAAATGCCAAGAATCTGGTAAAGCTCGTAGGTGAAGGCCTGCATCAGCAATTCGGCACAGGTTACAAACGATGCAATGATCATCACAAACGCCGGAAGGCGGACGGATTCGTTGACGAAGTTACGGATGATGGAGACCGACAGGTTGGAGCCAATCAGAACCATCAGCGTGGCGATACCGAGGCCAATGGCATTCACCACGGTGCTGGTTACGGCCAGCAGCGGGCATAAGCCGAGCACCTGAACCAGGGCCGGGTTATTGGTCCACAGGCCGTCTCTGATGATTTCAGCGGATGATTTAGTGGCCATGATCAGGAATGCTCCGCAGGAGTGGATTCACCGGCAATGGCTTCCGGAGTCAGGGTTCGGTTTCTGGGCGCGGGTGGTTCGTTCAGCCGCTCCCGGATAATATCCCGGTTCTGGTGGAAGTAGACCAGCGAATGCTGTACGGCTTTGACCACCGCCCGGGGCGTGATGGTGGCACCGGTAAACTGGTCAAACACACCACCGTTCTTTTTTACGTTCCACTGCTCGGCGGGCGGACTGCCCAGCGAGCGACCATCAAAACTGTACACCCAGTCGGATTTCCGGGTTTCAATACGGTCTCCGAGCCCCGGGGTTTCCCGGTGGTTAGTGACCCGCACACCCAGTATGCGGCCGTCCAGATCAATGCCTACCAGCAATCGGATTTCGCCGGAATAACCATCCGGAGCAACGGCTGGCAGGATCATGCCAATTGGCTGGCCATTGCGCCGGGCCACCCAGGCTTTGACCGGTTCACTGCCCGGTTGGCGAGCATTGGCGGGCAGAGTGATGACATCGCGCAGCATATCGTTGTCGTGCTGGTGTTCGGGGATAATCTCAAACAGGGCGCGCGCTTCGGCCCGCTCGGCCTGTTCCTGAATGCGGTCTTTGGTGATGCCCTGGGTCAGGGCAATGGTGCCACCCGTGATGACGGCAAACAGCCCAAGGCCGATGGCACTGCGACGGATAGAGGTCGTAATGGCATTCATCGCTTAACCTCCACTTTTGCTGGGCACGCCACGCTTGGCCTTGTGATGACCATAGGTTCTGGGCGGGGTGTAGTGGTCGATAAACGGCACCGCGAAATTCATCAGCAGCACACTGAAGGCTATTGCATCGGGGTAATTGCCCCAGGTTCGAATCAGATAAACCAGCACGCCAATGCCGGCGCCATAGATCAGCTTGCCCTGGTGACTGGTGGCGGCGGAGACCGGGTCGGTGGCGATAAAGAAAGCACCCAGCATGGTGCCGCCGGCCAGTAAGTGAAGCTGCAATGGTGCGTACAGGTCGGCATTGCTACCGAATGCCAGACTCATCACAACGATGGCGGCCAGGAAAGCGACGGGTATATGCCAGGTGATGATTCGGAGCCAGATCAGTAACAAGCCGCCAGCCAGAAAGGCCAGGTTGACCCATTCCCAGCCACGGGCAACCAGGTCGCCAAAGGTTGGGTGCTGCAGCACTTCGGCGGCGGTGTGGGTGGCGATCTTGTGTTTGTATTCGTCCAGTGGCGTCGCCATGGTCCAGGCATCGATGGTGGTCTGGCTGGCGGAGAAGATAGTGGCCAGGGTTTCACCAAAACCCGGTGCGCCGCCCCATAAGGTTGCCGCCTGGGACCAATTGGTGGTCATTGCCACCGGGAAGGAAATGAGTGCCAGGGCATAGCCCACCATGGCCGGATTGAATGGGTTCGAACCCAGCCCGCCGTAGAGCTGTTTAGCCACGACGATGGCGGAAATTACCGCGATGGCGGAAACCCACCAGGGCGCAAACTGTGGCAGCGACAAGCCGAGCAGCAGTCCGGTTACCGCGGCGGTATTGTCTTTAAGGAAAAACGAAATGGGCTTGCCGCGCAGCTTCAGGATCGCCGCTTCCGACGCCAGGGCCAGGGCGATACACCAGACCACATTGATCAGGTTACCCCAGCCGAAAAACAGGGTCTGGGCAATCAGGCCGGGTATGGCTGCCAGAATAACCCAGAGCATAACCCGGGATGTCGGCCGGGCATTTCGGGCATGGGGTGATGACTGTTGAACTAATGCCATAAACGATAAGCCTGCAGTGGGTTACTCGGAGGACGCATCCGAGGTGTTGGCGGCCATCTGGCCCCGGGCCTCGGCCAGGGCCTCGCGGGCCCGTTCCACCCGGTCGTGATTCTTGGCCACAGCCCGTTCCAGCTTCTCCACGTTGTCGGCCTGCTGGGCACGGGCTTCATCCAGCATCCCTTGCATGGTGCTGAGTTTGGTTTCGGCCTGCATTAACTGTTTTTCCAGCGTTTCGATGTCCGGCTGCCCAACAGCAGCGGGCGCCGGTTCTGCTGCCTGGGCAGCCTTGGCTTTCTTGCGTTCCAGGGCCTGTTGCACCAGTGCTGCCTTTGCCGCCCGCTCATCGGTGGCTTCACCCTCGGCAACCGATTGTTCCGCTTCGGCCTGTTTCTGGGCCTGGGCTTCGGCGGCCGCCTTTGCCCGTTCCTTGCGCCGCAGTTCTTTCTCCTGCTGTTCCCGCTCCAACCGGGCCTGGCGGGCTTCAAAGCGCTCGCGGGCGTGGTCGGATTTCAGCTGCTCTGCACGCTGCTTGCGGATCTCATCCTTGGCGTAGCGGTAGTACTGAACCAGTGGAATGGAGCTTGGGCAAACGTAGGAGCAGGCGCCACACTCGATGCAATCAAACAGGTTCAGGTGTTCCGCTTTCTCGAATTCGGAGGCCTTCGAGTACCAGAACAGCTGCTGGGGCAGCAGTTCCATCGGGCAGGCCTCGGCACACTGGCTGCAGCGGATACACGGCTGTTCCGGTGGTGGTGCGGGCAACTCGTCAACGGTGGCGGCAATGATGCAGTTGGATGTTTTAACCAGCGGTATGGTGTCCGTGGTGAGGGTGTACCCCATCATGGGCCCGCCAAGCACCAGTCGGTTCAGCTGGCCCTCCTGCAGGCCGCCACTTTCCAACAGGTAACTGACCGGAGTGCCCACCAGTATCTCGAAGTTGCCCGGCTCCCGAATGGCCTTGCCAGTGACGGTGACAATACGAGAGATCAGAGGCTTACCTTCGAAAACAGCCCGGGACACCGCCATTGCGGTACCGACGTTCTGGCACATTACCCCGATATCGGCAGGAATGCCTCCGCTGGGCACTTCCAGGCCGGTCAGAATCTGGACCAGCTGCTTTTCCCCACCGGACGGATACTTGGTGGGAATCACTGCAATCTCAATCTGGGTGCCCTGAACCGCTTCCCGCATGGCGGCAATGGCCTCCGGCTTGTTGTCTTCGATACCGACCACACAGCGGGACGGCCGAAGAATCCAGGCCATCACTTTCAAGCCATTGACAACCTCTGTGGCGCGTTCGCGCATGGTCATATCGTCGGCGGTGATGTAGGGCTCGCATTCAGCGCCATTGAGGATCAGGGTTTCGACTTTTCGGTCTCGGGGCGGGCGCAGTTTGATGTCGGTAGGGAAGCCGGCGCCGCCCATACCGGCAATGCCTGCTTCCCGGATCAAGTCCAGTACCGTCTCCCGGTCCAGTTTGTGATAATCGCCGATGGGCTCAAGCTGGCACCACTGGTCTTCACCATCGGGTTTCAGCACCACGCACAAGTCAGACATACCAGAAGGGTGCGGAACCGGTCGCAGTTCGATGGCTTCAATAACGCCAGATGTAGACGCATGCACCGGCACGCCCATGCCAGTGGTGACATCGGCAATCTTCTGGCCTTTGAGTACACGCTCGCCAACCTCAACAATGACTTCAGCCGGCTCACCGATGTGCTGTTGTAACGGAAGTACCAGCCGCTCGGGTAGGCCGGCCATGCGAATGGGGCGGCTGGTGGACTGGTGTTTGTTTTCAGACGGATGAACGCCGCCGGAAAAATCCCATAGTTGCGTCATCAGGCACGGGCTCCCTGGCGATCAGTAGCAATAATGGTTGGTTCCGGAGGAGACCAGGTCCAGCTTCGGATGTCTGGCTCAATGGTGACCATGTCAATACAGTCCACGGGGCAGGGCTCCACACACAGGTCACAGCCTGTGCACTCGCTCTCAATAACGGTGTGCATATGTTTTGCGGAGCCAAGAATGGCGTCCACCGGGCAAGCCTGAATGCATTTGGTGCAGCCAATGCATTCGTCTTCGCGAATAACCGCAACCCGCTTGGCCTGAGCCACACCATGTTCGGCGTCCAGCGGCTGAGGTTCCACATCCAGCAGGTCGGCCAGCGCCTTGATGGTGGTTTCACCGCCTGGCGGGCATTTGTTGATGGCATCACCGTTGGCAATGGCTTCGGCGTAGGGGCGGCAGCCGGGGAAACCGCATTGGCCGCATTGGGTTTGAGGCAGCAGGGCATCTATCTGCTCGACCAGGGGGTTGCCTTCAACCTTGAAACGCTCCGAAGCAAAGCCCAGCAATCCGCCGAACACCAGGGCCAGGGCGAGCAGTACCACAACGGCAATCAGGAAACTTGTCCACATAAATCAACCGCTCCGTCAGACCGCAACCAGGCCAGTGAAACCCAGGAATGCCAGCGCCATCAAGCCTGCAGTGATCAAGCCGATAGACGCCCCCCTGAAGGCCACTGGTACATCCGACACGGCAATCCGCTCCCGCATGGCGGCAAACAGCACCAGCACCAGCGAGAAGCCTGCAGCAGCGCCGAAGCCGTACAAAACCGATTCAACGAAGTTGTTGTTCTTGTTGATGTTCAACAGCGCCACGCCAAGCACCGCACAATTGGTAGTGATCAGCGGCAGGAAAATGCCCAGTACGCGGTAGAGCAGGGGACTGGTCTTGCGGACCACCATTTCGGTGAACTGAACCACCACGGCAATCACCAGGATAAACGTGATGGTTCTCAGGAACGCAAGATCAAGGGGTTCCAGCAAATAGGTGTAAGCCAGGTAACTGCACACCGATGCAAGAGTCAGCACAAACGTGGTGGCCAGGGACATACCCATGGCGGTTTCCAGCTTGCCGGAAACCCCCATGAACGGACACAGCCCCAGGAACTGCACCAGTACGAAGTTGTTCACCAGAATGGTACTGACCAGTATCAGCAAATACTCTGTCATCGGAGTGTCTCTGCCTGTTGCTGCTTACATGACCCGCATGCCGGGCGTGGCACCGGAATCGGGCGACAGAATGAAAATCTCTTTACCCCCGGGGCCTGCCGCCAGGACCATGCCTTCGGACATGCCGAACTTCATCTTCCGGGGTTTCAGGTTGGCCACCATCACGGTCATACGGCCTTCCAGATCTTCCGGTTTGTAAGCTGACTTGATACCAGCAAACACATTGCGCTCGCCATGCCCCACATCAAGAGTCAGGCGAAGAAGCTTGTCTGCGCCTTCCACATGTTCGGCTTTGACAATCTTTGCCACGCGAAGATCCACTTTGGCGAAATCCGGGAACTCAATTTCATCGGCAACCGGCTCCAGATCCGGGGTCGGTTGTTTATTGGTGTCGCCCAGCGCCGCTGGCAGCTCTTCTTTCGAGGCATCCAGCATTTTCTCGATCTGAACCATGTCGACCCGGTTCATCAATGGCTTGAACTTGTCGATACCATGATCTTCCAGAAGTTCATGGCGGCGATTCCAGTTCAGCCGGTCATTCAGGAACGACTCGGAGGCCTGGGCCATCTTGGGCAGTACCGGTGCCAGGTAGGTGATCAGCAGGCGGAACATGTTGATGGCGTTGGTGCAGATGGCCTGTAGCTTGTCATCCTGGCCTTCCTGCTTGGCGATCACCCACGGCTGCTCGTCGTTCACGTACTGGTTGGCAATGTCGGCCAACTCCATGATCCGGCGCATCGCTCGGCCGAACTCGCGAGTTTCGTAGAACTCGGCGATCTGTTCACCGGCGTTGATAAACTCTTTCAGCTTGTCCTGTTCGGTGACCTTGCCCAGCTTGCCGTCGAAGCGCTTGGTGATGAACCCGGCGCTGCGGCTGGCGATGTTCACCACCTTGCCCACCAGATCCGAGTTCACCCGGGCAGCAAAGTCTTCCAGGTTCAGGTCCATATCATCCACACCGCCAGTCAGCTTGGCGGCGAAGTAATAGCGCAGGTATTCCGGGTCCAGATGGTCCAGATAGGTGCGGGCCATAATGAAGGTGCCGCGGGACTTGGACATCTTCTTGCCGTTGACCGTGACAAAGCCATGGGCCCAGACCGCCGTTGGCGTGCGGAAGCCGGCATCGTGGAGCATCGACGGCCAGAACAGGGCGTGGAAATTGATGATGTCCTTACCGATGAAGTGGTACACCTCGGCGGTGGAATCTTTCTTCCAGAAATGCTCGAAATCAATGCCCTCGCGGTTACACAGGTTCTTGAAGCTGGCCAGGTAACCGATAGGCGCGTCCAGCCAGACATAGAAATACTTGCCGGGCGCGTCCGGAATTTCGAACCCGAAATAGGGCGCATCCCGGCTGATGTCCCACTCCTGAAGGCCCGCATCCAGCCACTCGGCCAGCTTGTTCGCCACCTGCGGCTGCAGGGCACCACTGCGGGTCCACTTGCTCAGGAAATCGTGGAACTCCGGCAGCTTGAAGAAATAGTGCTCGGATTCTTTTTCCACCGGGGTGGCACCAGATACCGCAGAGCGCGGATTGATCAACTCGGCAGGGGTGTAGGTGGCGCCGCAGGCTTCGCAGTTATCGCCATACTGATCTTCCGCCTTACACTTGGGGCAAGTGCCCTTGATGAAACGGTCCGCCAGGAACATCTGCTTTTCAGGATCATAGAACTGGGTGATATTGCGGGTGGCGATATTCCCGTTCTGCTGGATCTGGCGGTAAATATACTCGGAGAAAAACTGGTTCTCCTCCGAATGGGTGGAATAGTAGTTGTTGAAACGGATATGGAAGCCGGCGAAGTCTTCCTGATGCTCCTGGCGAATCCGGTCAATCAGTTGCTCCGGGGTAATCCCCTCGCGCTCGGCCCGCAACATGATGGCGGTGCCATGGGCATCGTCGGCGCAAACGTAGTAGCAGTTGTGGCCACGCATATTCTGATAGCGCACCCAGATATCGGTCTGAATGTATTCCAGCAGGTGCCCCAGATGAATGGGCCCGTTGGCGTAGGGCAGGGCGCTGGTAACCAGGATATCGCGCTGTTGCTTGCTCGCTTGCGTCATGGTGATGTCCGAACCTTATGTTGAGTCGGGTTGGAAAGACAAAAACGGGGTTCCGGCGACAATCGAAATTGATTGTTCCAGGTAAAGACCCCATATGGTCAGAAACGGGCACAGATGATACCTTCCAAGCCATCATTTTTCACCTGCATTCAAGCTTATGAGCTTATTCCGGAGACCCCGATGACCCAGATTTCCCAACAGGCCCTAGAAACTGCCGTCAAAGAATACCGAGACCCCTATCTCAACAAGGACCTGTACGAGCTGGGTGCCGTGAAAAACCTGGCCGCAGACGACAACGGCAAGGTCACCCTGATGGTGGAACTGCCATACCCCTCCAAAGGCATCGCTGGAGGCCTCAAACAGATCGTAGCCAACGCCCTGGAATTTGTGGATGGCGTTGAAAGCGCCGAAGTCCACGTAGCCCAGAAAATCCACAGCTACAAAACCAACAAAGACCTCCCGGCCGTACCCGGCGTAAAAAACATCATCGCCGTCGCCTCTGGCAAAGGCGGCGTCGGCAAATCCACCACCGCCGTCAACCTCGCCTTGGCCCTGCAGGCCGAAGGCGCCCGGGTTGGCATCCTCGACGCCGACATCTACGGCCCCAGCATCGGCATGATGCTCGGCGTGCCCGAAGGCAAGCGCCCGGATGTCAGAGAAAACAAATACTTCGTCCCCATGCAGGCCCACGGCCTGCAAGCCAACTCCATGGCCTTCGTCACCACCGACAAAACCCCCATGGTCTGGCGCGGCCCCATGGTCAGCGGCGCCGTCATGCAGCTGCTCCAGCAAACCCTCTGGGACGAACTCGACTACCTCATCATCGACATGCCCCCCGGCACCGGCGACATCCAGCTCACCCTGGCCCAGAAAGTCCCGGTCACCGGCGCCGTCATAGTCACCACCCCCCAGGACATCGCCCTGCTGGACGGAAAAAAAGGCATCGAAATGTTCCGCAAAGTCGACATCCCGGTGTTGGGCGTGGTCGAAAACATGAGCGTGCACATCTGCTCCAACTGCGGCCATGAAGAACCCCTCTTCGGCCACGGCGGCGGCGAACGCATCGCAGAAGAATACGAAACCACCCTCCTGGGTCAGCTCCCCCTGCACATGACCATCCGCGAACAAACCGACAGCGGCGCCCCGACCGTCGCGGCTGAACCGGATTCCGAAGTGGCCCGGCGCTATCTGGATATCGCCAGAAGAGTGGGGGCGGAGCTGTCTACCCGGGAGCGGAACCTTGGTGGCACTATCTCCAGTGTTTCCGTCACCGAGCACTAACGAGTAAGCCAATAGGTAGTTTTAGTCAGGCGAGTAAGAATATACCTCGTATGTGGCGCTGCTCTGTTGGCGGCGATTCCACCAGAGTTTTGTCGGCAGGGGCAGGGATAGCTTTCCAAAAATCTCGTAGGCCATGGATGGCCGGAGCGAAGCGCACATGGATGTGCTCGTAGCGTTTTTTGGAAAGCTATCCCTGCTCCTGCCAAGCTCCAAACCAAGAAGGCTAGGAGGTCCAAGCGCCAGACCTTCGACAGGCACCAAGGTACAAGGTAAACTACGCCCCAATTTTTCCCAGCTGGAAACGAGAATTCACCATGAGCATCAAGTCCGATAAGTGGATCCGCCGGATGTCCGAACAACACGGCATGATCGAACCCTTCGAAGCCGGGCAAGTTCGGGAAAGCGAAAAGGGCCGCGTCATCTCCTACGGCACCTCAAGCTACGGCTACGACGTACGCTGCAGCAACGAATTCAAAATCTTCACCAACGTCCACAGCGCCACCGTAGACCCAAAGAACTTCGATGAAAACAGCTTCGTCAACTACACCGGCGACGTCTGCATCATCCCGCCGAACAGCTTCGCCCTGGCGCGCACCGTGGAATACTTCCGCATCCCCAGAAGCGTACTCACCATCTGCCTCGGCAAAAGCACCTACGCCCGCTGCGGCATCATCGTCAACGTTACCCCGCTGGAACCAGAGTGGGAAGGCCAGGTAACCCTGGAATTCTCCAACACCACCAACCTGCCAGCGAAAATCTACGCCAACGAAGGCGTCGCCCAGATGCTGTTCTTCGAATCCGACGAAATCTGCGAAACCAGCTACAAAGACCGGGGCGGCAAGTACCTTGGCCAGACCGGCGTGACCCTGCCCAGGACATGAACGCCAACCAGTTTCTTAAAGCCGTCTCACAACTGCAGGGCTGGCGCGAATGCGCCTTCCTGCTGGCCCTGGCCGAACGGGCCTTCCCCAACTACGCCCTGTTCGCTGACGCCGTTGGCATGAAAAGCGGTGGCAAAATGCGCCAGCTGCTTGACCTGGCCTGGGATACACTCCAGCAGGAGGCCACCGAAGCGGCCATCCCCCAGTTGCTCACCAAGCTCGAGAGCCTGAGCCCCAACGTTGACGACTACGACGCTTACGGTGTTTACCCGGCCTTCGACTTTTGCCAGTTGCTGGAACAGGCACTGCTCAACCGCCTGAACCCCAACAAACACCGCGCAACCGACGCATCCCAGCTGGCCACCAGGACCATAATGGACTTCGTTGAAATGTCCGAGGGTGAAGAGCTGGATGAAGACCAGTTGGTGCGCCTGTTTGAACAGCATCCGCTGCTCAAGGAAGATAAAATCTTCCAACGCGACACCGTGCTGGCCCTCAAGCGCCAGCGCACGCCACTGGAAGACTTTATCGCCGAACTCAAGGCGGATGCCGCCAGCGACGGCGTCAGCAATCTCGGTATTTCCCTCGATAGCTGAGCCGCTCCGGCTCACGCTACACTTATCAGCTACCTATTGAATTGCCTGTAGAACGGATCAGCGCCATGAAACTCTCTGCTTTTGGTCGTAAGTTCACCGCCGACGCCGGTATCACTTCCCTGATGGATGACCTGGGTAACGCCATGGCCTCCGGTGAAGGGATGATCATGATGGGAGGCGGTAATCCCGGGCATATTCCCGAGATTCAGGAGCGGGTGCAGGAAATTCTGGCGGGTATCGCGGCAGATGAGGGGCAGATGCGCCGGCTGGTCGGGATATATGATCCCCCCCAGGGTGAGAAGCAATTTATCGCCTCGCTGGCGGAATTGCTGAACAAGGAATACAACTGGGGGCTGAAGCCCGAGAACATCGCCCTGACCAATGGCAGCCAGGCGGCGTTCTTCATGCTGTTCAACATGTTTGGCGGCGACTATGGCGATGGCCACCGTAAACACATCCTGCTGCCCCTGGCGCCGGAATACATTGGCTATGCCGATGCTGGTATCGAGCCCGGTCTGTTTCAGGCGGTAAGGCCCGACATTTCCTTCACCGACGCCCATGAGTTCAAGTATCGGGTGGATTTTGATGCGGTGGAAGTGACCGGTGAAACCGGCGCCATCTGCGTATCCCGCCCCACCAACCCGACCGGCAATGTGATTACTGATGAAGAGCTGGCGAGGCTGGAGGGGTTGGCCCGACAACACGATATTCCGTTGATTGTCGATGGCGCCTACGGCACACCCTTCCCGAGCCTACTGTTTGTGGACGCCCAGCCCACCTGGAACGAGCAGATTATTCTGTGCCTGAGTTTGTCCAAGCTGGGTCTGCCGGCGGCTCGCACGGGTATCGTGATTGCGGCGGAGCCGATTATCAAGGCGTTGTCTGGCATTAACGCCATCATGAACCTGGCGACCGGAAGTTTTGGTGCCATGCTGGCCGAGCCTTTGGTGCGCTCTGGTGAGATCCTGTCACTGAGCCGTGATGTGGTTTGTCCGTTCTATAAAGCCAAGATGGAAAGAGCTGTGGAGGCGTTTCGTGACGCCATGGGTGAGGACAGTTGCCGCTGGTACATCCACAAACCAGAAGGCGCTATGTTCCTGTGGCTGTGGTTTCCGGATCTGCCGATTTCCAGCCTGGAACTGTATCAGCGGCTCAAGCAGAGAGGGGTGCTGGTGGTGTCTGGCCACTATTTCTTCCCGGGCTTGCCGGAGGATGACTGGCGCCACCGTCACGAATGCCTGCGCGTAACCTACTCTCAGGACGACGCGCAGGTGGCAGAAGGGCTGAGGATTATCGCAGATGAGGTCAAAGTGGTCTGGGCGGAATCCGGCCGCTAGGGCCGGAGCCGCCCGACGGGTAATCAGTCCCGAATGGTCGCGTCTTTAAGCTTCAGCTCGTATTCGCTGCCATCCGGCTCCACCTGGAGTAATCTGAGCAGCAGGTGGCCCTGGTTTGGATCTATCCACATCAGCGTCTGGCGCTTGGAATCCTCGCCTCGCACCTTTTCCACCTTCAGGGTTTGCGTTGTCTGGCCATTGGTGTTGATGGTGCTGTCGTCGTCAACAACCGCAAAACGATCCTCGTTATAACGGCCTTTATCAATGATGTTGTAGGTCAGGTCCCGTTTACCGGCTTTCAGATCCTGGTGCATCTGCAGCTGGAAGCCCAGTGGGTCCAGCGCCCCGTCCTTGAGTTCCAGTTCAAAGGATTTGCCCCGGTATTTCCCTGTTGCAATACCTGTCTGCCAGTCGAAATCTATGGACTGCTCCCGATTCCGAATCATCAGGCCTTTGAGGCTGTAGCGGTAGCGAAGCGGAACCACGCGGTCATCTTCCCAGAGAAGGACCACCGATTCGTCTATATCTGCAATAAACGACCTTACCTCTGTGCGATACAGCCACACATTATTGCCCTGATCGGTCAGGCTGCGTTTGCCAGCGCCACTGAGGCTGATGCCTTTTGACATGGACGCAGAGTAGGTGGCCTCGTGGGGGAAGAGGGCTGGGGTCGTGTCTTGAGTATCGGCGGCGGCAACCGTTATCGAGGCCAAACCGAACCAGAGTCCGGCCAGCCAGGTAACGATGCGCAAGGACGCTCTGAGTGTCTTCATCCGGAGCCTCTTTCACTGTATGTGTTTGCGACAGTGTAGCTTTTCAAAAGCCCGAGGGGGATGACAATCTGTTCAGCTGGCGGGTAAGCGCATGGGTTGTGACAGGGGGGCGCCATCAAAGAGCACGCCGTCACTCGCCAGTTGAATCCGGCCTTCACAGAACCAGCGAACCACGATCGGGTATAGCACGTGCTCCTGTTGCTGAACCCGCTCCGCCAGTGAGTCAGGCGTATCGTTTTCCTGCACGGCTACCTCGGCCTGGGCAATCACCGGCCCGCCGTCCAGTTCTTCCGTCACAAAGTGGATGGACACGCCATGCACTTTGTCGCCAGCTTCCAGTACTCTCTGGTGCGTGTTCAGGCCGGTATAAGCTGGCAGCAGGGACGGGTGAATGTTCAGCATCTTGCCGCGGAAGGCCCGAACAAAGTCTTCGGTCAGAATCCGCATGAAGCCTGCCAGCACAATCAGATCCGGGTTGTGGCGGCGGATCTCGGCCATTAGGGCGCCGTCGAATTCCTCACGGCTGCCATAGTCCTTGTGATTGATCACAAAGGTTTTGATATTCGCCTGGGCTGCCCGTTCCAGGGCAAAGGCACCGGGTTTGTTGCAGCCTACGGCCACAATGTCGCCCGGGAAGTCCCGGTCCCGCGAGGCGTCAATCAACGCCTGCAGGTTGGTGCCGCTGCCGGAGGCCAGTACCAGGATGGTCGGGAGTGGCGCGGGATCAGCCTTCATGCTGTGAGTAGTCCCGGTGCGTAGCGCACTTTCGGCTCATCATCGGCTGAGCTGGCCGCTTCAATGACGCCTACCTGCCATACTTTCTCGCCCATGGCATTCAGGGCATCCATGGCCAGCTCTTTCTGGTCGGCAGGAACGCAGACAATCATGCCGATACCGCAGTTAAAGGTGCGGTACATTTCCTCGCTGGCGACACCGCCGGAGTTTTGCAGCCATTGGAATACCGGTGGCAGTTCCCAGCTCTGGGTGTCGATGGCGGCAACTGTGCCAGCCGGCAGCACTCTGGGGATATTCTCAGGCAGGCCGCCGCCGGTGATGTGAGACAGGGCCCGCACGTCCACTTCACGAATCAGTTGCAGTATGTTCTTCACGTAAATGCGGGTGGGCGCCATCAGAGCGTCAGCCAGGGTGCTGTCGCCCATGGGCTGGCTCAGGTCGGCACCGCTGACTTCAATGATCTTGCGAATCAGTGAGTAGCCGTTGGAATGCGGGCCGGAGGAGCCCAGGGCCAGCATCACATCACCCGGCTGGGTGCGGCTGCCATCGATGACTTCACTACGCTCTACAATGCCCACACAGAAACCGGCCAGGTCATAGTCTTCGCCTTCGTACATGCCCGGCATCTCGGCGGTTTCGCCACCCACCAGTGCACAGCCGGACAACTCGCAGCCCTTGCCGATGCCGTCCACGACCTGGGCGGCAATATCCACGTTCAGCTTGCCGGTAGCGTAATAATCCAGGAAAAACAGGGGCTCTGCGCCGCCTACGATCAAATCATTCACGCACATGGCGACCAGATCAATGCCGATGCTGTCGTGCTTTTCGAGTTGCATGGCCAGGCGCAGTTTGGTGCCAACGCCGTCGGTGCCCGAGACCAGTACAGGTTCACGGTAACCGGCCGGGATGGACACCATGGCGCCGAAGCCGCCAAGCCCGCCGAGGACTTCGGGGCGGCGGGTACGGGCTGCCGTGTTCTTGATGCGGTTGACCAGATCGTTACCTGCGTCGATATCAACGCCGGCATCGCGATAGGTGAGGGAAGGCTTCTGTTCGCTCATGGAAATGTAACCGTTGGCCTGTGGGTCAGGCGGCGGATTTTAACAGGTGCGCACGGGCGCTCCAACCGGAATTCGGCAATGCGTGCAAATATTCAGGGTACATCATTGCCAACCTGCAACGGGGCCTTGCTACTCTCGTTTGTGGTGATGGTGTATCCTGTGCGCCAATCATGGGAACGGCAGGGTGTTACATGACTGGAACGGAAAAAAATGACGTTCGGACTTTCCGGGCAATGACTCTGTGGCTGGTGATGGCCGGGGCATTGTCAATGCTATTGGCCGGGACTGCGTCGGCAGTCACGGTGTCAGGACTGTATAACATTGAGGTAGCGGTCGACGGAACCGGCCAGAATGACCTTCAGGCAGGTTATGCCGAGGGTCTGCGGCGGGTTATGGTCAGGGTTTCCGGTACGCGGGACGTACTGCAACTTGAGGGCATAGACGATGTGCTCAAAGATGCAGAATCCCTGCTGCTGTCCTACCAGGTACGTCGTGAGAGTGGGGAGTCCAGGTTGCAGATGAGCTTCGGGGCGGTTGGCGTCAATCGGGCCCTGGCTTCGATTAATGCCCCGGTCTGGGGCGCAAATCGACCACTCACACTGGTTTGGGCTGCTATTGAAGACCGCGGTGAACGCAAGCTGCTGACTGCAGCAGCGGATGATGGCGAACAGGGTGACAGCGCCGTTGCTGATTGGCGCAGGGCGTTCCTGGCGGCAGCGGAAGAGCGCGGCTTACCCCTGGCCTTCCCGCCGCAGAGTGTCCAGGGAGACCGGGCGCTGCTGTCGGATCTCTGGGGCCAGTTTGTGGGCCGTATAAAGGAGGCATCGTCGGATCTGTCTCATGATGCCCTGGCATTGATGCGTATTAGTCGCTCTGGTGGTCAATGGCGCGCAGGCTGGGTATTCGACGGTATGAGCATGGATGCCTCGGAGCAATCGGTGACCGCGGCAGACCCGGAAGAACTGGCACGGCGTGCTGTTGGTCGCTGGGCCGATGCCTATGCCAGCCGCTACGCGGTTGCTGCCGGCGAGGTAGGTGAGGCGCCGCGAGTGGATATCGTGCTTGAGGGCGTCAATTCCTTAGCGGACTACGGCAATGTCGGAAAAGCACTGAACAGCTTTACGCCAGTGGTGTCTGTTGGTGCTTCCCGGGTGCGTAATGAGCGTATGACCGTTCAGGTGACCTTCACAGGGGAACTGGACCAGCTGAAAGAGTACATTGCGCTTGATCCCCGCTTTGTGGTCATGGACGGGCAGCCAGAGGAAACCGTACCGGCACCGCGCAGTGCGACCGCAGTAGCGCCAGTTGCCGAACCGAACGGTGCTGAGGAACCGGGCGAGGCCGGCGACCAGTACCCGGAGGGTGCCATGTTCGTTTACCAGCCGCTCGATGACGGCGACGAACAGGATGCCGAGCAGGCGTTCGAATCCCTGTATCAGGTGCTTTACTATCGCTGGCAGCCGGCTCCGGTTGTCCGTGGTGGCGGCAGCTAGGCGACGGCGGAGGTCTGCGCGTGACTTTGCAGCGTTGGCGATGGATTCCCAATGCCCTGACATTCCTGCGGATACTGCTCATTATTCCGTTCGCGTGGGCATTGCTGGAGGGGAATTATCGCCAGTCGCTGTTGATTTTCTTTCTTGCTGCCGCAACTGATGCTTTGGACGGCTTTCTGGCACGGCAGTTTAACTGGCGTTCCCGGCTTGGGGCCATTGCCGATCCGCTGGCTGATAAGGCATTGCTGATCACCGCTTACCTGATGCTGACCATCACCGGCATTATTCCGCTTTGGCTCTTCGCACTGGTGCTTGGCCGCGATCTGGTCATTGTCGGCGGTGCATTGATGTATCACTATGGTGTTGGCCGTTTTGAGATGGAGCCGAGTATTCCGGGCAAGATCAATACCTTTATTCAGATTCTCGTGGCGTTGGCGATTATCATTCTGATGGCAGACCTGCCAATGCAGCCCTGGGTAATGGACGTTGGCATATTGCTGGTTGCCTTGTCGGCCATATTCAGCGGCTGCCATTACATTCTGATTTGGGGTGCGCGCGCCTGGAGAGCCAAACGCTCATGACCACGTCACAGATGGTTCTCGGGGTGAAGCTCCGTGACGACGCCCGGTTTGATAACTTCCATGGCGATCGCAATCGAGATGCGGCGCTCCGGCTGGAGGCAGTTTGCACGCAGCCGGCCGGAGCACCTGTTGTGGTGATCTGCGGCGACTCCGACACCGGCAAAAGCCATTTGTTGCAAGCGGTCTGTCATTTTGCCGAGCAGCGGGGCCAGAGCGCTGTGTGCATCAGTATCGGTGAGTTGATGCCGTTTGGGCCTGAGGCGCTTGCGGGATTGGAAGGGCATGACGTGGTCTGCCTGGATGATCTTGACCTGATAGCGGGTGATGCTCACTGGGAGGAAGCCGTTTTCCATCTGTACAACCGGATTCTGGACCGCCAGGGGTTGTTGATGGTGACCCTGTCGGAGGTGCCGGCGGCGTTGCCGTTCGGTCTCGCTGACCTTGGTTCCCGGCTGGCACACGGCTTGCTGGTTCAGCTTGGTGTTTACCGGGATGAAGACCGGTCAAGAATTTTGATGGCCAGGGCCGAGCAGCGTGGTCTGGTGATGAGCGATGATGTGGCCGGATTTATCATGCGCCGGGCTCCGCGCCGCCTTGGTCAACTGCTTGGGATTCTGGACACACTGGATGAGAACTCCCTGCAGGCCCAGCGGAGATTGACCATTCCGTTTGTGAAGTCGGTAATGGGATGGTAGTGACGGATTTATAACGATAAAGGCCATTGGAGAGACGACATGAGACGGGTTGTATTCAATCAGAAAGGCGGTGTGGGTAAGTCCAGCATCACCTGTAACCTGGCGGCGATCAGCGCGGCCCGGGGCAAGCGCACCCTGGTGGTGGATCTGGATCCGCAAGGTAACTCAACACACTATCTGCTGGGTAAGCCGGCATCTGAACTGAAAGATACCGCAGCGGATCTTCTGGAGCAGACCGTTGCCTTCAGTATGTTCACCCGCCGCCCGGATGAGTTTGTGCATGCCTCATCTTTCAATAATCTGTTTGTTCTGCCGTCCAGCCCGGAGCTGGACTTCCTGGAGCGCAAACTCGAAGCCAAGCACAAGATCTACAAGCTTCGTGAATTTCTGAAAAAGCTCAGCGATTCTTTCGATGAGATCTACATCGATACCGCGCCCGCCCTGAATTTCTACACCCGCTCGGCCTTGATTGCGGCTCAGCGGTGTTTGATTCCTTTCGACTGTGATGATTTCTCACGCCAGGCGTTGTACAACATTCTTCATGAAATCAAAGAGCTGCAGGAAGATCATAATCAGGAGCTGGTGGTGGAGGGTATCATTGCCAACCAGTTCCAGCCGCGTGCCAGCCTGCCCAAACAGTTGGTGAAAGAACTCACGGAGGAGGGGTTGCCAGTGTTGCCGGTGCGGCTATCCAGCTCGGTGAAAATGAAAGAATCCCATCAAAGCCGGCAGCCGCTGATTCATATGGCACCCAAGCACGCATTGACCCGCCAGTTTGAAGACCTGTACCGGGTATTGCATGGTGAGTCGGTTGAACTTGAGCCCTTGGCCGACTGATCGGGTGACCATGAGTAATCGAGTGGACCAGGTAACCGACAGCCTGCTGAGAATCGAGATTGAGCTCCGGCGGATGGACGTCTGGGAGGCGAGCCCACCACCGGAGCATGCGTTCCGGAGCACCCAGCCGTTCTGTCTCGACACTATGGAGTTCACCCAGTGGCTGCAGTTTGTCTTCTTGCAGAAAATGAAAGCGCTGGTGGAGGCGGGGCAACCGTTACCCTCGGTATCTGGCATTGCGCCCATGGCGGAAGAGCATTTCCGGGGGCGGGCGCAGTCAGGCCAGCGCCTTGTTCAGGCGCTGGAAGAGATAGACCGGTTGTTGTCTGGTCGTTGAGTTCGACGCCAGGCGGTGGAATCAGTCCAGCCGCATGGAGAGGTCGATCGCTCTGACGTCTTTGGTCAGGGCGCCGATGGAGATGTAATCCACCCCGGTTTCCGCCACCGGTACCAGTGTCTGGGCATTGATGCCGCCGGAAGCTTCCAGTTTTGCCTTGCTGGCGGTAATTCGCACGGCTTCAACCATGTCCTCAAGCGAGAATTCATCCAGCATAATGATGTCGGCGCCCGCGCTCAGGGCCTGATTCAGCTCGTCCATCGATTCCGTTTCTACCTCCACCGGGCGGCCCGGTGCAATGCGCCGGGCTTCACTGATGGCGTTGGCAATCGAGCCGCATGCGGCAATGTGGTTTTCCTTGATCAGAAAGGCATCCCACAGACCCAGGCGATGATTGTGGCAATCACCGCAGGTGACCGCGTATTTTTGCGCCAGGCGCATTCCTGGCAGGGTTTTCCGGGTATCCAGTAATCGCACACCGGTATGGGCGACCTTCGCCGCGTAGGCTGCGCAGGTGGTGGCAACGCCAGACAGTGTTTGCAGCCAGTTAAGGGCGGCTCGCTCTGCGGTCAGGAGTGATCGGGCCGGGCCAGCCATCCGGAAGATAACGTCATCGGCCGCCAGATCATCGCCGTCCTTGAAGAACCAGGTCAGTTCCATGGCGGGGTCTACCTGGCGGAATACCTCCTCAACCCAGGCTCGTCCTGACAGGCGTGCCGGTTCGCGAGTGATCACCCGGCCGGTTGCGGTTTTGTCCGCCGGAATCAGCATGGCGGTAATGTCGCCGTCACCAATGTCCTCGCGAAGGCTTTGGGCAACGGATTCAATTCGGGCCTGGCGGAGCAGTTCAGGGGCAATCATGTCGGGTTTCCGGCGGTCTGGATGAGTTGAAATCTGCGAGCCCGGCAATTCTACTGCCAGCCTGCCGTTTCGCAAAATGCCCTGGCCAATAACTGCTAAAATGTGACGCAGGTCGTTGTTACACAAAAGGTGACAAATTCTGACACAAGGTGACGATGATCGGCCGTATCATGTCATTAATAGAAATTCCCAGCGATATTGCCGATCAACACCGGAGCATCTCCATGGCGCACGATAACAAGGTTGTCCATTTATCCGGCCAGAAACCGGTGGGCCGGTTTTCGCTTCCGCCTGCTCTTATACGGTTACGTGACGCATCCGGTCAGTCTCTGAAATCTGTGCTGGGGTCTTTCTTCGAGCAGGCAGACGACAGCCTGTTCGCCCTTGCGGATCGGGCTGGCTCTAATCAGGACCAGACAGCGTATTTCGATGCCATGCGGGAGCTCAGACTGCGCCGCAAATCCATGGCGGTCTCGATGCTTCAGTATGTCAGCCAGGCCTTCAATGACTTTGGGCGCTTCAAACCCTCGCACTCCGGTTCTGCCCTTGAGGAAGTCGATCAGGATTCTCTGAGCCTTTTGGATCACTCCGAACTCGAGCAACAGGTCGCCATTGATAACCTGGTGACCAAGCTGCGCAATCGTTACCAGGAGCCGGTCCGGATGCTGGCCGCTCGCGTGCGCCACCTGATGCCCGAGATTCAGATGTCTGATGATCAGATGCCCCTGAGCCCCGAGGTTATCTGTGGCGGAATTGCCGAGGCCTGTTCTGACCTGGATATCGATATTCGTGCCAAGCTGGTTGTACTCAAGCTTTTTGAGCGCCTGCTGGTGGATAAGCTTGCAGCCCTGTATGACCAGGCCAATAAAACCCTGGTAGCCGAAGGCGTGTTGCCAGATATGCGCCGGGCACCTGTCGGCGGTTCGTCGCCCCAGCCGAAGAGGCCGGTGCCACAGGCTGGAGCCCCGGCTTTGTCGCCAGGGCAGGCAGGTGCCGAGCACGGGGCGAGTGGTGCTGCCAGTTTCCCCACGTTTTCGGAATTGAGTGCGCTGCTGCATCAGGGAGAGACATCGTCCGCCGCGGGCGGCCTGCCCGCGGGTGGCGTGACACTCGATACTGGCGGGTTGATGGCCCGGCTCAGTGATCTGCAAGGTTCTCTCACCCAGGTATCCGGGGCAGAAGTGGTGCCATTGCGCCAGCAGATTGTCTCGGTCCTGCAGGAGCCGGGCGGCAAGAAAGCTACTTTGGGCCAGGTGGACGGCGATGTCGTCAATCTCGTCTCGATGCTGTTTGATTTCATACTGGAAGATCGGCAATTACATCCGGTGATGAAGGCGCTGATCGGGCGCTTGCAGATTCCGGTCCTGAAGGTTGCCCTGAGCGATCGTAATTTCTTCAATCGTGGCGGTCATCCGGTTCGCAAATTGTTGAATGAACTCGCACTGTCGGCCATTGGCTGGTCCGAAAAGCGCCAGGGCATGCGGGACCCGCTCCGGGAAAAAATTGAAGAAGTGGTTGATCGTGTCCTGAATGAGTTCACCGACAATGTCGAATTGTTCGAGGAGTTGCTCAAGGATTTCGGGCACTTTATGGATCTGGACCGGCGCCGTCGTGAGCTGGTTGAGCAGCGTCTTCGGGACGCTGAGGAAGGTCGGGCTCGCCAGGAACGTGCAAGCCAGGCGGCCATCAACCTCATTCAGGAAGAAACAGCCGGCCGTGAAATACCAGCTGCGGTGATGCAGATTCTCAGCGAGCCCTGGACTCGTTACCTGCAATGGGTGGTACTGCGTCAGGGCGAAGAAAGCGAGCAGTGGCAATCCGCCTGCGCGGTAACCGAGCGACTGATCTGGAGTGTGGACCCAAGGCCGGTATCGGATGAAACCCGCTCTGAGCTGCTTCGAGCAATACCGGAGGTGGTCGAGGACCTTCGCAGTGCTTTGCAGGAAATTTCCTGGGACCCGTTCTCAACCGACGCTGCCATTCGTGACCTGGAATTGGCTCATGTTGATGTTTTCCAGAAACTGGTAACAGCTCCGGTCAGTGATGTCGAGAAGGCGCCGGAAGACCCTGCCCTGGCCGAAGAGGAGCTGGATCAGCCGGAGCAAATGCTGGCGCCACCGGAACCTCAGGTGGATGCCGGTGCCCCAGAGGAAATCGCGCAATCTGAAACCGAACCGGTCGTGGCGGAGAGCGTTCAAAGTGACGCGCAGCCGGCAACGGAAGCGCCGGTGGCTGCTGAAGAAGCGCCGTCTGCCTCGGTTGTTGCGGCGGAATGGTTGGCCCGGGCAGATCAGCTCAGGGTTGGCTCGTGGATCGAGATGGTGCGCGATGATACCCGTGTTCGCTGCAAACTGGCGGCCTTCATAAAGGCAACCGGCAAGTACATTTTTGTCAATCGCAGCGGCGCCAAGGTGGCAGAGTACCATCGGGATGATCTGGCGGTGGCGCTGCAGGACGGCGTTATTACGCTTCTGGACGACGGCCTGATTTTTGACCGGGCGCTGGAATCCATCATCGATAACCTTCGCCATAGTCGAAAGGATTGAAGGCGCGAATCCGCACCGTTCCATCCATAGCATCCACCGTCGCTTTATGATTCAATCGATTGAACATCATAAAGCGACAGTGGATACGCCTTGCCAATCTCTGACCCTTTCAATCAAGACAACAAGCATAACAACGACTCCCTCTCCAGCCAGGCTGAACAGTTAAGGCTGACCGGCCGTTACCCTGGCAGCCGATGGGTGCCCTCGCCGAATTTTGGTGCAAGGCCTGAGGGCTCTGCCATTTCCCTGCTGGTGGTTCACAACATCAGCCTGCCTCCCGGGCAATTCGGGGGAACGGAGATTGAAGACTTTTTCTGCAACCGGCTTGACCCAGCCGCCCATCCCTATTTTGAATCCATCGCCGCCATGCAGGTCTCCGCTCATGCCCTGGTGCGTCGCGATGGTTCAGTGGTGCAGTTTGTCAGTTGTTTGGACCGGGCCTGGCATGCCGGCCGGTCCTGTTTTGACGGCCAGGAAGAGTGCAACGATTTCTCTATCGGTATCGAACTGGAGGGGGCAGACGATGTTCCCTATACGCCCGAACAGTACCGGACACTCGCAGACATGGCGCGGTTGACCATGATGGCCTGGCCCGAAATCAGCACCGAGCGCATTACCGGCCACAGCGATATTGCGCCTGGCCGGAAAACTGACCCTGGTCCAGCGTTCGACTGGCGGTATTTTTCCCGGCTGTTGGCCCATGAGGAGATCGCCTGAATGGTGTTTGTCGTGTTTCTTTTGGCCTACCTTATTCGGCGTCAGCTGGATAGCCGGAACCGGCTTGATGGCGACGTGCTTTGGCGTGCCTGGTTTCACCGGGGCGCGAAAATTCAGGCCGGAAAGGAGGATGCCATTACCTCCGGGCTGATCTGGATTCTGCTGCCCGGACTGGTGTTGGTGGGCGTTGTGTGTTTACTGGAATGGTATGGATTCAGGCTGGCGGCCTATCCGCTGGAGCTGATCGTGCTGGTGTTGCTGATGGGCGCGCCGGGTTGGCGGCATCAGTTACGTGACTATTCGGAAGCCTGGAGTCGGGGCGACATGCAGGCTGCCTGGCGACATATCCAGAACCGGTTGCCACCGGAAGAGCGGGGCGCCGCGCTGTCACCAGAGGCCATGCATCTGTCGTTATCCAAGGCTCTGGTGATCGGGGTTTTCGAGCGGTTCTTCCTGGTGGCTTTCTGGTATGTGGTGGGTGGAATAGGTGCTGCCCTGGTTGCCCGAGGCCTGGTGGCGTTGTCTGAGCAATGGCCGCAGCAAGCGGCCCGCGCCCGATTCCGGACTCTGGCCAACCTGGCCAGCTGGATTCCTGCTCGCCTACTGTCCTGCACGCTGGGGCTGGCCGGTGATCTCGCGGGCTGGTCGAAGGAGGCGAAGAAAGTCCTGCCCGGTTTTGGAAGAAAAACCTCGGAAGTCCTCATGATTTCCGCAAACGGGTCGTTAACCGGTTATGCGCTTGATCCAGCCCAGTTTGCGCGGTTGCACCCGGATGAGTGGACAAGTTTTGGCGGGCGTAGCCTGGCGGCCATACGGGGATTGTTGAACCGGAGCATGCTGGTGTGGATCTGCGTTGCTGCATTGCTGGTCATTGCCGGGGTGGTCTGAGGAGTGTCATAAAACATTACAGAATAACACTTAAAGGTGATTAAGTTTTTCCGACCTTGGGCGATAATCAAACAAAGAATAAAGATTCAGTTATTAGAATCAGCGAGAGGGCGCCGTGAAATATTTGATCAATCCAGCTGTTAGCCTGATGAATCGGTTGCCCATGGTCTACAAGTTCAGCCTAATCAGCATCTTGTTCCTGGGCCCGATCATTGTCCTGTCGTGGTTGGTTATTTCCAGCCTCAATCAATCCGTTCAAACCATGACTCGCGGTATCGAGGGCCTTGCCGAACTTCGCAAGGTAGACCAGCTGTTGTCTTCGTCTATGGCTTACCGCGACTACCAGGCGCCGGGTGTGCTCAAGGATGAAGACGAACTCCTGGGTAAGGCAGGTGAGGCTGCCGAGCTGATTGATGGCCTGCTTTCAGACCTTGCGGGGAACAACCGCTCGTTCGATACCTCTGGTTCCTGGAAGGATCAGGTTCTGGCCTTGCAGGCGGAGTGGGAGCAACTGAAACAGGACGACAACTACCAGGGCAACATAGACCCTCAGTTCAAGTATTACCACGAGTTTGTTCAGAAGGTGCTGGCCCTGTTGCCGGCTACGATTGAAATTTCGGGACTTGGACAAGACGCCTCGCGGGAAAATTTGTTGCTGCTTGGGCTGGTGCGTAATGCGCTGCCTGAGGCGAGGACCGTTGTTGGCAGGGCCCGATCTTACGGTATCTTTGCCCTGGTGGATGGCCAGGTGGGTTATAACCTGAGCGAGATTTTGAATGAAATCTATGACCAGCTGACCAACCGCAGCTCCCTGTTGTCGCCTGCCTTGTCGGTTGCGGTTGAAACCTCTCCCAAACTTTCAGGCAGAGCCGGCGGCGCTGTGACGCGGGTCGATGAAAGCCTGATGGCGCTGCGCGAGCAGCTGGACCTGAACATCATCACCCCGATGCGTCTGGAACAGCCCTGGCAGGAATTTGACGCCACCGTATCCTCCCAGCTGGACTACTACGATTCACTCAATGACAGCATTTTCAGTGTGGTTTCTGGCAACCTTGAACAGCGACTGCAGCGGGAGACCGGCCAGCGCAGGTTGATTGTAGGGGCTCTGATCGGCGTGATGCTTCTTGTGGTGTACCTCTACATCGGCTTCTTTATGTCAGTAAGAACCGCCATCAACCGGTTTAGTGAGGCGGCTCGCAGCGTCGCCGCTGGTGATATGACGGCGCACATCCAGCTTAACAATCGTGATGAGCTGGGCGAGCTGACCACCGAATTCAATAATATGACGGACCGGATTGCCGAACTGATCCGCTCTGTCAGCGGGACCACGAATGATGTTGACAGTCAGGCGGTGAGGGTTAACGAGACTGCAGCAGCCAACAGTGAAGCGGTTGCCCGCCAGATGGAAGAGACCGGCCAGATAAACGAAGCCATGGGGCAGATGGTGGAGGCGGTCAACGAGGTGACTGAGAGTGCCCATCGGGTAGCGGACAGCGCCGGTAGCGCAGAGCGTGATACCGAGACGGGCCGACAGGTTGTGGCGGCTACTGTGCAAACTATTAACCGTCTTGCGGAAGAAATCGCTGGTGCGGTAGCGGTGATAAACAGGGTCAGTTCAGACAGCGACAACATCAGCCAGGTATTGGTCGAGATCAAGGCCATAGCCGAGCAGACCAACCTGTTGGCTCTGAACGCGGCCATTGAAGCGGCCCGGGCCGGTGAACAGGGGCGCGGTTTTGCGGTGGTGGCTGATGAGGTGCGCTCACTGTCTCAGCGCACCCACAAATCGACCGAAGAGATTGAAGGCATGATCTCCCGCCTGCAGGGTGGTGTTAAAGAAGCGGTCTCGGCCATGACCTCCAGCCACGATGCCACGGAGCAAACGGTTCAGAAATCCGGTGAGGTGACAGAAGCGCTGGACCGCATTGCTTCGGGCATATCTGAGATTGTGGATATGAGCCACCAGATTGCCCAGGCTGCAGAAGAGCAGTCTGCGGTGGCCAAGAACGTCAACGCCAACGTGGAGCGTATCGGCGAGTTGGGGCAGAGCACCGCGTCCAACGCCGAGGAGACGCTGGCGTCGTCCCGCCAGATGTCTGAGCTGACGGCATCGCTTCAGCGGCTGGTAGAGGCGTTCAAGGTATAAGGCAGGTGCCTTTGATCAGAAAAATCCGGCCCTCAGAGGCCGGATTTTTTTTGTTCCCAGAGAATTTCCTGGCTGCCATCCCGGCGGGCCAGCACGCGGGCAATGACAAACAGCAGGTCAGACAGCCGGTTCAGATAGTGGCGGGACGCAGTATTGATGGAATCTTCGTGGCCCAGCGCTACCACCACGCGCTCTGCGCGACGGCAAACGGCCCGGGCCAGATGGCATTGTGCGGCGGCAGGGCAACCTCCGGGCAGAATGAAGTTCTTCAATGGCGGCAAGTCGGCATTATGCTCATCCAGGGTCTGTTCCAGCCAATCAATGTGGTCGTCGCTGATGACCTTGCTGCCAGGAATTGCGAACTCGCCGCCAAGATCAAACAGGTGGTGCTGAATCCGCCGGAACGTCTCGATCAGGCCGTCACCGGCTGGTAGCGTTTCAATCAACACTCCGATGTGGCAGTTGAGTTCATCCGCCATGCCCATGGCTTCCACGCGCTGGGCATTCTTGGCGATGCGGTTGCCATCGGCCAGCCCGGTAGAGCCGTCGTCACCGGTGCGAGTGTAGATTTTCGACAGGCGGTTGCCCATGTGTTTGCTCCCTGAATAAGTGATCAGTTCAGTTGTTGTACCCGTTCGGTGAGCATTTGGTTCACCGGTGTTGCAATGCCGTGCAGTTGGCCAAGCCTGGCCAGGTAACCGTTGATGAAGTCGATTTCCTTGGGGCGACCTGCCAGCACATCCGCGCGCATGGAGGAGGTGTTGGTGGCGGTTCTGCGGGCGACCGCCTCAATGCTTTCGCGCAGGGCTTCCGGCGTGTGTTCCGGTTGCCCGACGGCAGCCAGCAGGTGGCTGATTTCCCTGCACAAGGGGGTAATCCACCGTTGGTAAAACGGTCGCTCCAGTATCTCGCCGTTGGGGCAATCCAGTACGGCGGTAAAGGCGTTGATGCCGGCATTGATTACCAGTTTCTGCCAGAGTCGGCCAAGTATGTCCTGTTCAGGGTGAACCTCAAGGCGGCTCTCGGCAAGCTGCTGCGCAACCCGGTTCACCAGGGGTTGCCCGGTAGGGTTTAAAGCACCTACCCAGGTAGCGCCGCAGCCCGCGTGAACGGTCAGGCCTTGCTCGGGCCGGTTGGCGCCTTCGGTGGTGGAGGCTGCCAGCACCGGGCGTTGCGGCCAGGTTGCGGCAACCTGCTGTTGGCTGCCCAGGCCGTTCTGGAACAACACAATGGGTGTCGAACTGGCAATAGAGGGCAGGGCAGCTTTGAGGGCTTCGAGGGTATCGCCGGCTTTGGTGGTCACCAACAACAATTCAGGTGACTGACCGCGCTGCAGCCAGGGAACAGTGACGCTGAAGGATTCGCCTACGAGGGGTTGAAAACGGTAGCGGGCGGGTTCGGGCGCCTGGCCCGGGCGGGGCACAAACGCTACCTGCCCGGCAGGTAGCGTTGCGGCCCAGAGCCGGCCCAGAGAGCCGGCGCCGAGGATGGCAATCATGGCCTTACATGGCCTCGATTTCAGCCCGTTGTGCGCTGAGCCGTTGCAGGCTGCCTTGCGCATCCTTCAGCTTCTCCTGCTCTTTCTCGACCACTTCGGCCGGGGCCTTGGCGGTAAACTTCTCGTTGTTCAGCTTGCCTTCCAGGCGGCCGATTTCCTTGTTCAGGCGTTCCAGTTCCTTGTCCAGGCGCTTGAGTTCGGCATCCTTGTCAATCAGGCCGGCCATGGGCACCAGCACTTCCATTTCGCCCACCAGCTGGGTGGCGCTCATGGGGGCCTTGTCGCCTTCAAACCATTCCAGTTTCTCCAGCTTGGCCAGGGACATCAGGAATTGGCGGTTGTCGTTCAGGCGGCGTTCATCATCAGCATTGCCGCCTTTCAGCAGCACCGGAACCTGTTTGGCCGGGGAGATGTTCATCTCGCCACGGATGTTGCGTACGGCCACGATCACGCCCTTGAGCCATTCGATATCGGCGGCCACGGCGGCATCCTGCTTGCTGGTATCCGGCTGCGGGTACGGCTGCAGCATGATGCTGTCGCCCTGTTTGCCGGCCAGCGGGGCAATGCGCTGCCAGATTTCCTCGGTGATGAACGGCATCATCGGGTGTGCCAGGCGAAGTACAGCTTCCAGGACGCGAACCAGGGTGCGGCGGGTGCCGCGCTTGGCCTCGGCACTGGCGTTGTCGTCGCTCAGGGCCGGCTTGGACAGTTCCAGGTACCAGTCACAGTATTCGTTCCAGATGAACTCGTACAGGGCGTAGGCGGCCAGGTCGAAGCGGTACTGGTCCAGGTGGCGGATCACTTCCTGCTCGCAGTGCTGCAGCTGGCTGATGATCCAGCGGTCGGCCAGGGACAGCTCCACCGGCTCGTCGTTCACGCCGCAGTCTTCGCCTTCGGTGTTCATCAGTACGTAGCGGGCAGCGTTCCACAGTTTGTTACAGAAGTTGCGGTAGCCTTCCAGGCGCTTCATGTCCCAGTTGATGTCTCGGCCGGTGGTGGCCATGGCCGCCAGGGTAAAGCGCAGGGCGTCGGTGCCATGGGCCGCGATACCTTCCGGGAATTCTTTCTCGGTGCGCTTACCGATTTTCTCGGCCAGCTTCGGCTGCATCAGGTTGCCGGTACGTTTTTGCAGCAGATCCGGCAGGCTAATGCCGTCGATCATATCCAGCGGGTCGATCACGTTGCCCTTGGACTTGGACATCTTGTCGCCGTGCTCGTCCCGGATCAGGCCGGTCACGTAAACGGTTTTAAAGGGTACCTGTGGGGTGCCGTCTTCGTTCTTCATGAAGTGCATGGTCATCATGATCATCCGGGCAACCCAGAAGAAGATGATGTCGAAACCAGTCACCAGCACGTCGGTGGGGTGGAAGGTTTTCAGGCGTTCGGTGATTTCCGGCCAGCCCAGGGTGCCGAAAGTCCACAGGGCGGAGCTAAACCAGGTGTCCAGTACATCGTCGTCCTGCTTGAGTTCCAGTGTGTCCGAAAGCTGGTGCTTGCTGCGCACCTCAGCCTCGCTCCGGCCTACGTAAATATTGCCGTCGGCGTCATACCAGGCCGGAATCCGGTGGCCCCACCAGAGCTGACGGGAGATACACCAGTCCTGGATGTCGCGCATCCAGGCGAAGTACATGTTTTCGTACTGTTTGGGCACGAACTGGATGCGGCCATCTTCCACCGCTTCAATAGCCGGTTTGGCCAGGGTCTTGGCATCGGCAAACCACTGGTCGGTCAGCATCGGTTCAATGATCAGGCCGGAGCGATCGCCGCGGGGCACGCTCAGTACGTGGTCTTCGATCTTCTCGACCAGGCCCGCCAGTTCCATGTCGGCGACAATCTGCTTGCGGGCCGCTTCCCGGCTGAGGCCGGCGTAGGCGGCCGGCAGGGCGCTGTTGATTTCGGAATTCTCGGTGCCGTCGGCATTGAAGACTTCGGCCACATCGCGGATGTTGGCATCCTGGGTCAGGACGTTGATCATTGGCAGGTTGTTGCGCTTGCCTACGGCGTAGTCGTTGAAGTCGTGGGCCGGGGTGATCTTCACGCAGCCGGAGCCTTTTTCCGGGTCCGCGTGGTGGTCGGCCACGATGGGGATGCGGCGGTTTACCAGCGGCAACAGTACGTGCTGGCCGATCAGGTGCTGGTAGCGTTCGTCGTCCGGGTGGACGGCCACGGCGGTGTCGCCCAGCATGGTTTCCGGGCGCGTGGTGGCCACGATCACGTAGTCTTTGCCGTCCTGGGTTTTCTGGCCGTCAGCCAGTGGGTAGCGCAGGTGCCAGAAGTAGCCTTTTTCTTCCTTGTTCTCTACTTCAAGGTCGGAGATGGCGGTGTGCAGTTTCGGGTCCCAGTTCACCAGCCGCTTGCCGCGGTACACCAGGCCTTCGTCGTACAGGCGGATAAACACTTCCTGCACGGCTTTGTAGAAGCCGTCGTCCATGGTGAAGCGTTCGTTGTCCCAGTCGACGGAGTTGCCGAGGCGGCGGATCTGGCGGGTGATGGTGCCGCCGGAGTGTTCTTTCCAGTCCCAGATGCGCTTGATGAATTCTTCCCGGCCCAGGTCGTGGCGGGTTTTGTCTTCTTCTGCGGCCAGTTTGCGCTCGACGACCATCTGGGTGGCGATGCCGGCGTGGTCGGTGCCGACGGTCCACAGTGCGTTACGGCCCTGCATGCGTTTGAAGCGGGTGAGGGTGTCCATGATGGTGTGCTGGAACGCATGGCCCATGTGCAGGCTGCCGGTCACGTTGGGTGGCGGGATGGCGATGCTGTAGGAGTCGCCTTCGCCGCTGGGGCGGAAATAGCCTTTGGATTCCCAGTTTTCGTACCACTGGCGCTCGATGTTTTCTGGCTGGTAGGTTTTTTCCATGGGATTATGCAGTGACCGTTTTGGTTGATTCACATAGGGAAATTTTGAATTGGCCGATTATACATGGTCGCTGTTGATGCGGCGAACCTCTGTGAAACCTAGCCTGCTGATTTGGTGCCGTGTGGGGTTGTGGGTAGGCTTTCCAAAAAACGCTCCTTGCGGCACATCCCTGTGGCGCTTCGCTTCGGCCATCCATGGCCTACGAGATTTTTGGAAAGCCTACCCCCAACCCCACAGATTTGACTTTGTGCTGTTCGCTGGTGAGTTTAGCTTTTCGTTTTTTGTCCGTGTCGGTCCGTGAGCGTCCGTGGCAAAAATCTTTTTCCTTTCGTGTCCTTTCGCGGATTTAGTGGCAAAAAACAATCACCGCCGCCGCATATCATGCACCCGCGCCTCAATCCCCATCGTCCGCAGCTGCTTGTAATGCCCCCGAGCCTGGTTTAGCACCGCCGGATCATTGTGGGCAACCAAGGCCAGCCGCCTGTAGTGGTCAGCATCTTCCGGCAGTGTCGAGGACAGCACGATAACGGTATCCCAGTCCGTGGCGGCCGGTGGGTAGAGCAGGATGCCTACTGGGTCGGAGCAGGGGGTGGTTGGGTCTTTGGCGATGCTGTGGGGGATGAAGGCATCGGGGGCGATGTTCCACAGCAGGTCGTCGAGTTCTTTGGCCTGGTCTTCGGTGTCGCAGAGGATGCATACGCGGTCGCCCTGCTGCCAGGCTTTGTCCACGAGTTTGGCGGCGTGGAGGTTGCGGGCGGCTGGGGTGTTCTGGGCGAGGATGTGGAACCAGTAGCGCTGGTTCTGGTCGTCCCGGCCGGAGGGGCCGGCAGCTGGGCTGCCGGGTTCCGGTGGGGTTGGCTGGTTATCCTGCATGGGTCATCAGGTAGTCGACAAGCAGGGGGACCGGGCGGCCGGTGGCGCCTTTGGCTTTGCCGGAGTTCCAGGCGGTGCCGGCGATGTCCAGGTGGGCCCAGCGGTAGTCTTTGGCGAAGCGGCTCAGGAAGCAGGCCGCGGTGATGGTACCAGCCGGGCGGCCACCGATGTTGGCCATGTCAGCGAAGTTGCTGTCGAGCTGGCTCTGGTATTCGTCCCACAGCGGCAGGCGCCAGGCGCGGTCGCCGGTGCGCTCGCCAGCGGCCAGCAGTTCGTGCGCCAGTTCGTCGTTATTGGACAGCAGGCCGGTGGCCTGGTTACCCAAAGCAATGATGCAGGCGCCGGTGAGGGTGGCCATGTCGACCACGGCTTCCGGGTCGAATTTTTTTACGTAGGTGAGGGCGTCGCACAGCACCAGGCGGCCTTCGGCGTCGGTGTTGAGGATTTCAACGGTCATGCCGCTCAGGGTGGTGACAATGTCGCCGGGGCGGGAGGCGCCGCCGTCCGGCATGTTTTCGGCAGCGGCGATTACGGCAACCACGTTGATCTTGGGTTTGGTTTCGGCCAGCACTTTCATGGTGCCGAATACGCTGGCGGAACCGCCCATGTCGTATTTCATTTCATCCATGCCTTCGCCGGGCTTGAGGCTGATGCCACCGGTGTCGAAGGTGATGCCTTTACCCACCAATACGTAGGGTTTGTCTTTGGCTTTGCCGCCACGGTATTCCATCACGATCAGGCGCGGGGGCTGTTTGGAGCCTTTGCCCACGGCCAGGATGGTGTTCATGCCCAGCTTTTCCATCTGCTTTTCATCAAGCACTTCGGTCTTGATGCAGTCGTATTCCTTGGCCATGCTCTTGGCCTGCTCGGCCAGCCAGACCGGATGGCAGATGTTGGGTGGGGTGTTGCCCAGATCTTTGGTGTAGTTCATGCCGCGCCCGGTCGCCAGGCCCTGGTTGAAGGCGTCTTTCAAGGCTTTGGCGGAACCGGAGGCCTGCACCACCACCTTTTTGAGTTTACGGGCAGCTGGCTTTTCACTCTTGAACTCGGTGAAGGTGTAGAGCTGGTCTTCCAGAATACGCCCGATCAGGTTCAGGCGGGCTTCTTCGGAGCTGACGGCGTCCTCGCCCTGCAGGCTGGTGTCGGCCAGGCAGATCAGTGCGCTCTTGGATGGGCCGTCTTTCAGGGCGCCCATCATGGCGATCAGTGCCTTGCGAAAGTTGGCTGGCGTGCGGTCGCTGTCTTTGCCGGTGCCGACCACAATCACACGCTGCCATGGTTGGTCGACCAGGGGCAGGGTGTTTACAGACGCGTTCTTGCCAGTCAGGTCGCCTGCTTTTTCAAGTTGCTTGATCAGCCCTCCCAGTGCTTCGTCTGCTGCTTTTGTGGTTTCCGGCCACTCGCCCTTCTCAGGCACCGCGATAACCAGGCAATCGGTTTTGGTGGCGGTGATGGCTTTGCTGCTCAGGCTGAAATTCATGGCAACTCCCGTTGTCAGGTTGTGCTTTGTTGAATGTGGTAGGCGTTGTTCATCCGATGCCAATAGGATTGGGGCAAAAGCTCTATTAATCAAGCGGCAGGCTTGTATCGTTACGATGGCTTTATCGTGTCAGGCTTATACTGTCATTCATCGCCAAGGTTACATAGAATACCCGCAGTTTCCGTTATCGACCATCTCACGCTTCGGCGCTGCCAGAGAGACTGATTTGAACATCGTTTTCCGTTACCTCATTCGCCAGATCATGGTCAGCATGGTTGCCGTTTCCGGCATCCTGTTGCTGGTGTTTATGAGTGGGCGCTTTATCAAGTACCTGGGCAATGCCGCAGAAGGCGAGATTCCCGCCGGCGTTCTGTTTTCCATCATGGCCTACCGCTTTCCGGGATTCCTGGAGCTGATTCTGCCTCTGGGGTTGTTTATCGGCATTCTGCTGGCTTACGGGCGGATGTACCTTGAAAGTGAAATGACGGTGTTGTTTGCCTGCGGTGTCAGCGACAGGCAGTTGCTGGCGAAGACCCTGATTGGCTGTGTACCGGTGATGCTGGTTGTGGCCAGCATGAGCCTGTATGTGTCGCCGTGGGGTATGAAGCAGGTGGAGGCTATCTTCAACGAAGCGCGCACCGCAACAGAGTTCGAGATGCTGGCGCCGGGGCGTTTCCAGGATTTTACATCCGGTAGCCGGGTTACCTATACCGAGGCTTTGAGCGATGACAAGCGACAGCTCCAGGGAGTGTTTATTGCTGAGTACGACCGAAATGGCCAAGGGGTGACCTTGATTACTGCCGAGTCTGGCTCTCAGCTGATTGATCAGGAAACCGGCAGTCGGTTTCTGATTCTGGAGAATGGCGGGCGTTTTCAGGGGCGGCCGGGTAACCTGGATTACAACGTTACCCGGTTTGAGGCTTATGGCCTGAAGGTGATGGGCGGTGAGGCAGGTAGCCGGGAACTGGAGGAAGGCATCAGCACGAAGGCGCTTTGGCAATCGGACGATCCGGAAGACCGAGCGCTGTTGCATTGGCGTTTTTCACTGCCATTGATTGTACCCATCGTGACCCTGCTGGCGGTTCGGTTGAGTCGGGTCAACCCCCGCCAGGGCCGTTTCTTCCATCTACTACCGGCGATGCTGGTTTATATCACCTACCTCGGGTTGCTGATCGTTGCGCGGGACGCCCTGGCGGATGGCAAGGTGCCGGAGTGGATAGGCATGTTATGGGTGCATGTGATTTTCCTGGCGCTCGGGCTTTGGTTGCAGTTTGGCCCAGCCTGGCTTTATAAGCGGCGCCTGGAAAAGGAGGCCCGTGCCCATGCGTAGAATTGATGGCTACGTCATGCGCACCGTGGGCGGTGCGATGTTCCTGGTAATGATGGTGGTGTTGTCACTGGACGTGATCTTCGCCTTTATTGCGGAACTGGACGACACCCGCAACGATTACCAGACCCTGCAGGCGCTCTGGTATGTATTTCTGACCTTGCCAAGGCGAATATACGATTACCTGCCGCTGGGTGCTTTCATGGGGTGCCTGGTTGGGTTGGGTGCCATGGCCAGTTCTTCGGAGCTGACGGTTATCCGGGCTGCCGGTGTTTCCATTCGCCGGATTGTCTGGTCGGCGATGAAGCCGGCCCTGGTTGTTGTGGTGCTGGGGCTGGCCATCGGTGAATACGTTGCGCCGACCACGGAGCGCATGGCGCAGAGCGACAAAGCGGTGGCTCTGGGGGCGAGCAGGAATGTCGCGTCGGCCCATGGTGTCTGGCACCGGGAGGGGAACACGTTCATGCACCTGAATGCCGTTCAACCAAACGGCGTATTGCACGGCGTATCTTTGTTCCGTTTTGGAGACGACCGGCAGCTGGAGGTGTCCAGCTTTGCTGAAAGGGCGATTTTCCAGGGCGATCACTGGTTGCTGGAGAAGGTGGTGTCCACGCGCATTGAGGAAGAACGCACCCTTCGCAATGAGCATGCCGTTTTGCGCTGGGAGACCGGGCTGTCTCCGGAAGTGCTGAGTGTGTTGATCGTCAAACCAGAAAATCTTTCCATGGCCGGCCTGTACACTTATGCCACCTATCTGGGAGAGCAGGGGTTGACGGCTGCCCGTTATTGGCTTGCGTTCTGGAAAAAGGCGTTGATGCCGCTGGGTACGGCGGTGATGGTGTTGGTGGCCATTTCCTTCATCTTCGGCCCGTTGCGCTCTGTGACCATGGGGTTCCGCGTGTTCACCGGCCTGCTGGTGGGCCTGTTGTTCAAGTACATGCAGGATTTGTTGGGGCCCATGAGCATGGTATACGGGTTTAATCCGCTCTTGGCGGTACTGGTGCCGATTCTGGTAAACGCTTTGGTGGGGGCTGTGTTGATGCGGCGGGCCGGCTGAGATGGCCGGCCCGGGCGCATTACTTTTTGTTTTTGGCGGTTTTTGATTTGTCTGGTGCGGGCACGGCCACAACCACGCTGTTGGATGCGCGATCGGTCAGCGACAAACCGTTGATCGGGTAGAACAGGGCGATCACAGCGGGCACGGTGAGCAGGAGCGTAAGGGAGCCTACGTAGTAGGCGGCGATCATGGTCAACACGATGACTGCCGCAGCGCTGCCATAACGGAGCAAGGCCTGGGTCCAACTGACGGACGTGCCATCCAGGTTCTCGATTCGAATGCGCCACACCTGCATGCCCAGGGTTTGGCCGATACGGGTCCAGAAATAGGCGAAGAACAGGTAGAGCACCAGGAACAGGGTGAAGGTGAGGCCCGGGCCGCCCTCGAGTTCGCCTGCCTCGGCCATCTGTTCGTACTGTTCCCAGCCGGTTATCCAGCCTGCAATCATGGTGTAAGCCCAGGTGGCTACCAGCAGCACGGCGATACTGATCAATCCATCGTAGATAATGGCCAGGGCTCGCTTCAGTGCGGTGGCTGGCGGTAAAAGTTCCTCGGCGTTATGAAAGCGTCGGGGCATGGAGTCTCCTGTGAGGTTTCACGTTTTTCCTGTTCTCGGCGTGTGCTAGAGTAGCGGATTTGCACACGCATGTAAGTATTCGTATTTCAATCGCGGACTTGCCGGCTATTCCGGCGGGTTTCAGGCAAGGTGTTAAAGGTCGAAAGGTATCAAAGGTCTATGAAAACCGCAGAGTTGCGACAGGCGTTTCTGGAATATTTCAAGCAGCAGGGTCACACCATTGTGCCGAGCAGTTCACTGGTGCCGGCAGACGATCCTACACTGCTGTTTACCAACGCTGGCATGAACCAGTTCAAGGATGCCTTCCTTGGCCGGGAAGAACGCGACTACACCCGGGCGACCTCATCCCAGAAGTGTGTGCGCGCCGGTGGTAAACACAACGACCTGGAAAACGTTGGCTACACCGCCCGCCACCACACGTTCTTCGAAATGCTGGGTAACTTCAGCTTTGGCGATTACTTCAAGCGTGAAGCCATCAATTTTGCCTGGACCTTCCTGACCGGTGAGCAGCACCTGAACCTGCCCCAGGAAAAGCTCTGGGTAACTGTGTACGCCGAAGACGACGAAGCCTTTGATATCTGGAACAAAGAAGTAGGTGTTCCGGCTGAGCGGATTATTCGCATTGGTGACAACAAAGGCGGCCGCTACGCTTCCGACAACTTCTGGCAGATGGGCGATACTGGCCCTTGTGGTCCTTGCACCGAAATTTTCTACGACCACGGCCCGGATGTGGCGGGCGGACCTCCCGGAAGCCCCGAAGAAGACGGCGACCGCTACATCGAGATCTGGAACGTGGTGTTCATGCAATACAACCGCACCGCCGATGGCGAGATGTTGAACCTGCCCAAGCCTTCGGTAGACACAGGCATGGGGCTGGAGCGGATTGCGGCTGTGCTGCAGGGCGTTCACAGCAACTATGAGATTGACCTGTTCCAGGATTTGCTCAAGGCGGCTTCCGAGATTCTGGGCGGTGCGGCGACCACCGAAGCGTCGCTGCGGGTGGTGGCAGACCACATTCGCTCCTGCGCTTTCCTGATTGCCGATGGTGTGATGCCCTCAAACGAAGGTCGTGGCTTTGTACTGCGCCGAATCATCCGCCGTGCAGCCCGTCACGGTAACAAGCTGGGCGCAACCCAGCCGTTCTTCTACAAACTGACCGGCGCCCTGGTGGAATTGATGGGCGAGGCCTACCCACAACTGGTCAGCAGCCGCAAACAGATCGAAAAGGTGCTGTTGCAGGAAGAAGAGCAATTCGCCAAGACCCTGGACAAGGGGTTGCGTCTGCTGGAGCAGGACATCGCCGAACTGAAGGGTACGGAAATTCCTGGTGAAACCGTGTTTACCCTGTATGACACCTACGGCTTCCCGGTGGACCTGACCAACGACATCGCCCGTGAGCGTGGCCTGACCCTGGACTACGAAGGCTACGAAAAGGCCATGGACGCCCAGCGTGACCGTGCCCGCGCGGCCAGCAAGTTCGGCATCGATTACAACGCCGCCGGCATCACCATTGACGGCAAGACCGAGTTCACCGGCTACGATCATATTGACGGCCATGAGCGCATCCGGACGGTTCTGGTCAACGGTGAAGAGAAAACCGCCGAGGCCGGGGACGAGTGTGTGGTGGTGCTGGAGCGAACGCCGTTCTATGCGGAATCCGGCGGCCAGGTGGGTGATACCGGCCTGCTGACCTGGAGCGGTGGTCGCTTCCAGGTAACCGATACCCGCAAGGAAGGCGACAACCACCTGCACGTGGGCACACTGGTAGAGGGCGAGTTGTTCCCGGGCCTAGAGGTAGACGCCCGCATTGATCACGCCCGCCGTGAGCGCACCAAACGCAACCATTCCGCCACGCACCTCCTGCACGCAGCGCTGCGCAAGGTTCTGGGGGAGCATGTCACCCAGAAGGGCTCACTGGTTGACCCGGACAAATTGCGTTTCGATTTTTCCCATTTTGAAGCCGTTACACCGGAACAGTTGAAAGAGATTGAGCGTCAGGTAAACGAACAGGTTCTGGAGAATACGCCGGTTCAGGTTGACGTGACCGACATGGAGTCCGCCAAAGAGAAAGGTGCCATGGCTCTGTTCGGTGAGAAGTATGGCGATGTGGTGCGCGTGTTGAGCATGGGGATCGACAGCTACTCCGTTGAGCTTTGTGGTGGCACTCACGTGTCTCGCACCGGTGATATTGGTCTGTTCAGGATTACCTCGGAGAGCGGTATCTCCTCCGGTGTTCGCCGCATTGAGGCGGTGACCGGGTTTGGCGCGTTGGAATGGCTGGACGCCACTGAACGAACCCTGCGCGAAACGGCCCGCCTGGTTAAAGGCACCCGTGAGACCGTCGTGGACAAGGTTCAGCAGGTCCTCGACCGCAACCGCCAGCTTGAAAAAGACGTTGATACTCTGAAAGCCAAGCTCGCCAGTTCCGCAGGCAGTGATCTTGCTGGAAATGCTGTAGAGGTGGCGGGACTAAAAGTCGTCGCGGCAGAGCTGGAAGGTGCTGATCGCAAGGCGCTGATGGAAACCGCCGACCAGTTGAAGAATAAGCTGGGCGAAGGTGTGGTGGTTCTGGCCACTGTTGACGACGGCAAGGTTACCCTGGTTGCCGGGGTTACCAAGTCTGCCACTGGTCGTATTAAAGCGGGTGATCTGATGAAGCATCTGGCGGCGCAAGTGGACGGTAAAGGTGGTGGCCGCCCGGATATGGCACAGGGTGGCGGTAACGACCCGTCCAAGCTGGCGGATGCCCTGGCAGGTGTTCCGGCCTGGGTTGAACAAAATATCGGTTAAGCAACTGTTTTTGGACGCGGGCGGAGGTTTATAATTCCGCCCGCTTTATTTGATGGGCGGGCAATCGGTGTTCCGCTTTGAGTCCTCGGTTCGGAGTTTGGCAAAACATGGCTCTGTTGGTTCAGAAATTTGGTGGTACGTCCGTTGGTACAACCGAGCGGATTGAGGCGGTGGCTGACAAAGTGTGTCAGTTCCGTAAAGGCGGGCACGATGTGGTGGTTGTGGTCTCGGCCATGAGCGGAGAAACCAACCGGCTGATCGCCCTGGCCAACGACATTATGGAAGATCCGGTACCCCGGGAAATGGACGTACTGGTGTCTACCGGTGAGCAGGTGACCATCGCGTTGTTGTCTATGGCGCTGCAGAAGCGTGGCTGTGATGCCCGGTCTTACACCGGCTCACAGGTGCGGATCCTGACGGATAGCAGTCACACCAAGGCGCGGATCAAGCAGATTGATGAGCAGCGCATGCGTGAAGATCTGGAAGCCGGCCGGGTAGTGGTTGTTGCGGGCTTCCAGGGTATTGATGAGCACGGCAACATCACTACGCTCGGTCGCGGTGGTTCAGACACTACCGCGGTGGCACTGGCGGCTGCCCTGAAGGCTGACGAGTGTCAGATCTACACGGATGTGGACGGTGTTTATACAACCGACCCGCGGGTGGTAGACAGCGCTCGCCGGCTCGATCGTATTACATTTGAAGAAATGCTCGAGATGGCCAGCCTGGGCTCGAAAGTGCTCCAGATTCGCGCCGTCGAATTTGCAGGTAAATACAATGTTCCATTAAGAGTGCTTTCCAGCTTCCAGGAAGGTGAGGGCACCCTGATTACTTTTGAGGATGAGAACGCCATGGAACAACCGGTTGTTTCCGGCATTGCTTTCAATCGTGATGAAGCCAAACTGACCATTTCCGGTGTACCCGATACCCCGGGCAGCGCCCTGCGGATTCTGAAGCCGGTCAGCGATGCCAATATTGAAGTGGACATGATTGTGCAGAACGTGGGCGAAGATAATAAAACCGCGTTCACCTTCACTGTTCACCGTAACGACTTCAAACGGGCCCAGGAAGTTCTGCGTGGTATCTCCAGCGAAATTGGCGCTGGCGAAGTGGGTGGCGACAGCAAGATTGCGAAAGTGAGCATTGTGGGCGTAGGCATGCGCTCGCATGCTGGCGTGGCAACTAAAATGTTTGAGGCGCTGTCCAAAGAAGGTATTAATATTCAGATGATCTCCACCTCGGAAATCAAGATTTCGGTGGTGATCGATGAGAAGTATCTCGAGCTGGCGGTTCGTGCACTGCACAGTGCATTCGAGCTGGATCAGGCCGGGGTGGACGAGGGCGCTTAACAGCAGGATGCTCGCAAGCGCGCCTTTTTGAGTCATTGATAATAGCTATCGAGATGCGAAGGGGTATAAGTATTATTGCGTCTTTAGTATGATCGGTGATCTCTTTATAAAAGCTATAAGTACAACATTCTGTTGTCGGAACAGGTTGGTTTGGAATAGGGAGAAAGGGATATGTTGATTTTGACCCGCCGTGTTGGCGAAACTCTGATGATCGGTGACGAGATTACCGTTACCGTTCTGGGAGTGAAGGGGAACCAGGTACGTATCGGTGTTAACGCGCCCAAAGACGTCGCGGTTCACCGTGAAGAAATCTATCAGCGGATTCAGTCCGAAAAAGGCTCAGACGAGCCGGAACCGGGCAATCGTTGATCAATAAAAAGCCGCTCACGGGAAACCTGAGCGGCTTTTTTGATGGTGGGGAAAATCGAGTAGAAAAAACTCGTGTCAACCCTATGAAAACAGAAAAATTATGGTAGTATACGCCCCGTTCTCAAGGAGAGGTGGGTGAGTGGCTGAAACCAGTTCCCTGCTAAGGAACCGTACGAGCAATCGTACCGAGGGTTCGAATCCCTCCCTCTCCGCCATTTCCTTTTGGGAAACGAGAACAGGTTGAATCAGCATTCAACCAATGCGAAAGATGCGCGGCTGTAGCTCAGCTGGATAGAGTACCTGGCTACGAACCAGGCGGTCGGAGGTTCGAATCCTCCCAGCCGCGCCACTATCGCAAACCTGTTTTAAGCGGCTGTAGCTCAGCTGGATAGAGTACCTGGCTACGAACCAGGCGGTCGGAGGTTCGAATCCTCCCAGCCGCGCCAAATAAAGATCAGAACGCCTCAGCTTGTATACCTCACAAGCTGAGGCGTTTTGCTTTGTATAGCTGGGAGAATTTGAACCGAAAGAGGTTCGACCGAAGCACACGCAGTGTGCTGAGGAACGTCGGAGCAGCGCGACGACGGCCCCGAAGGGGTAAGGGCCGTAGGCCCGAATAATCCTCCCAGCCGCGCCAAATAAAGATCAAAACGCCTCAGCTTGTATACCTCACAAGTTGGGGCGTTTTGCTTTCACCACATTAAATCATCCGGAATCTCATACCCCGCGTAAGGGTCGTCCTCTCCGGCATCATCCTGCTTGCGATCGTGCATCGAAATCACGGCGGTTTCGTCTCGCTCCATAATCTTGCGGGCTACTTTGTCCGGGACCACTTCGTAGTTGTCGCCAATTGCCACAATCGCAAGCCGGCCACGGGAGAGCTGGTCAACCATGGTGTCATCCACCAGAATTTTCTTGATCTTCTTTCCGTCGACAAACTGGTAAGACGTTTCGCCCCGGCTGCGGTCCAGCCGGTTGGTTTCAATCAGTTGCCGAATCTGAGCCTGAATGGCTTTCTTTTCCGCCTCCTTTTGCCGTTCCAGATTCAGCTGGCGGTCACGCTCGGCCTTTTCAAGGCGGGCTTGGCGAGCGCGTTCCTCGGCTTCATTCACCTGGACTGCACCTTTGGGTTGCTGCTTGCGTTGCTTACGTTTTTCGTTTCGTATGCTTTTGGCTTTCTTTTCGTCGGCCAGTCCGGCCTTGAGTAGTTGTTCCTGCAAAGACGCCATCAGTGACTCCGTGGATTCGTGATAAACTGCATATTATGAACCTCTAGTATACGCCGACGTTATTCCCGCAATAACCCACAAACATTTACCTCGTGGATTTTTCTATGTCTTCTTTTAAAGAGCTGGGGCTTTCTCAGGCCATGCAGGCAAATCTGCAGCGGTTGGGTTTTGAGCAGCCGACAGGCATACAGGTCAAGGCATTGCCACCAGCGCTGGCCGGCAAGGATGTGATTGCCATGGCGCAGACCGGCAGTGGCAAGACGGCTGCATTCGGCATTCCGTTGTTGGAACGACTGAAACCAAAACAGTTTGCGGTGCAGGCGCTGGTGTTATGCCCGACCCGGGAACTGGCTGACCAGGTGGCCAAGGCTTTGAGAGAGCTGGCGCGGGCACAAGACAACGTGAAAGTGCTCACGCTTTGTGGGGGTGTTCCCATAGGGCCCCAGATCGGCTCGCTCAGTCATGGCGCCCATATCGTGGTAGGCACGCCGGGCAGGGTTGATGACCACCTGCGCAAGGGTACGCTGACCCTGGACCGCGTGAACACGCTGGTGTTGGACGAAGCAGACCGAATGCTGGATATGGGGTTTGAAGAGGTGGTGTTGTCCATTCTTGAGCAAACGCCGGCCGCCCGACAAACCCTCCTGTTTTCCGCAACCTGGCCAGAACCGATCCGGGCCATGAGCGAGCGCTTCCAGGTTGAGCCGGTGGACGTCAGGATCGAGGCAGAAGACGCTACCAGCAGTATTTCTGAGGTGTTCTACGAAATATCGCCAGACCAGAAAGTTCGCGCAGTTGCAGCCCTGTTGTCTCATTATCAGCCGGTGTCGTCTCTGGTTTTCTGTACAACCAAGCGGGACTGCGACGAGCTGGCGCAGGAGCTTGAGGCACTCGGTTTTGCGGCTATGTCACTGCATGGGGATCTCGAGCAGAAAGACAGGGATAGCACATTGGTCAAATTCGCCAATCAGAGCTGCACGGTCATGGTCGCCACCGACGTGGCTGCTCGTGGCCTGGATATCAAAGCGTTGCCCCTGGTGATCAATGCCGAGCCTGCCCGCGACCCGGAAGTTCACACCCATCGCATTGGCCGTACCGGGCGTGCAGGTGAACAGGGGCACGCGATTACGCTGTGTGCGCCCAGCCAGGGCCATAAAGTCTCGCGGCTTGAATCAGCCCGGGGTGAGTCTGTTGTCTGGGGCGATTCCGAAAGCCTGCTGGCGCAAACGTTACGCCCGGTTCGCCCGGCCATGAAAACCCTGTGCCTGGCCGGTGGTCGAAAAGACAAAGTGCGCCCTGGCGACGTGTTGGGCGCTTTGACCGGGGATGCGGGTATTCCGGGTACGGCAGTGGGAAAAATAGATCTGTTCGATTTCCAGTGTTTTGTGGCCGTTGATGAAGCCTGGGCAGATAAAGCTTTGGCTCGGCTTGAGAAAGGAAAGGTCAAAGGCCGCAAAATCAGGGTTCGTTATGCTTGATTCCGGTTGTTGAAGACCGGTCGGGTGAGTGTCAGATCAGGCCAGGAAGCTCGGAAAGTCCCTATAGAAATGTTTACTTCAGGTTGCTCCTGATCAATGAAAACGGTAAATTACGCAGGATTTTGCCTCCCGATTTGTTCGTTCCAGCCATTAGACTTTGGTCTGACGGCTGAAGGCGGCGAAGCGGGGAAATCACACAAATCAATACAGGTAGCTATTCGATATGAATGAGCTGATGTCACAAGCCGTCGAGTTGATGATTGCTGGTATGGGCTTTGTGTTCGCGTTCCTGGTTGTTCTGGTATTCGCGACACTGCTCATGTCCAAACTCATTGGACGGTTTGCGCCGCCAGAGCCGGCAACCCCGGCCAAAACGCCACGTGCCAAGCCGAAGGCGCCCGCGTCGGTTGATCCTGACACCGCCGAGGCCATCAAGAAGGCGATTGCACAATACCGGGCACGCCACAAGAAGTGACCCGTTGCACGATTAGAACCTTTTAACAGAAGGCTGACACGATGACTGATACCAAGAAACCGCTGGGGATTACGGACGTAATTCTGCGTGACGCCCACCAATCCCTGCTTGCCACCCGTATGCGGCTTGATGACATGCTGCCCATTGCCGAGAAACTCGACAAAGTCGGTTTCTGGTCTCTGGAGTCCTGGGGTGGTGCTACCTTTGATTCCTGTATCCGTTACCTGGGCGAAGACCCATGGGAGCGCATCCGCGAGCTGAAAAAAGCCATGCCCAACACCCAACAGCAGATGCTGTTGCGTGGTCAGAACCTGTTGGGCTATCGCCATTACGCGGATGATGTGGTTGACCGTTTCTGTGAGCGCGCCGCTGAAAATGGCGTCGACGTGTTCCGTATCTTCGACGCGATGAACGATCCTCGTAACATGGACCGTGCCATCAAAGCCGTTCGCAAGACCGGCAAGCATGCCCAGGGCACCATTGCCTACACCACCAGCCCCGTGCATACCGTCGACATGTGGGTAGAGCTTGCGAAAGAAGTGGCCGACATGGGTGCCGATTCCATCGCGATCAAAGACATGGCGGGCATTCTCAAGCCCTACGTAGCGTATGAGCTGGTCAGTCGTCTGAAGAAAGAGCTGGATATCCCGATCCACATGCAGTGCCACGCCACCACCGGCATGTCTACCGCCACCGCCATCAAGGCTGCGGAAGCCGGCATTGATAACGTGGACACCGCAATCTCCTCCATGAGTATGACCTACGGCCACTCGCCCACTGAGGCAGTCGTGGCCATTCTGGAAGGTACCGACCGTGACACCGGCCTGGACCTGAACCTGCTGGAAGAAATTGCCGCTTATTTCCGCGAAGTGCGTAAGAAGTACGCCAAATTTGAAGGCAGCCTCCGTGGAACCGATTCCCGCATCCTGATTGCCCAGGTGCCGGGCGGCATGCTGACCAACATGGAAAACCAGTTGCGTGAGCAGAACGCCAGCGACAAGTTTGATCAGGTTCTGGAAGAAATTCCCAAGGTTCGCGAAGACCTGGGCTTCATCCCGCTGGTGACCCCAACCTCTCAGATTGTCGGTACCCAGGCGGTACTGAATGTTCTGACCGGCGAGCGTTACAAGTCGATCTCCAAGGAAACGGCTGCGATCCTGAAGGGTGAGTACGGCGCAGCGCCGGCACCCATGAACAAAGAATTGCAGGATCGTGTTCTGGATGGCAAGGAAGTGATGACCTGCCGCCCGGCGGATGTGCTTGAACCGGAAATGGACAAGCTGACCGCTGAGCTGAAGGACATCGCCAAAGAGAAGGGCATCAAACTGGCCGAGCAGGAAGTTGATGACGTTCTGACTTACGCCTTGTTCCCGCAGATTGGCCTGAAGTTCCTGGAAAACCGCGGTAATCCGGATGCATTTGAGCCGGTACCGAGTGCCGATGACGTTGCCCCCGCCAAAAAGGCCGCTGGCCCTGAGACTTACACCGTAGAAGTTAACGGCAAGAAGTACGTGGTTGCTGTTAACGAAGGTGGTGAGATCAGCCAGATTGAAGGCCAGGGTGGCGCCTCTGCGCCTGCCGCTGCTGCAGCTCCGGCTGCCGGTGAGGGCGAGCCTGTGGTGGCGCCTCTGGGCGGTAACATCTGGAAGGTTCACGTTTCTCCGGGTGATACCGTGGAAGAGGGCGACGTGCTGATTATCCTCGAAGCCATGAAAATGGAAACCGAGGTGCGCGCACCCAAGGCCGGTACCATCGGTGAAGTCTTCATCAAGGAGGGGGACGCCGTCTCCGTTGATGATGAAATGCTGACAATCGCATAAGGGCCAGCATTCCATGGAAAAGTTATTGACGTTGTGGACAGGTAGTGGCCTGTTCAACATAGAGCCGGGCCAGGTGGTGATGATCATCGTTGGCCTTGTGCTTCTCTATCTTGCGATCAACAAGAAGTTTGAGCCATTGCTTCTGGTACCCATTGGGTTCGGTGGCATCCTGGCGAATATTCCGGAGGCAGGGCTTGCCCTGTCTGCGGCCGAGAACGCCATCCATTTCGCGAAGCCGGAAGTGTATGCGGCTTTGGCGAGCACACTAGATGTAGCCTATCAGGCTGGCCAGACAGTTACCCCTGAGGTAAAGGCGGCCTTCAAGGAAGCCTATGAGTCGGCTGGCTACGGCACGGTGAGTGCTGCGGATTCCATCGCTCAAAGCCTTGGTTACAGCCACGGGATGCTGCACAGCTTCTACATGGTGATTATCGGTTCTACCATTGGCCCGCTGCTGATCTTCATGGGCGTTGGCGCGATGACCGATTTTGGCCCCTTGCTGGCTAACCCCAAGACGCTGCTGCTTGGTGCCGCCGCTCAGTTCGGTATCTTCGGTACCGTGATTGGTGCGGCGCTGCTGGACTGGACCGGTGTTCTTGAGTTCACCATTCGTGAAGCAGCGGCCATCGGTATTATCGGTGGTGCGGATGGCCCGACGTCGATCTACGTATCAAGCGTTCTGGCTCCGCATCTGCTGGGTGCTATCGCGGTCTCTGCCTACGCCTACATGGCGTTGGTGCCGATGATCCAGCCGCCGATCATGAAGGCGCTGACCACCCAGAAAGAGCGCGCCATCAAGATGTCGCAGTTGCGCCCGGTGAGCAAGAAAGAGAAGATCATCTTCCCGATCGTGGTACTGATCGCGGTGGTTCTGTTCCTGCCGGATGCGGCTCCGCTGCTGGGTATGTTCTGCTTCGGTAACCTGATGCGTGAGTGTGGCGTGGTCGAGCGTTTGAGCGACACGGCCCAGAACGCGCTGATCAACATTGTGACCATCTTCCTGGGGCTGTCTGTTGGCGCCAAGCTGGTGGCGGACAAGTTCCTGGATGGCCAGACTCTGGGTATCCTGGTGCTGGGCATGGTGGCCTTTGCGGTTGGTACCGCTGCCGGTATCTTGATGGCCAAGTTGATGAATAAGGTGACCAAGGAAGCGATCAACCCGTTGATTGGTTCTGCCGGGGTGTCTGCGGTGCCGATGGCGGCGCGGGTGTCCAATAAGGTTGGCCTGGAGGCGAACCCGCAGAACTTCCTGCTGATGCACGCGATGGGCCCGAATGTGGCTGGTGTTATCGGCTCTGCGGTTGCAGCGGGTGTGATGATCAAGCTGCTTGGCTGATTGTTGTTCGCTGCTGTATTGAGAGAACCCTGCTTCGGCGGGGTTTTCTTTTTTGTAGCCTGCTAGTTTGGTGCTGGCAGCAGGGTGGCAGGGCTTTCCAAAAAACGCTCCTTCGGCACATCCATGTGGCGCTTGGGCTCCGAGTTGTCAGCCTTAAGAGTGCGGGAAAGTTTGCATTGTGGTGGTCGTTCCCAGCTGTTCAGTGAAAATCTCTGGAACTGACCGGTAACGCGTTAATCAGATGGCTCAGGTCAGACAGCTTTCCGGCCATGATATGAACGATATCTCCCTCCTTTTCGATAATCCCCTTTACGTGTAACAACCGGGCGGTGAGTAACGGTTTTCGTTGGCGGCGGGCGGTGTCTAGCCAGACGACGACATTGATGTTGCCGGTTTCGTCTTCGAGGGTGACGAAGGTGACGCCAGAGGCGGTGCCGGGGCGTTGGCGGCCGGTGACGAGGCCGGCGACTTGTACGGGGATGCCGGGGCGGGTGGTTCTGAGTTGGTCGGCGGTGAGGCAGTAGCGCAGGTGGCCTTGTTCGCGGAGCAGGGCGAGGGGGTGCCTTTGTAGGGTTAAGCCCTGGCTGCTGTAGTCGGCCAGTACGTTCTGGCCTTCGGTGGGTTCGGGGAGCAGGTGGCAGGGCTCCGGGGTGTAATCGGCCATGGTTTCGTTGGCGAAGAGTTCTGCCGGTTCTTCGTGTTCGAGTAACTGCCAGTAAGCCTGGTGGCGGTTGCTGGTGAAGCCGGGCATGGCGTTGGCGCCGGCGAGGAGTTCCATGTCGCGTTGGTTGAGGCCCGCGCGGGTGCGCAGTTCGGTGGCGCTTTGGTAGCCGTTTGCGGGGCGGTTCTGGTGAATGCGTTCGGCACCGCTGGAGGACAGGCCCTGTATGATTCTGAGGCCGAGGCGCAGGTGTTTTTCCTTGCCTTGCAGGGTGTGTTCCCAAGCGCTGTGGTTCACATCCGGTGGCAGCACGGTTACCTGGTGGCGCTGGGCATCCTGTACCAACTGGCTGGGGGAGTAGAACCCCATGGGCTGGCTGTTGAGTAGGGCGCAGTAGAAGGCGGCCGGGTGGTGGCGTTTGATCCAGGCGGAGACGTACACCAGCAAGGCGAAGCTGGCGGCGTGGGATTCCGGGAAGCCGTAGCCGCCGAAACCGCAGATTTGCTGGTATAAGCGTTCGGCGAAGTCCGGATCGTGGCCCCGTTCCAGCATGCCGCTGATCAGTTTGTCCCGGAACGGGGTGAGGTCGCCGTGGGATTTCCAGGCGGCCATGGCGCGGCGCAGTTTATCGGCTTCGCCGGCACTGAAGCCTGCCGCCACCATGGCCAGTTTGATGACCTGTTCCTGGAAGATCGGCACACCCAGGGTACGTTCCAGTACCTGGCGGACGGCGTCGTTCGGGTAGTCCACCGCTTCCAGGCCGTGTTTTCGGCGCAGGTAAGGGTGCACCATGTCGCCCTGAATAGGGCCGGGGCGGACGATGGCCACTTCAATCACCAGGTCATACCAGGTTTCCGGTTTCAGACGCGGGAGCATGTTGATCTGGGCCCGGGATTCCACCTGGAACACGCCGATGCTGTCGCCTTTTTGTAGCATGGCGTAGGTGGCCGGATCTTCCTGGGGCACATCCTGAATGGTGAAGGTTTGGCCCTTTTCCTCGCTGATCAATTCCAGCGCCTTGCGGATGGCGGTGAGCATGCCCAGGGCCAGTACATCCACCTTCATCAATCCCAGGCTTTCCAGGTCGTCTTTGTCCCATTGGATCACGGTACGACCTTCCATGGCGGCGTTTTCTACCGGCACCAGTTCAGCCAATGGTCCGGCACTGATCACAAACCCTCCCACATGCTGGGACAGGTGCCGGGGGAAACCCAGTATCGTGTTGACCAGGGTAAAGAACTGCTCTGCTACTTTCGGGTTTCGGGTGAGCCCTTTATCCAGAATCTGCTGCCGCCAGTTGGTGGCCTTGTCGCGCCAGTCGATGCCATCGAGCAGTTTTTCTACCAGAGCTGTATCGAATCCCAGCGCCTTGCCGACATCGCGGATGGCGCTTCGGGGGCGGTAGCGGATAACCGTTGCCGCCAGGGCCGCCCGTTCCCGGCCATAACGTTGATAGATGTACTGGATGACTTCTTCCCGCCGTTGGTGCTCAAAATCCACATCGATGTCCGGTGGCTCGTCCCGGTCTTTCGAGATGAAACGTTCGAACAGCAGCTCCACCTTGGCGGGGTTCACTTCGGTGATGCCCAGGCAGTAACAGACGGCCGAGTTGGCGGCCGATCCTCGCCCCTGGCACAAGATACCGCGGCTGCGAGCAAAGGCCACGATGTCGTGGATGGTGAGGAAGTAATGCTCATAGTTGAGCTCCGAGATCAGACCCAGCTCTTTGCGGATTAATGCCTGCACCTTCATAGGCGTGCCCTCGGGGTAGCGGCGGCGTTCGCCGTCCCGGGTCAGGCGTTGGAGGTAGGCCGCCGGGGTTTCGCCCTTCGGTACAAGGTCAGGCGGGTATTCATAGCGCAGGCTGCCGGGCTCGAAACGGCAGCTGTTGGCAATGTTGACGGTTTCCTGAAGCCAGGCCTGGGGGAACAGGCGTTGCAGTACCGGGAGCGGCCGCAGGTAACGCTCGCCGTTCTGGAACAGGCAGTGGCCGGCGTTTTCGACCGTGGAGTGATGGCGCAGGGCAGTGAGTACATCTTGCAGGGGCTGGCGCTCCCTGGCGTGCATGTGTACTTCGCCGGTTGCGGCAATGGCAAGCTTAAACTGCTCGGCCAGCTTACGTACGCGAGCCAGCTGTTGCTCTTCGCCCGCTTCCAGGGTGCGGGTAGCGGCAATGCGCAGGCGTTGTTCAAACAAACGTTGCAACCATTCACCACAAGCCTCGGCTTGCTCGTAGCTGGCAGCCGACGATGCCGGTGGTAACCACAGGCAGAGGCAGTTATCCAGCTCGTGGGTTTCGATATCTCTGGTAAACAGCTGATATTGGCCTTTTTCTGCCCGGCGCCGGCCGATGGTGATCAACTGGCACAGCTGGCCGTAGCCCTTGCGGGACTGGGCCAGCAGGATGAAGCGGGGCATGGCCGCACCGGCCGGAGCATCCTCCAGTTCAAACCAGCTGCCGGTAATCAGCTTTACCGGGCTGTCTTTCAGGGCGGCCCAGGCTCTGGGAATGCCGGCAACGGAGCAGGCATCGGTGATGGCGATAGCGTTGTAGCCCAGTTCCAGGGCACGTTCGGCCAGCTCGTGGGGGTGTGAAGCCCCGGTCAGAAAAGTGAAATTGCTGAAGCAGAACAACTCTGCGTAGCCGGTAGTCATCAGCCAAACCATCCGTGTATGAACCAGCCACCCTGAACGTCCCGGAACACCCAGGCCAGTTCGCCGCCCGGCAACTGGGCGATGTAGTAATCCCGGTGAACCCGCTGGCCATCCCACCAGCCACCGCTGATGCGCTCCGGGCCGGAATGCCAGGTCTCCGGGGGCTGAGCCAGAGGCCGGGGAGCCTTCAGGAGCCACAAGGGGCGCCGGGGCAGGGTCACTGAAGCCTGTGGCCGGGGTTTACCGGGTTTGCCCGGATTGCTGGCAGACCAGGCACACTCGGGCCGGTGATCAGCCCTGGCCGCAAGCCGTTTCAGGGACTGTTCGCCCAGGCGTGCCTGCAGGCGGCTGATCAGCGTGTGCCAGGCTTCGTCCAGGTCTTCCGTTTCGCCCAACAGATCCCGGCCTAACGGGGCTTCCCGGCCGGTGAAGCGTTTGACTGCCAGAATCAGGCCGGTGACCGGTGCGCTCAAGGGGGGTTGGTCCAGCTTCAGGCGTATCAGTTTCAGAAACATCTCGGCCCGGTGTTCCGGCCCGGTAGTGCGAATGCGTAAACGGGTGGCTTGCTGATGCCGGTGCTGCAGAATCAGTAACAGGGTATCCGTGTCTTGCTGGCGCCAGCACAGGTCTTCCTCCAGTTCTGACAGAATCCGCTGTAGTGAGAACAGCAGCCCCTCGGTGTGCTCCACTTCGTGAATGAAGTCGGCTTTTTGCCGGAAACTGTGGGGTGGTTGCCAGGGGGCTTTTGGGTCTGGCCGGGTGCCCTGGATTTTCTGGACCATGGCCAGCAGTTCTGGTGACAGTCGCCGGGCCAGCTCTGTGGGGGGCAGGGCAAACACCTCTGCCAGGGTGTTCAGCCCCAGGCGTTGTAAGCGGGTGCAGGACTTTTCATCAAACCCTGCGGCCGGCAAGGGCAGGCTTCCCACCGATGCAAGAATGTGGTGTTTGTCTGCCGTGTATTCCCCTTTGCCGGCCCGGGCCAGTAACTGTGCGGCCTGGGGCGTATGGCCAATGGCGACCCAGGCGGTCAGTTTACGTTCGGCCAGCGCCTGCTCCACGGTTTGCCAGATAGAAGGCAAACCGCCATACAGTTTCTGCAGGCTGCTGACTTCTGCCCAGATACCGTCTGGCGGTGAGAGGGTAATGTGTGCTGCATAGCGGTATAGCCAGCGCGCCTGGTCTTCCAACAGCCAGGCTTCCTGCCTGGCTTCGGTACGCATGATGCTCAGTTCTGGTGCCAGGCCCAGGGCAGTCTTCAGGCGCATACCGGCTTCAATACCAAAATCCCTGGCGTTTGGGCAGGCCTGAACCACGGTATGCCCGGCGCCATCCACAATCGCCAGGGCTCCTGTGGATGGCTGATTCCGGTGGATGTGGTCCAGCAGCAAATGCGGGAAGTGCAGGTAAAGCCAGAGCATACAGCTTACCCTTGTGAACGGGGCCACGGCCCCTGAACCACACGGGATGAATCCTGAGTGGTGATGTCTGCCCGGTGCCCTAACGCCAGGGAACAACGTTGGCCAGGCCAGCTGCCACGGCGCTTGATGATGTTTACTTTGAGGTCCTGATGATCCCCTGGCACCAGTTCCAGGCGCAAAGCCGCAGGTGAGTTTTGATCCGCCTGCCGGCGGCTACGGAACAGCACACACACATTGCCGCCGGCTTCTGATGCCAGCTGTAGCCGCCGGATATCCCGGCTGGCAAGCTTGCCAGGCCAGGCGAGCACCAGCCCGGTTACCGGTGAGCGAAGGCAGTTCTCAAGTGTCCACAGGAAATCGCCCTGATCGTCTGTGTTGATCACCACCAGATGGTCCAGATTCACGCCTTCCCGGGCCAGGGCAGGGGCATAGGGCGTGTGCGGCGGGTTCAGCCAGAAAACGGTCTTGCCCTGCTCAGACAAGCGCTGCATTAATGGCAAAACAAGGTGCAACTCACCAATGCCGAGGGCATCCAGCAGGCATTCGCTCAACGCGCCCCGGGGCCAACCAAGGCCACCCAGTTGATTGTCCAGAACCTGATAGCCTGTCGGCTCTGCTGGCTGCGTAGTTTTTCTGTGCTTGTGGCCCTGCCATACGCGGGCATCCTGCAGAAGACTGCTGAGAAGGTCACTCATGGGGAAATCTCTGAACACTGTTTATATATACAGTATTATTGTGGGGGCGGAATTTCAACTACCCACTTGATAAAACCGCTCACGCCACCCACGCTGGACACAGTAACCAGGAGAGGAGAAACAGCCATGACAAAACTGAGCCAACACGCCTGTGAAGCCTGCCGTTCAGACGCACCGAAAGTGACCGGCCAGGAGAAGCAGGAACTGCTGAGCGTGATCCCAGACTGGGAAGATGTGATGGTAGACGGCGAGGAACAGCTACGCAGGGTCTTCACCTTCAAGAACTTCGTGGAAGCGCAAGCCTTCACCAACAAAGTGGCGGACCTGGCCGAAGCCGAAAACCACCACCCCGCGATTCTGCTGGAGTGGGGCAAAGCCACCGTGCGCTGGTGGACTCACAAAATCGGCGGTTTGCACAAAAATGATTTCATTATGGCCGCCAGAACAGACGAGCTTTATTAAAAGGCCTCGTCCACCGGGCTGCGCACACCAAAGCCGCCTTTACGGACAACATGGGTGTAGATTTCGGTGGTACGGACATCGGAATGGCCGAGTAGCTTCTGGATAGTGCGTAAATCGTAGCCTGCTTCCAGAAGCCGAGTAGCAAAACTGTGCCTGAAGGTGTGGCTCCCGGCGGGCTTGTGAATGCCCGCCGCGCGAATGGCAATCTTGAAGTGCTTCTGTACCGTTCGGTCCAGCATGTGGTGGCGCCGCCGTATTCCAGAACGCGGATCAATAGAAAGATCCGGTGCCGGAAATACATACTGCCAGTCTGGTTCCTGACTGGCACTGGGATATTTTCTGGCCAGGCCAGCCGGCATATACACCGAACCACAGCCACGGGCGATATCCACCTTGTGCTGCAACCGGGCTGAGTGGATCTGCTTCTGGAGAGGCTCAATCAGCCGGTCTGGAAGCAGTGTGATCCTGTCTTTACCGCCTTTGCCTTCGCGGATAATTAACTGCTGCATCCCGAAATCGATATCTTTGATCCGTAGCCGAAGCGCTTCACTTATCCGTAAACCAGAACCGTAAAGTAGCATGGCGATCAGTTTATACTCGCCTTCCAAGTTGGCAATGACCCGCCGGGCCTCATCTGGACTGAAGACAACGGGCAGCTTCTTGGGTTTTCTGGCTGCCTCATACTGAAGCTCTTCCAAGGGTGTACCCAGAAACTCCCGGTACAGGAAGATCAGGGCATTCAGTGCGACTCGCTGGGTAGCCACGCTGACATTTGCCTGCAGTACCAGATGTGACAAAAATGCCTCTACCTCCTCAGTGCCCATCGCTCTCGGGTGTTTTCGGCCATGGAACCGGATAAAGCGTTTAACCCAGAAAACGTAGGTTATCTCGGTTTTATAGGCTAGGCCCCGTAGCCGGATAAAGTTCCTGAGTTGATCAAGAAAGCGGGTAGATTGCGGTGAAATAGGGATGCGGATATCCATATCCTGAACTCTCTCTTTGCATGTATGGATATGGGTCTTCACTTCTTTTAGTGGGTAACCCTTTATTTCCCTGCCGTTTTTGGTCAATGTTAGCCCATCCGATTAACCCGATGGATGGTGGCCGACATTGGATCAATGCACCCTCTACGAACAGATT